>JANXNW010000301.1 GCA_025353905.1 Hymenobacter sp.
CGACCTGGACCCGAACCTGGTGGGCAGTAAGGGGGTGACGTTTTTGTTCTGGGCCTACGCCCACCACAGCGTACCGATGCTGCAAGCATTAGTGAAGCACGGGGCCGACGTGAACCGGCAACTGCACCTGCCTCACGCCCGCCCCGATAGCGAGGGCGGGGACTGGCTGGAGAGTACGTACCTGGTCAATATTGCCACGAAGGGGCCCAAAGACGAGTTGCTTGTCGCCCTGCTCGACCTCAGGGCTAACCCAAGCACTAAGGACGAACGACAGGAACCAGCCCTGACAAACGCTGTTTTTGTGCGTCAGTACCAGCGGCTCAAAATCCTGCTTGACCACGGGGCCGACATCAACGGTACGGACAGTGGAGGGGCCACAACCGTAGCCCACCTAGCACGGCTTAATTATTTTGAGATGGTGTACTACTTGCTCGAACGTGGGGCCGACTGGCGCATGTCAGAGGGGGATGTTGCCTACTACACGCAGCAGAGCGACATTGGCAACGAGGAGTCGGTCAGGTGGCAAATAAAGGTTAAGCATTTCTTAATGACGAAAGGGGTCAGGTTTCCGGTACCGGCTTCGGGGGCAGCGCGCTACCAGGCTATTCGAACCAAATGGGAACAAACCCCGGAGGGACATGCCTGGCGGGTTAAGCTCGACGAGTTAGGCCGCCAGCCCGATGTGGTGGGTGAGCCGTGGGTCAAACAAGAAAATGCGGCGTTTGCGGCGATGGAAGCGTGGATGGAAGGCGAGGGCATTCCCCATCCCCCGCTATAATCCTCCCCATCCTCATGCTGCGCTTCGTCTGGCTACTTCGTTATGGGTTATTTTTTCTGGTAGTCGGTTGCCACATGTCCGACCCGACTAACCCGATATACCGCGAAGACCCGGCCAGCTACTTCCCGGCTGGCCCGGCCCTGCAAGTGGCGCAGGCCATCCGGGCCGAGGATGCGCAAGCCTTGGATAAGGTCTTTGCCGAGCACCCCGACCTGGACCCGAACCTGGTGGGCAGCAAAGGGGTAACGTTTTTGTTCTGGGCGTATGCTCACCACAGCGTGCCGATGCTGCGCGCGCTGGTCAAGCACGGGGCCGACGTGAACCGGCAACTGCACCTGCCTCACGCCCGCCCCAACAGTGAGGGCGGGGATTGGATGGAAGATACGCACTTACTCAACATTGCCACGGAAGGGCCGAAAGATGAACTGCTCGTAGCCTTGCTTGATATGGGAGCTAATCCCAGCGTCAAAGATTATCGTGAGGTCCCGGCCCTGCAAAACGCCATCTACATCAACAATTACGAGCGGATGAAAATCCTGCTTGACCGTGGGGCCGACATCAACGGTACCGATAGTGGGGGAGGAACGGCCGTTAGCTTGCTATCCAACCTGAATTACTTTGAGATGGTGTATTATCTTTTGGAGCGCGGGGCTGATTGGCGGGCAGATGAGGGCACCGTGGCGTTCAACGTGCAGGAGAGCGATATTGGCAACGAGGAGTCGGTCAGGTGGCAAATCAAGGTCAAGCACTGGCTCATCGCCCACGGGGTCAAGTTTCCCGTGCCTACGGCGGGGGCCAAGCTGGTTTATCCCATTCGGCAGAAGTGGGAGCAAACGCCCGAAGGCCGCGCCTGGCGCGCGCGACTCGACGCGCTGGGCAGCCAGCCCGACGTGGTGGGCGCGCCCTGGGTGAAACTGGAGGACGAAGAGGCCGCCGCGATGGAAGCCTGGCGCGAGCGTGAGGGCATTCCGCCTGCTCCACTGTTGTAATCTGTTGTAATCTTTTTCATGCCGCGCTTTGCCTGGTTGCTTCGTTACGGGTTGGTCTTTCTGGTGGCCGGTTGCCACCTGCCAGACCCGCTGAATCCCATCTACCACGAAGACCCGACTACGTACTTCCCAGCCGACCCCGCCCTGCAAGTAGCTCAGGCCATCCGGGCCGAGGATGCGCAAGCGCTGGATAAAGTCTTTGCTCAGCACCCCGACCTGGACCCGAACCTGGTGGGCAGCCAGGGCGTGACGTTTCTGTTCTGGGCCTACGCCCACCACAGCGTACCGATGCTGCGCGCGCTGGTCAGGCACGGGGCCGATGTGAACCGCCCACTCCACCTGCCCCATGCACGCCCTCAAAGCCAGGGTGGGGACTGGATGGAAGATACCTTCCTGCTCAATATCGCCACCAAGGGGCCCAAAGACGAGTTGCTCGTCGCTCTGCTCGAACTCGGCGCCAATCCCAACGCCAAGGATTATCGTCAGGAGCCGGCGCTGCTTAATGCGGTCTATATCAATAATTACGACCGGATGAAAATTCTGCTCAACCACGGCGCTGATATCAACGGTACGGATAGCGGGGGGGGCTACGGCGGCCTCGACGCTGGCTGACCTCAATTATTTCGAAATGGTGTACTACCTGCTCGAACGCGGAGCCAATTGGCAAGCAGAGAATGGGACCATTGCTTTTCAACGTACAGCAGAGTGCAGTAGGCACCGAAGAAAGCGTGGCCTGGCAAATCAAGGTCAAGCACTGGCTTATGGCCCACGGGGTGCAGTTTCCCGTGCCCGTGGGCGGGGCGGCGCAGTATGCGGCTATCCGGGCTAAGTGGGAGCAGACACCCGCCGGCCGTGCCTGGCGCAGGAAGCTCGACGCGCTGGGCGCTCAACCCGACGTAGTGGGGGAGCCCTGGGTTAAACAGGAGCGGGCGGCATTTGCCGAGATGGAAGCCTGGCGCGAGCGCGAGGGCATCGCAGAGCCGCCGCTGTAATGGTTGGTTTGCCCACTATGCGCTGTTCCCTGTTGCCGCTTTACTGCGGACTGGCGCTCGTCCTAGCCGGTTGCCATATGTCCGACCCGACCAACCCGATATACCGCGAAGGCCTGGCCCGCTATTTTGCGGCTCATTAGCAAAAGCCACTGCATGGTCGCTCTTCCCCAGCAATGTTCCAATCCGACAAAACCCCCAAGCAATACACGCCCGGCGAGGCACTGGTCAAAATCGCCGCCTTTTGCGCCTACCAGGAGCGCACCCAGAAAGAGGTGGCGCAAAAGCTGCGCTCGTACGGCCTGGACGAGGACGAGGCCGGCGAAATCATTATCCGCCTGAGCCGCGAGAAATTGCTCGACGAGGAGCGCTTCGCCCAGGCGTTCGTGCGCGGCCACGTCAATCAAAAAAAGTGGGGCCGCCGCCGCATCATCCAGGACCTCAAGTACAAGGGCATCAGCGAGTACTGCATCAAATCGGGCCTGAAGGAGATTGACGGCGACGTGTACTACCAAAACCTGGTGGACGTGATGGAGAAAAAAGACCGCCAGGAAAAGGAGCGCAACCCGCGCGTTCGTCGCCAGAAAATCGCGCAGTTCCTAACCGGCAAAGGCTACGAGTCGGACCTGATAAAAATGGCACTCGATGAGTTGGGCAAGGAGCCGGAAGCGGACGACGAGTAGCGCCCAGAAAGTCGGGCGGCCACCTAGTTTCCCACCGGCCCCAGGCGCATTTCGAGCATGTGCGGCCGAAAACCGAACTTCTCATACGCTTTCAGGGCCGGCTCGTTGGCGGCGTACACTTCCAGCCGCAGCTCGGTCACGCCCTGCGCTTGCGCCCACTGCCGTAGCGCCTCCATGAGCCGCCCGCTGATGCCCCGGCCCCGGTAGGCTGGCTCGACGTACATAAAACCGAGGTAAGCATAGCGCGGGTGCCGCAGGTAGGGCATAGCCGGCCGCAGGCGGGCGTAGCTGGAGGCCACTATTTGCGCTCCGTCGGTGGCGACGAGCAAGCGGGTTTGCGGCTCCATGAGCAGCGCTTCGAGGTCGTAGTAGTGCAGCTCGCCGGGTTTCAGGGTGGGGTCGAAGGGCCGCTCGGCGCTCACTATGGCTTGCTGAAATAGCCGCAGCACGGGCAGGTCGTCGGCAGTAGCCACGCGGATGGTCAGGGCAGGGTCCATGTTTCAAGCAGATAAAATGAGGCCGCAAGGAGCGCAGTAAATAAGCTGGCTTTAGAGCTTGCGTGCCGGCGCGGGCACTGTCAGGCGCTGCCCCAGCACCACCCGCCGCCCGGTGAGCGTACGCAACAGCGGCGTTAAAATCTGCTGAGCCTGGCGCTGGGTTTCGGGCAGAATACCCGATTGCAGCGCGGCGCGGCGCACCTCGGCTTCGGCGTAGCGATAGGCATCGTCTACGAGGCTTGCGTCGTCGAAAAACCCGTTCGAGGTGCTGAACACGCGGCTTTGCTTGTGGTCAATCTGAAACGAGGCCAGCTCGGGGGCGGGCAGCAGCACCCGCACCAGCGAGTCGCCTTCGAGGGTTACGTCCTGGGGCTTAATCTTGCGCAAATCGAGGCAGCCCACGGCCTCGCCGCCCACGATGAGCACGGCCTTCGCGTCGGGTAGAAACGGGTACTTGGCCGTGCGTCGGTACTCCACCACGTCGCGGAAGCGGTAGCGCACCAATTCTAGCCGGCCCAGGCCCTCCACCTGGGTGAGCACCGTGTTGTGGGTCACCGTCACGCGCTGCTCCTGAGCGGCCAGCGGGTTGAGCGTGGCCAGCGCGGGCGCGACTTTGCGCCACAAAAACCAGCCCAGCGCGGCCAGAAACAGTAGTGGCAGCAAGCGGCGCAGGAAACGGGGGAGAGGCATCGGGGTTGCTTGTTGCTTGTTGCTTGTTGCTTGTTTCAAACTTGAGCTAGCAAGGTAGTGCCACATTGACTCTGCGAAACTTGGCTCCCTCTGCGGAACTCTGTGAGAACCTACGTCTTGAAAACAACAAACAACAAACAACAAACAACAAACAACAAACAACAAACAACAACCAACCCGACCTTTGCCGCCCATGCGACTACCTGATTTCGTGCGGCCGCTGGGGCAGCGGCTGATGCCCCATCACCGCTGGCTGCTGCTGGGCCTGTGGCTGCTGGTGCAGGCCGCGTGCCTGCTCAAAACCCACGGCCCGCACTTTGCCAACGACAGCGACCGCTACCTCGAATACGCCGACATGCTGGCCCGCTACGGCCACTACCGCTTCCCCGCCGACCCCACCGACACGTTTGTGTATGAGCACGGGCAGCGCTACCTGACGTACATCTGGTTTCAGGCTTTTTGGCTGTGGCTCGGCACCGGTTGGTGGGGCATCGCGCTGGGGCAAATCGCGGTGTCGGGCCTGGCAGCGACGGCCCTCTACGACGCCGTGCGGCGACTGGCGGGCGGCGCGCTTGGCGCAAATGCCGTCGCGCCCGCGCTCGCGGCGGCCCTGTTCGTGCTCTGGCCCGACGTGCAGCATTTTAACACCTACCTGCTCACCGAGTCGCTTTTTATCAGCCTCTCGGTGCTCTGCTGCTGGGCGTTCGTGCGTGCGCGCACCGGCGGTTGGCCGGCGATGCTGCTGCTACTGGGGCTGTTGGGGCTCACCACCCTGGCCCGGCCCAACGGGTTCGTGCTGCCGGCGGCAGCGGCGCTGGCGGGCTGGGCGGCGCTCTGGCAGCGCGGCGGTCGGGCGCGGCACCTGGCCTGGGGCGCGGCCGGCGCGGCCGTGCTGGCCTTGCCGCTGCTGCTCTGGGCGCTCAACCACCAGCTCCAGTCGTTCTTCCTCGTCGAAACCTACGCCCGCGGCGAGCTGATGTTCGGCACCCAGGTGTGGGCCGTGCACCCGACCAGCCCGCTGGCTTTGCCGCCGGCGGGTATGGGCCAGGTGGGCCGCGTGGCCTGGTTCGCCGCCCACAACCCCGGGTTTCTGCTGCGGCTGATGCTGGGTAAGCTGCTCGTATTTTTCGGCAGCGTCAAGCCGTATTATTCCCTCTCGCACCGGCTGCTGAGCGTGCTCGTGCTCTGGCCGCTCTACGGGCTGGCCGTGCGCGCCGCTTTCCGCCGCCAGGCCGTGTGGCTGCCGGCGCGGGTGTTGCTGCTGGCCGTGCCGCTGCTGCAAGCCGCCGTCGTCATGCTCACCGTCGATGACTGGGACGTGCGTTTCCTGGCCCCGGTGCTGCCCTTCGTGTTTGCGCTCGCTTCGCTGTCAATAAGCAATGAACAATGAGCAATGAGCAATGAGCAATTCAGCTTCGACTGCTTGAGGTCTGTTCTGAATTGCTCATTGCTCATTGTTCATTGCTCATTGCTCATTGTTCATTGAAAAAATCCCGCCCGTATGCACGGCCACCACGGTGCTGCCGGGCGCGAAATGGCCTTTCTCCAACAAATCAAACACCCCGAAGAGGAGCTTACTCGTGTAAATCGGGTCGAGGCGCGCGCCGTAAGTCGTCGCAAAATCCGCCATAAAGTCTAGCAGCTCCGGCGGGCGCTGGGCGTAGCCGCCGAAGTGGTAATTTAGGTGCAGCTCGTAGGCGGGCCAGGCGCGGACTATTGTCGCCGTTTTTTGCGCCGTGGCGGCGGGAGTAGCTTCAGCCAGCAGCGCGGCAATGTCGTCGCGCAGAAACCCACCGCCCTTGAGCGCGGCCACGCCCAGGGCGTGGGCCGGGTAGTCGGCTTCGGCCAAGCCCAGGACCAGGCCGGCCAGTGTGCCGCCGGTGCCGGCGGCTACGGCCAGGTGCGTGAAATCGGTGTGCTGCCGCACTTCGCTCACCAGTTCGGCCACGCCGCGCAGGGCCAGCGCGTTGGTGCCGCCTTCGGGCAGCGCATACGCGGGGCCGTGTTGGCGCAGTAAATCAGCCAGAAAAGCCGGCTCGGCTCGGCGGCGGTAGTCGGCGCGGCTCAGAAAATGCAGGCGCATGCCACCGGCTTCGCAACGGGCCAGCACGGGGTTACGCGGGGCGGTGGCCAGCTCGTCGCCCCGCACCAGGCCCACCGTCTCGAAGCCGTAGAGGCAGCCGGCGGCAGCGACGGCCGCCAGGTGATTCGAGTAAGCCCCGCCAAACGTGAGCAGCCGGTTCTGGCCCTCGGCTTTCGCTTGCAACAGGTTGTATTTGAGCTTACGGGCTTTGTTGCCGGGCAGCGGCGGCGGGTGCAGCAGGTCGTCGCGCCAGAGCAACAGGCGGACGTTTTGGCGCGCGGCGGCGGGATGGGGGAGGGACGTTAGCAAGTTAAGAGTTAAGAGTTAAGAGTTAAGAGTTAAGGGTTATTAGGTCATGCTGAGCGCAGCGAAGCATCTTGCTCGCTCCGTTGAGCGGCTTGCCTGAACGATACAAGCGAGATGCTTCGCTGCGCTCAGCATGACCTAATAACCCTTAACTCTTAACTCTTAACCCTTAACTCTTAACTCTTAACTCTTAACTCTTAACTCTTAACTCTTAACTTGTAACCCGCGCCCGCCAACGCTAACAGCACCCCGATGCTGCACACCAACGACACGGTGTTGCCCAGCGCGTAGGATTTCGGCTCGAACACAAACTTCACCTCGTGCGCGCCGGCGGGCACCTGCATGGCCCGCAGCACGAAATTGACCCGGAAGTGCGGCACCGGCTGGCCGTCGAGGAAAGCCTGCCAGCCGGCGGCGTAATACACCTCCGAGAACACGGCCGTAGCCGGCTGGGCGGCCTGGTAGCGGTAGGTGAGCGCGTCGGGCGCGTAGCTGGTCAGGGCGATGGTAGCCGACGAGTCGGGATAAAGCCCCGGCTTGACTTGCGGGAATTTTTGGGCATCGACGACGGCCACCCGGCGCGGGTCGAGGCCAAGCGCTTGCAGGGCAGCCACTTCAGCATCGGGCGAGGCCACGGCGCGCAGCTCGCGCACGAACCAGGCGTTGCCCAGCGCCCGCGGGTTGCGAATGAGCGGCTGCTTGGCATCACCCGTGAGGTAGTAGCGGGTGTTGAGCATGTTCAGGGCCGGGGTGCGGCCAAAGTCGCCGCCGCCCGGCCCGCCCCCAAACAGGGCCTGCATCTCAGGCGAGATTTCGCGCTCAATCAAATCCTGGTAGCGGCGCAGCTTGGCCCCGTGGTAGCCGCCGATGCTGTGGTGAAAAAACGAGGTCTGGGCTTCGTTGAAGGGGTTTTGCAGGTTCAGTACCCGAAAGCTCAGGTCTTTGTCTTGCAAAATTTGCTGGTCGGCGGCCGTGGGCTGGAAGCTCTCGGCGATGGTGGCGGGCTGAAAATTCTTCTCCCCCAGATACCGCTTGTCCACCGTCCAGAGGTCGAGCAGCACGAGCGCGGCCACGACCGCCGCTGCCGGCCCGGCCTGGATTTTTCCTTTCAAATAAAAATACAGCGCCCCCAGCGCGAGGCCCACCAGCAGCAGCCCGCGCCACACGTCGGCGCGCAGCAAATCGGCCCGGTCGGCGCGCAAAGCGCTCAGCAGCTGCGGCGTGAAGCCCTGCTGGGTCAGGGCCGCATCCTGGGGCGAGGCGAAGTCGAAGGTGAAGCTCAACAGCCAGCTCAGCACGAGAATACCCGATACGATGGCCCCGGCGAAGAGCAGGTTTTTGGTTAAGAGTTGAGAGTTAAGAGTTAAGAGTTGTTTTTCGACATCAGTCGAAACCCCCGTTTCAATTCTTAACTCATCACTCTTAACTCTTAACTCAAATATCCGCGCCAGCGCGAGCGCCCCGAGCAGCGGCATGGCAAGCTGGGCCATGACGAGGCCCATGCTCACGGCCCGGAACGAGCGGTAGCCGGGCAGGTAGTCGAAAATCAGGTTGTTGAGCAGCTCGAAATTCTTGCCCCAGGCCAGCATCAAACTCAGCACCGTGCCGGCCAGCAGCCAGTAGCGGGTGCGCTTATCGACCACGAACAAGCCCAGCACGAACAAAAACACGACCACCACGCCCACGTAAACCGGCCCGGCCACGTACGCCTGGTCGCCCCAATAGGTAGGCAGCGCGGCCAGCGCGTCGGGGCCGGCGCCCATCGTGTTCAGCTCGCGGGCCACGTTCGAGCCGGCGCCGAGCGGCATGGCGCTGGAGCCACCGAAGAAATTGGGCACCAGCAGGGTCATGCTCTCGGCCACGCCGTAGGAGTAGGCGAAGGCGTAGTCGCGGTCCTGCTGGCGGGCGCTGGGCGCAGGCGGCGTACCGGGCGCTTGCGGCGCGGCGCTCAGCTCGGAGGGCGCGCGGTTGCTGAATTTGCTGTATTCGTAGGTGGTGTAGAGCCGGCCGAAGCTCACGCCCACGGCCAGCGCCGCGCCCACGCCCAGCAGCGCCACCCGTCCCGCGAACGCGCCCAGCCGCCCGGCGCGGATGGCCGAAATCAGCTCGATTATCCCGTAAATCACTACCAGCAAACCCAGGTAGTAGGTTATCTGCGGATGGTTGACGCGCACGTTCAGCGTGAGGCCCAGCGTGAAGAGCGCCGCCCCGAGCCAGCGGTTCCCCCGAAACGTGAGCAGCAGCCCGCCCAGCACGAGCGGCGCGTAGGCCAAGGCCCACGACTTGGTGTTGTGGCCGGCGGCCAGGATGGCGAGGTTGTAGCTCGAAAAGCCCAGCGCGACGGCCCCCGCCACGGCTACCAGCGGCCGGCAGCCCAGCGCCACCAGCAGCACGTAGCCACAGAGCAGCGCCACGAACAGGTTGCTCACCACGCCCGGCAGGCCCAGCGCCACAAACCGCTGCGCGAACACGAACAAGTCGCCCGGAAAATGCACCGAAATCAGGTAGGTTGGCATCCCCGAGAACATGGAGTTCGTCCAGAGCGGCTCGTGGCCATGCTCGGCGGCCCAGGCTTGCGTTTCGCGCGCGCCGCCCTGAAACTGGGTGATGTCGTGCTGGGCCAGCGTCTGGTGGTCGAAGACGATGGGGGAGAAGTACGTAACGGCCAGCAGCACGAAAAACAGCACCGCCAGCGCGTGGGGCCAGGCGCGCTGCCAAAGTGGGGGCATTGGTTGAGGTGCGGATGAAACGGTGGGAGCAACGAAAACGGCCATCAGCGAAGGGTTTAGCAAACGAGCAAAAGTGGGCGCGAAGGTAGTTTCTGGTTTTTGGTTGCTGGTTTTTGGCTGCTAGCCGGTCATTGCGAGCGCAGCGAAGCAATCGCACCCGTTCAGCTCGTCGCTTGGCTCATCGAACGTGGCTCAACAGGTATCATGGCTTCGCCCCTTGCCTGATGCGCAACATGCTCGCATTGACCGGCCAACAACCAGCAACCAAAAACCAGCAACCAACAACCTGGACTGGCACAGCTTTTGTCATGAAAATTTCATGAAAAATAGTAAGACTATCAACTCCGGTAGCTTATCTATTTTCGCCCGATTGTTATGAACTCGCTTGCTTTTCTGCTCGCTTGGATACGGGTGCGCTTCGCGTGGGCGCGGCCGATTGTTCGTTGGATGCGTGCCGCTCGTCGGGGTGCGCCGAGCCGCCAAATGGCGGGGCCGGGCGGGCTGTTGTTGCGCCCGGTGCTGGGAATATTGCTGTTGGGCGCGGGCATATTGAGCAGTTGCACCGTGGTGCGCCAGGGCGAGGTCGGCGTGAAGCGCAAGCTCGGCCGGCTCGACCAGACGGTGTTGGCCTCGGGGCCAAAGGGGTACAACTTCTTTACGACGACCATTATCAAGGTGCCCGTCACGACCCAGAACCTGGAAATCCGCTCGAACCTGCCCTCGAAGGAAGGCTTGAGCATCGGGTCCGACATCTCGATTCTGTACCGTGTCAAGGGCAACCAGGTGCCTAATATTCTGCAAACGACCGGGCTGGAGTACGAGAACGTGCTGATTCTGCCCGTGTTTCGCTCGGCGGCGGCCGATGTCTGCGCCCGCTACCTGGCCAAGGATATGCACAGCGCCGAGCGCTCGGTGATTGAGAAAGCCATTCAGGAGCGCATGAACGAGGTACTCACCGGCCGAGGCTTCGACATCGAGAACGTGCTCATGAAAAACATCACCCTGCCCGGCGGGCTGGCCAAATCCATCGAAGACAAGCTCGAAGCCGAGCAGGACGCCCAGCGCATGGAGTTTCAGAAGCTGCGCGAAACCCGCGATGCCGAGCGCCGCGTCATTGAGGCCGAGGGCCAGAAGCGCATCGCCGTGGTGCGGGCCACCGGCGAGCAGGAAGCCAACGTCATCCAGGCCAAAGGCAAGGCCGAGGCCATGCCCATCGAGGCCGATGCGGTGCGCCTCACCAACCAGCTCATCAACCGCGACCTCACGCCCGCCGTGCTCCGCTACAAATCCATCGAGGCGTTCCGGGAGCTGTCGAAGTCGCAAAACTCAAAAACCATCATCACTAACGGCAACTCGCCGCTGCTGAATACGGTGGTGCAGTAGAGGCTTCGGCCGCTGATTCAGCGCGGGCGGGCGGCTTTTCGCCGCCCGCCCGCTTGGCGTTGCTGGGGGGCGTTATTGCTGGCTGCTGTGCATTCGCGCTGAACAACGCCAAGCGGGCGGGCGGCGAAAAGCCGCCCGCCCGCTTCGTTCGTGCCCTTTCCCGCTCGCCGGGGGCGGGCGCGTTTGGTTTTGGGGTGGCAGCGCCCGGTTGCCGCCGGCCCCGACCTTTACGGCTCCATCGGCCTCGCTGGTTTCGTGCCCAACGGCGCACCAAGTTGGGGCTTAGCTTCGCTGTCCTTCGGTTGGCGTTACGTTATGCTTTTCTCTGACCTGCCCGCCCTTCTCCACGGCCAACTGCTGCAAGCCCCCGCCGACCCAGCCGCCGCCGTCGAGGCGCTGCTGCTCGACTCGCGCCGGGTGGGGCTGACGGCGGGCGCGGTGTTTTTCGCGTTGCGCGGCCCCAGCCACGACGGCCATCGCTACCTGCCCGACCTCTACGCGCAGGGCGTGCGGCTGTTTGTTATCGAAGAAAACACGCCGCTGCCCGGCGGACTGGGTGCGTATCCGGCGGCCGGCATCGTGGCCGTGGCCAGCCCACTGGCGGCCCTGCAAACCCTGGCCGCCGCGCACCGGGCCGCGTTCGCGGGTCCGGTTATCGGCATCACTGGCTCCAACGGCAAAACCATCGTGAAGGAGTGGCTGGCCCAGCTGCTGAGTCCCGATGAGGTTATTTGCCGCTCGCCGCGCTCCTACAACTCGCAGGTGGGTGTGCCGCTCAGCGTGTGGGAATTGAACCCCGCGCGCCACACGCTGGGCATCTTCGAGGCCGGCATTTCGGAAGTGGGGGAGATGGCCCGGCTGGCGACCGTCATTCAGCCCACGCTGGGCATTTTCACCATGCTGGGCACGGCCCACGATGCTGGCTTCGCGAGCGCCGCCGAGAAAGCGGACGAAAAAATGCAGCTTTTTCGGGGGGTCGATACGCTCTTCTACTGCCTCGACCACGAGCCGGTGCGCGCCGCCGCCGAACGGCACCTGCCCCCGGAAAAGCGCTTTTCCTGGACGCGCCGGCCCGATAATTTTCAGGACGCGGACCTGCGTTTTCAATTAGAGCACTACTTTGGCAGCCGGACCTTCATCACATATTCCTCGCCGCGGGGCAAGCCGACCGTCCAATCTTTTTCGCTGCCGTTCACCGACGAGCCATCGGTCGAAAACGCCCTGCACTGCCTGGCCGTGCTGCTGTGGCGGGCCACGCCGACCGACGAAATCCAGGCCCGGCTCGACCGGCTGCACCCCGTGACGATGCGCCTGGAAACGAAGCTCGGCCGCCACGACTCCTACCTGCTCGACGATACCTACAACAACGACCTCGCCGGCCTGACCCTGGCCCTCGATGCCCTGGGCCGCCAGCGCCGCCCCGGCGGCCGCACCGTTATCCTGAGCGACGTGCTCGAGTCGGGCCTGCCGCCCGAGGTGCTCTATGCCCAGGTCGCGGAACTGCTCGTGAGGCGTTTCTGCGATATTGGGCGCGTCGTGGCCATTGGGGCCGACAGCGCGGCCCGCCTGCCCGCCGAGGTGGTTCGGCAACAGCCTGTTGAAGCCATGACCACCGAGGCGGAGATGGCCGAGTGGAATGCTGAGTTTGGCGAAGAATACCCCAGCGCCGAAGACATACTCGCCGACTGCGCCCCGCCCAAGCCGCCCGTACGGGTCGATACCTACCCCAGCACCGAAGCCTTCCTGGCCGCCCTCGACCCGCTGGACTTCGCCCGCGAAACCATCCTGATAAAGGGTGCCCGGCGCTTCGGGTTCGAGCGCATCGTGGCCGCGCTTCAGGCCCAGCAGCACGGCACGGTGCTCGAAGTCAACCTCGACGCGCTGGCCCACAACCTGCAGTACTACCGCCGCCAGCTGCGCCCCGCCACCCGGCTCATGGTGATGGTGAAGGCCTTTGCCTACGGCGCGGGCTCGTACGAAGTGGCCAGCCTGCTCGAATTTCAGCGCGCCGACTACCTCGCCGTGGCCTACGCCGACGAGGGCGTGGCCCTGCGCGAAGCCGGCATCAGCCTGCCCATTATGGTGATGAACCCGGCCCCCGATTCGTTCGATACCCTGCGCCGCTACCGCCTCGAACCCGAAATCTACTCCTTCGAGCTGCTAGCCGACTACCTGGCCGCTGCCCGGCTCGTGCCGTCGGAGCCATTCACTCACTCACCCATCTACTCATTCACGCCGCCGCCCATTCACCTTAAGCTCGACACGGGCATGCGTCGCCTCGGCTTCGACGAAGCCGACCTGCCCGCGCTGGTGGCCCTGCTGCGCGAGCACGCCGCCCACCTGCGCGTGGCCAGCATCATGACGCACCTGGCCGCCGCCGACGACCCCGCCCACGACGAGTTTACCCGCGCCCAGCTGGCCGCTTTTGCCCGCATGGCCGCCACCCTGGAGGCCGCTCTGGGCCACGCCGTGCTCAAGCACGCCCTCAACTCAGCGGGCATTCTGCGTTTCCCGGAGGCGCATCTCGACATGGTGCGCCTCGGCATCGGCCTCTACGGCGTGGATGCCAGCCACACGGCCGACCCCGCCGCTCTGCGCCCCGTGAGCCAGCTGCGCACCACCATCTCTCAAATCAAAACCCTGCCCGCCGGGGCCACCGTGGGCTACGGCCGCCGCGGCCCGGCCACCACTGGCGAGCGCCGCATCGCCACGCTGGCCATTGGCTACGCCGACGGCTACGACCGCCGCTTCGGCAACGGCGCGGGCTATGTGCTGCTGCACGGGCAACCCGCGCCGGTCGTCGGCTCGGTGTGCATGGACATGGTGATGGTGGACGTGACAGCTATCGCGCAGGCCCGGGCGGGCGACGTGGCCGTGGTTTTTGGTCCTGACCTGCCGCCGGCTCAGTTGGCCCAACGCATCGGCACTATCGCCTATGAGCTGCTCACCAACGTGAGCGAGCGTGTCAAGCGCGTGTTCGTGAGCGAAGCAGGGTAGCGCGCTGACTAGCCGACGTGTCGGCTGAATAGGGCCGCGCTCATCGGTCGGCTGTCGGCAGCTGCTTCCGGTGCGCTTTGGATGCGCTTCGGGTGCGCCACCAAGCTTAGAACGGGCGCACGTGCTGGCAATAATAGCCGAATTCGGGGATTGGCTGGTACCTTAGCCCCCAAATCATCCGTTGGGGGTGGGTAGCCGGCGGCGTTGACAGCCTGGGTGACCCGCGCGCGACGGGGGCTCATCGCTTTTACCACTAATGACCATTGCCCGAAAGTCAGCGCTGGATTATTCCTGCCTGCTCCTGTTCTTTTTTTTGCTAGTAACCTGGTCAGGCACCGCCGCTGCGCTGCAGCCATCTGAGCCAGTCAAGCAGTTCAAGCCGCCCGGGGCTCCGGCCCCCGCCCTCGACGGCTTTTGGAAAGGACCGTTGAAAGTACCCGGCGGCGAGCTGGAAGTGATTTACCGGTTGGTAGCCCTGACCAACGGCGAATACTACGCCACGCTCGACGTGCCGCAGCAGAAAGCCAGCCACCTGACCGTGGAAGCCACCGTGCGCGCCGACTCGGTGGTGCTGGTGTGCGAGGAAGCCAACAGCCGCTTCGTGGGTCAGCTGCAGCCCGGCGGCAACGAGCTGCGCGGCACCTGGCGCCAGCCCGGCTTGCAAACGGCCCTCGCCCTGACGCGGAGCGCCGCGCCGGCCCTGCCCCCACCCCGCTCGGTGGCCCCTTACCGCGAGGAAACCGTAACTTTCCCCAATGCGCTGGCCGACCTGCGCCTGGGCGGTACGCTGCTGCTGCCCACCGGCACGGGGCCGTTCGCGGCTGTGGTGCTGCTCGCCGATACGAGCCCGCGCTTCGGCGAAGTCCGCAATGAGGGGACGGGGGGCTTCCGGCCGCTGCACCAGCTGGCCGATTACCTGGCCCGTCACGGGGTGGGCGCGCTCGTGCTCGACAGCCGGGGTGAGGGCCGCTCGGGCGGCTCGGCCCTGGCTACGCCCACCGACCGGGCCACCGACGCCCAAGCGGCGCTGAGCTACCTGCGCGCGCGCCCCGAAATCGACCTGGCCCACCTCGGGCTGATAGGCCACGGCGAAGGCGGTACGGTGGCTCTGCTTACGGCTACGCAGCCGCTGCCGCCCGCTTTCGTGGTGGGCCTGGCCCCACCGGGCCTGCCCGGTTCGGCGCTGGTAATCAACCAGCAGCAGACCCTGCTGCGGGCGCAACAGCTGCCCGCGCCCGACGTGAACGCGGCCGTCAGGCGCCAGCAGGCCATGTTCGACATTATCCGCAACACCACCGATAACGTCCAGGCCCAGGCCATCGTGGCCAATATGCTGCGCCAGCAAAACCCGACGCTGCCCGAGGCAACCGTGCAGGTGAACGCGGCCGAGCTGGTATCGGCCCGCTACCGGTTTTTCCTGGCCTACGACCCCATCCAGCCGCTGGTCAAGGTGAATTGCCCGGTGCTGCTGCTTTTCGGCTCGGCCGATGCCGCCCTCAACCCCGAAGCCAACCTCGAAGCCCTCGGCCGGGGCCTGCGCGCCAACCGCAGCGTGCTGGTGAAGCGCTTTGCCGGGGTCAATCATTTCTTCGAAGCCGACCCCATGCAGTGGCCGCTTCTGAATGGGACGCCCCGCCCAATCTTCTCGCCCGCGGCGGCGGGCACTATCCGCACCTGGATTGCTACGCAAGCCGTCAAGTAGCGCCCCCGCGCCGACGGGCTCCGCCCCGATAAACCCGCGCCTGGGCTAACCCGGCGTGGCAGGCCGCCGTATGGCCCCCCATCACTAACCTCGACACCGTGCGTTGTCCTTTTTCCGGATGCCGTGTGTCGTTACTTTTCCACCCTATGACCAAGCCCACCACTACCCTGCTCGCGGCCGCGCTGCTGGCTTTCACAGCCGCCAGTTGCAGCGAAATGAAGAAGTCGGATGATAAAGCATCGCTCGGCGATGCCACCCGCGACACAGCCGTAGTAGCCCGCACCGGCTCGACGGCCGGCGACGCCGCCACTACCGCCGTGGACAAAGTCGGCGATGCGGCCGCTGCCACCGGCGCGGCCATCTCGAACGCCTTCGACCTGACCAAGGCCAAGCTCGCCGACGTGAAGCTGCCCGAAGTGAACCTGCCCGGCCTGACCGTGCGCGGCGATGCCGACTACCAGGTTTATTCGCTCGATGAGGCTATTCTCTTCGACACCAACAAGGCTGCCGTCAAGGCCGATGCTGCCGCCGCCATCCAGCAGATTACCGGCTCCATCACCCAGCGCTACGCCGGCAAAGACGTGCGGGTGCTGGGCTTCGCCGACTCGCGCGGTGACAAAGCCTACAACCGTAAGCTGGCGCAACAGCGCGCCGAGGCCGTGAAAGCCTATCTGGTGAGCACCGGTAAGCTGGCGGCCGATAAGGTCAGCACCGAGTCGTTTGGCGAAGCCGCCCCCGTAGCCAGCAACGCCACGGCCGAAGGCCGCCAGCAGAACCGCCGCGTCGAAATCGCCGTCCGCATCCACTAGAATCGCAGATTTTGCGGAAGGCTCGTCGGGCGCTGGATTCCTCGCCGGATGTTGGATTCAGACGCAAGCTGATTAGCCTCATCAGAGTATTTGTCAGAGCACCTGCTTTTCCTGAATAAAATAGAAAGGCTGGCTCCCATCTGGGAGCCAGCCTTTTATCGTTTAAAGGACTGTTTAATAGGAGCGGAGCGTCTGAAGACGTCTGAATCCAACGTCCGGCGAGGAATCCAGCGCACGACGAGCCTTCCGCAAAATCTGCGATTTATTTATACGCGTCTACTTCTGCCCGCATCATGGCGTTGAAGCGCGAGCCGTTGTTGGCGAGCGTGACCAGGTTCCAGCCGCGGCCGATGGCGTAGCTCCAGGTGCGGCTGTCTTTGAACTCGAACGTAGGGCGCAAAATCTGGCCGTAGGGCGTGTAGTTGTCCATGAAGTTGGTGGTGTAGAACTTGTCGCCGCTCACAATCCACTCCATGGCCACGTAAAATCCTTCTTCGGGCGCCACGAGGTTATAGGGCGACAGGTCCACCGTAAACCACTCGCCGCCGCGCGCTGCCGATACCACCACGCTTTCGGTGAGCATGTCGGTGTTGGGAGCGTTGTAGTTACCGTCGGCCTTGTACAGGCGCACCCGGAACGGCTCACGCGGGAAGCCATTCTCGCCGATGTAGAACGACACTGAGCGGATGGCCCCTATTTTTTTGCCCTTGTCGTTTTTACACAAAAACGCGTACTGGCTGCCCGGCATCCCCTGAATCATACCGGCACCGGGCGAGCTGGCGCGCGCGCCCAGCAGTAGCGGCTTGATTTTGGTGCCCGCGATGTTGACATCGGCCAGGGCAACGGGCTGGCGCTCCAACTGAATGATGACCTCTTCCATGTTGGTGCCGCGCCGCACGAACAACGCCTTGCGCTTGTAGCCCAGCGAGAGCACGATGATGGAGTCTGCGGTTACTTTGGTGGGCATGGCCAGCTGAAAGTAGCCATACTCGTTGGTGAGCGCCCCGGTTTGTTCTTCACGCAGGTTGATGGAAGCGAACGGAATGGGGTCCTGCGACTTATCGTCCACCACCCGGCCCGTAATGCGGCCCTCCTGCGCCCAGCTGCGGGCGGGCAGCAAGGCCCCGACAAAGAGAAGAAAAAGTAGGCGCTTTAGCATACCAGACACTGGAAAGAAAGAAGTGGGGCGGGCGGGATGGATGAACAAAAATACGGTGGAGCTACCGGGCGGCAGCTCCACAAAGCTAGGATATCGTCTTACAAATAACTAGATAAAACCAGCCGCCAGGCAGCTGAAGTAGCAGCTAAAGTAAACAAGGCCGATACGGCGGAGCCTACTTAATCATGTCTACCTCCGCCCTAATCATGGCGTTGTAGTGCTGCCCTTCCCCGTTGCTCATCGTAAGCAACGTCCAGCCCCGGCCGATGGTATAGTTCCAGGTGCGGCTTTCCTTGAACTCGAACGTGGGGCGCATAATCTGGCCGTAAGGCGTGTAGCTCTCGTCCATAAAGTTGGTGTTGAAAAACTTATCGCCGGTCACAATCCACTCCATGGCCACGAAGAAGCCCTCTTCGGGGGCCACCACGTTGTAGGGCGTCAGGTCTATCGTGTACCACTGCCCGCCCTGCGGCGCCGACACTACCACGTTTTCGGTGAGGATGTCGGTGCTCGGGGCGTTGTAGTTGCCGTCGGCCTTGTAGAGGCGCACCCGGAAGGGCTCGCGCGGAAAGCCGTTCTCACCGATGTAGAACGCGACCGAGCGAATGTTGCCGAGGCGCTTATTTTTTTCGTTCTTCACGAAAAAAGCGCACTGACTGCCCGGCTGCCCTTGCAGCAGGCCCTCGCCGGGGCGCCGCGAGGTGGCCCCGAGGCCCAGGTTCTTAATCTTGCCGCCCTTCACGTACACGTCTTTCAGCGCGACGGCGCGGCGGGCCACGCTCAGCTCCATATTGGGCATGGCCTGGCCCCGGCGCACGGCAATGGCCAAATGCTCGTAGCCCAGCGCCATGACGATGAGCGAGTCGATTTCGTTTTTGACCGGCCCCGGCAGCTGAAACACGCCCTGCTCGTTGGAGAGGGCGCCGGTCTGCTCGCTTTTTAGGCTGAGCGACGTGAAGGGCAGCGGCTCCTTGGTAGTTTTGTCCACGATGCGGCCGGCGAGCAGGGCTCCGCTCGGTGAGGAGCTCTGCGCGTGGGCCGCCAACAGGGGCGCTGCCGCCAATAGTGCAAAAGATAGTAGGCGTTTTACCATTACTGGGAATAGGGGGACGTAAGTAATGCAAAAATATGCGATAGGGGGCAATATTGTTGCTTTTGGCGGTGAAGTCGTTCGTAAACGGGTTGAGCGCGGCAACTAAAACGGTGTACCTTTGTTTAAATCGAATCTAAATAACTCTGCCTTTCCTCGTTTGCCGTGGCTTTTTTCTCCCGCTCCATTACCGTGCCACCCCTGGCCGACCGTCGCACGGCCAACGACCTGCGCCCCGGCGAAACGGCCACCGTATGTTGCCTGAAAGACCCTGAGATGGCACTTAAGCTGTTGGAAATGGGCTGCATTCCCGGCACGAAGGTACGACTCGTGGGCCGCGCCCCACTCGGCGACCCGCTCATGCTCACGCTTGGCGACGAGGACTATACGCTGTCGTTACGGGTGAGCGAAGCCCGTACGATTCAGCTTAAAGACTAACCGAAAATTAATCCGATGCCGGCAGCTTTCACCCGTCAGCGGCCCGCGCCGCCGGTGCCGGCTGCTTCGGCCAACTCGGCCGCGCCGATTACGCCGCGCCTGCCTCGGCTCGCCCTCATCGGCAACCCGAACTCGGGCAAGACCTCGCTTTTCAATCAGCTCACGGGTCTGAATCAGAAAGTCGGCAACTTTCCGGGTGTTACGGTGGACCGCAAAGCTGGCGTGGCCCAGCTCGGCGGCGCGCGGCGGGCCGAGATAATCGATTTGCCCGGCACGTACTCGCTCTACCCGAAAAGCCTCGACGAGCGCGTCATCGCCGACATGCTCTACAACCCGGCCTCGCCCGACTACCCCGATTTCGTGGTCGTGACGGTCGATGCCAGCAACCTGCGGCGCAGCCTGCTGCTGTTTTCGCAGCTCGCCGACCTGGACCTGCCCGCCATCCTGGCCCTGAACATGACTGACGTAGCCGCCGAGCGCGGCATCTCGCTCGACGTGCCCGTGCTGGAGCGCGAGCTGGGCGTGCCCGTCGTGCCGATGAACGCGCGCAAAGGCGTGGGCGTGGCCGCGCTGCGCATCGTCATGGCCGAGCAGCTCGCCGCCCCGCCCGCCGTCCGCTTCTGGGAGCCAACTGAGGAATTGCTGCCGCTCGTGCGCCAGATTCGGTATTATTTCAACCTACACAACGACTACCTGGCTCTGCACTACGCCCACCAGTACCGGGCGCTGGGCTTTTTGAGCAACGACGACCGGGCGTACCTGGCCGAGCTGACGGCGAAATATAAATTCGACTCCACGGCCGAGCAGGCCCGCGAAACGGTATCGCGCTACGGCCACATCAACGAGCTGCTGCTCGAAGCCGTGACGGTGACGCGCACCGAGCGCCGCGAGCCGGCCTCGAACCGCATCGATAAGGTGCTGACTCACCGCGTGTTCGGCTACCTGATTTTTTTGGGCGTGCTGTTCGGGCTGTTCGAGGCGATTTTCAGCCTGGCCAAGTACCCGATGGATGCCATCGACGCGGGCATCGCCGCCCTGAGCGCCTTTATTCAGGCCCACGCGCACGGGCCGCTGGTACGGCTGCTCACCGAGGGGGTGCTGGCCGGGCTGGGTGGGGTGTTGATATTCATCCCGCAAATCGCCTTGCTATTTGCTTTTCTGGCCGTGCTGGAAGAAACTGGCTACATGGCGCGGGTTACGTTCTTGATGGACAAGCTTATGCGGCCGTTTGGGCTAAGCGGCAAGAGCGTCGTACCGCTGATTTCCGGGCTGGCCTGCGCCGTGCCGGCCATTATGGGCGCGCGCACCATCGAGAGCTGGAAGGACCGGATGCTGACCATTTTCGTCACGCCGCTCATGTCGTGCTCGGCGCGCATCCCGGTTTACACGGTGCTCGTGGCGCTGGTCGTGCCCAACCAGACGTGGGGCGGTATTTTCAACCTGCGCGGGCTGGTGCTGCTGGGCTTGTATTTGATGGGCCTGACGTCGGCCCTGCTCTCGGCGCTGCTGCTGAAAACCGTGCTCAAGGCCCGCGAGCGCAGCTACTTCATCATGGAATTTCCCGTGTACCGCTGGCCGCGCTGGAAAAACGTGGGGCTGACGATTATCGAAAAGGTCCGGGCGTTTGTGCTGCAAGCTGGCAAGGTCATCGTCGCCATCTCGGTGCTGCTCTGGGTGCTGGCCAGCTACGGCCCCGGCGACCGGCAGGCCCAGGCCGAAGCCCAGGTGCGGCAGGCCGCCGCTGCTACTCCTGCTGCTCGCCCATCTGGCCCCGACACGGAGCGCGCCGTGGCCGCCGCCCGCCTCGAAACGTCCTACGCCGGCTCGTTCGGTCATTTGCTGGAGCCGGCCATCCGCCCTCTGGGCTTCGACTGGAAAATTGGCATCTCGCTGCTGACTTCTTTCGCCGCCCGCGAGGTGTTTGTCGGCACGATGAGCACCATATACAGCGTAGGCCAGGATGCCGACCTGGGCACCGTGCAGCAAAAACTGGCCGGCGAAAAAGACCTGGCCGGCCGCCCGTTTTTCACGCCCGTGCGGGCCATGTCACTGCTCGTCTTCTACGTCTTCGCCATGCAGTGCATGAGTACGCTCGCCGTCACGTACCGCGAGACCAAAAGCTGGCGCTGGCCGCTGGCCCAACTAGTGTACATGACCGGGCTGGCGTACGCGGCCTCGCTCTTCGTGTGGCAGGTGTTTGGATGAGAATTGCGAGGCACGTGTTTTTATCCGTCATTGCGAGCATGTTGCGCATCAAGCAAGGACGAAGCAATCGCACCTGTTCTGCCACGTTAGGCGAGCCGCGCGACGAGTTGAACAACGGGCAGAACAGGTGCGATTGCTTCATCCTTGCTTGATGCGCAACATGCTCGCAATGACAGACTAAAACTCCTTGCTTACAATAATGCCTGACCTCTACCAAACCCTGCTCCACCTCGCTTTTTCCACTGACGCGGACCGCTACCTCACGCCCACCACACTCGGCGCGCACGCCGCTTTCGAGCAGGCGGCCGCGCGCGAGCAGCCGTATTGCTTCGAGCTGTGGCGGCTAGGCGTGGCCGGGAGCTTGCTGCGGCTGTTGGGTGAGTTGGGCGACCACGACGAGGCCCGCCGCGCCGCCGACGTGTTGCACCGCGCCCAGAACACGGCCCGCTCGCCCCAGGAAATCGACGACCAGATTGGCCGCGAAGCCAAGCTCTTCGACCAGGTATACACCAACCTCTACGTGAATGAGCAAGGTGAGGCCCTGCTCGACCTCTTCGCCCGCACCCTCGATGCCGACGCGCCCGCCGCTCTCGCCGAGGTGCAGGCCGCCGCCGTGGACCTGGCCGGCGAGCTGGACTTAGAGGGCTCCGACGAAGCCGAATAGCCCTGCTTAGTTGATGAGGTCAGACGGGCAATTTAGCACTGCCAAAATCCTCAAATAGCAGCGGCGGCGAGCACTGCAACCCT
Organism: Hymenobacter sp.; assembly: GCA_025353905.1. GTDB lineage: Bacteria > Bacteroidota > Bacteroidia > Cytophagales > Hymenobacteraceae > Hymenobacter. The sequence goes on from JANXNW010000301.1 coordinate 22,275, forward strand.
CACTTGTTTGTTATCCTGGTGCGACCGCCCGACCGGGCGGCCGGCTTTTACTTTTTGTTGATTCAAGTCATGCTACTCGCATTTTTAGGGTTGGTTTTATTGATTTTGGCTTTCAACGCGGCGCGGCTTTCGCCGGGGCTGGAGCGCCTGCGCGGGCTGCTCACGCTGGGTGGCGTAGGGCTGCTGCTCGTGGGGCTGATTACCAGCACGGTGGTGCAGGTGGGCGTCCAGACGCTCTTCGGCAAGGTGGACGACCGGGTGCTCGGACCGGGCCTGAACTTCGTGAACCCGCTCGTCGACGTCACCCGCTTCGACACCCGCACCCAGAACTACACCATGTCGGCGGTGAAAAACGAGGGCCAGCAGGCCGGCGACGATGCCATCCGGGTGCTCTCGGCCGACGGGCTCGAAGTGGTGATTGACCTCACCGTGCTCTACCATGTGGTGGCCAACCAGGCCCCGAAAATCCTGGCTACCATCGGCGAAGACTACCAGGAAAAAATCGTGCGGGCCATCTCGCGCACCCGCATCCGCGACAACGCCGTGTACTACGATGCCGTCGCGCTCTACTCCACCCGCCGCGAGGAGTTCCAAACCCGCATCCTGAACGCGATTGAGAAGGACTTCCGCGTCAGCGGCCTGCAGCTCGACCAGCTGCTGATTCGCAATATCCAGCTGCCGCAATCGGTGAAAGCCAGCATCGAGAGCAAAATCTCCGCCGAGCAGGACGCCCAGAAAATGCAGTTCGTGCTGCAAAAGGAAAAGCAGGAAGCCGAGCGCAAGCGCGTTGAAGCCCAAGGCATCGCCGACTACCAGCGCATCGTAAACACCCAGCTCAGCGACAAGCTCTTGCAGTACGAATCCATCAAGGCCAACCAAGCCATCGCCACCTCGCCCAATGCCAAGGTCATCATCATGAGCGGCGGCCGGGGCGGTATGCCGCAGCTGCTGCTGGGGGATAAGTAGGG
>JANXNW010000315.1 GCA_025353905.1 Hymenobacter sp.
AGAAGCGAGCTTGCGTCAAGCCAGTTGCAGCCCGCCATTTACGCTCAGTTGTAAGTTTTGAAACGGAAAGATTCATCTTGGAAATGAACAGAGTTTATTTGGTAAACTTACGTTAAAATACTCTCGCAACAAGTCTAATAAACAATGAGCAATGAGCAATTCTGGTTAATGAGCAAGAAGGACTGAATCAAAAGCTGAATTGCTCATTGTTCACTGCTCATTGAAAATTGCATTTAGTGTTCCGTCGGCGCGGGTGCTTTCGCGCTTACCGACAGCGACTTATTTACCGGCCGGTGGCTTTGGCGCTCCTCCTGAATGTGGCGCAAATACCGCGTAATGTCGCCCGTCGGGTACTGGCCCGTGAAGCAGGCGAAACACGCGCCACCGTGGCCTTTGCCTTCGTTTAGCAGCTCGCGCAAGTCGTCGAAATCCTGGTAGATAACGCGGTCGGCTTCGATGTAGCGGCAGATTTCGTCTTCCGAATAATTAGCCGCGATAAGCTCGGTGCTCATGGCCATATCGATGCCGTAGATGCAGGGCGAAACGATGGGCGGGGCGCTGGAAATAAAATACACTTCCGTCGCGCCGGCTTCGCGCAGCAGCCGCACGATGCGCCGCGAGGTGGTGCCGCGCACAATGGAATCGTCCACGACGGCAATTTTTTTGCCCTCCACAAACTCCCGAATCGGGTTGAGCTTTTTCTTCACCACGTCCTCGCGGCCGGCCTGGGTGGGCACGATGAACGAGCGGCCCAGGTGGTTGTTCTTGACCATCGCCCGCCGATAGGGCACCCCGATGGCTTCGGCCAGACCCGAGGCGGCGAAGTAGCCGCTGCTCGGCACGTCAATCACCATGTCGGGCCGCAGGCCGGCCGCCAGCACTTTGCGGCCCAGCAGCTTACCCAATCGCACCCGCTCGCGGGCCACCAGCCGCCCGTGAATCACGGAGTCTTCGCGCGCAAAATAAATGTACTCGAACGCGCAAAAATTACGCGGCTTTTGGTACGGATTTTTATAATGAACCTCGTAGTTTTTATCGATAAAAATAGCCTGCCCCGGCCCCACATTTTTCAGGAACTCAAACCCCAAATAATCGAAGCAAGTGCTTTCCGAGGCGAACGCATAAACCGGCCCCTCGGGCGTGTCGCGCCGGCCCAGCACGAGCGGGCGGATGCCGAGCGGGTCGGTGAAGGCCAGCAAGCCATGACCGGCAATAATGGTGATGGTAGCGTACGCGCCCTTCACTAATTCCTGAGTGGTTTCGACGGCATCGAACACGTCCACCACCGACAAATGGTCCAGGTCTTTCACGCGCAGCTCCGAGGCGAAGGTGTACATAATAAGCTCCAGGTCGTTGGTCGTTTTGGGCAGCACGTGGTAGTGGTCGTGCAGGCGCTGGGCGACATCGCGGAAGTTTATCACGTTGCCGTTATGCACCATCGCCAGCCCAAACGGGTAGCTCGTGGTGAAGGGCTGAGCCAGGTCCGAGTCGTTGGCCCCCTGGGTGGTATATCGCACGTGCCCGATGCCAGTGTTGCCCCCCAACTTCCTGACGTGCTTGGGTTTGAACACATCGTTCACCAGCCCCTGCCCCTTGTGCAGATGAAACGCGTCGCCGTCGAACGTGGCGATGCCGGCCGCGTCCTGCCCGCGGTGCTGCAAGGCGGTAAGGCCGATTATCATGTCGGCGACAACCGGCTCCGGGCCGTGAAAACCTACGATACCGCACATGGCTTTTTTGAGTTAAAAATTGGCAATTAAAAATTAAGAATTGTAACGGCAGTTATTTTGGTAATTAGGAAAAATATCAGGGGGGAAATCTGTGACAATTTTTAATTTTTTAATTGCTAATTTTTAATTGAATCAGCGAAGCCAGCGTCTCGGCGTACAACTCGTGTTCCACGACCAGGCCCCGGCGCTGGACTTCGGCCAGGGTGCTGGCTCCTTCCAAATTTACGGTGCGCTGGGCCAGGATAGGGCCGGTGTCGAGGCCCTCGTCTACGAGGTGCACGGTTATTTTCGTCTCTTTCAGCTGATTATCAAAAGCCCATTCGTAGGCGTGCAGGCCCCGGTGCTGGTGCGTGTCGGCGGGGTGGATATTGACGATGCGCCCCGCGAAAGCCCGCACGAAGCCCGGCGAAAGCACCCGCATGTAGCCGGCAAGCACGATGAAATCGGGCCGATACGCTTGCAGCAGCTCAGTTACTTCCTGGTCGAACGCCGCGCGCTCACGGCCTTTCGACGGCAGCGCGGCCGTGGGCAGGCCCCGCGCGGCGGCGGCTTCGAGGCCGGGCGCAGCGGGGTCGTTAGCGAAGACGAGCGCGATTTCGGCTATGCTTTTCAGCGCTCCATCGCGCACGGCATCGGCCAGAGCCAGCATGTTGGAGCCGCGGCCGGAGAGCAGGATGGCGAGGCGGGCGGGCTTAGTGAGTTGGTCATCTTGCTTAGTAAGCCTGTCTTCTAGCCCCTTCCCCGATGGGGAAGGGGGACTAGCTCTAGTTTCTAGTCTTACGTCCGCTCTAGAACTAGAACTAGTTCCCCCTTCCCCATCGGGGAAGGGGGCTAGGGGGATGGGGTTTTCGGGGAAGGGAGCCAGACGCGGCGCGACACGCTGCCCAATGTCGGAGCGCACGTATTTGCCTTCGAAGTCAACCTTTTCGACCTCCTCATACACTCGCCGCATGGCCTCAGCCAGGTCCGGGCCGTGGGCCACGACAACGCCCACCCGGCCGCCGGCCGTGCGCAGCGCACCGGGCGCGTCGCCGGCCTGCACCCCGCCCGCGAAGGCTAACGTGCCGGGGCTAAGCTGCTTCTCGCCGCTGATGGGGAAACCAGTCGGAAAGCCAGCCGCCGGATAGCCGCCCGAAGCCAGCACCACGCCCACGAACGCACCCGGCCGCTGCCGTACTTCCGGCTCGGCCAGGCGGCCAACCAAAGCGGCTTTGATTAATGCTAACAGGCTGCTCGCCAGCGCGGGTAAAATGACTTCGGCTTCGGGGTCGCCGAGGCGCACGTTGTATTCGAGCAGCTTGGGGCCGCGCGGCGTGAGCATGACCCCAAAATAAAGAAAGCCCAGGAAGTCGAACGGCTCGGCTTGCAGGCCGCGCAATGTCGGCCCGATGATGTCGCGCTCAATGGCCGCCTGCCAGTCGTCGGTCAGAAACTCGACTGGGCAATACGCGCCCATGCCGCCCGTGTTGGGGCCTTCGTCGTGGGCCAGCAGCTGCTTATGGTCCTGGGACGAAGCCAGCAGGCGCAGCGTGTGCCCGTCTGTCAAGCCCATCAGACTGACTTCGGGGCCGGTGAGCTTTTCTTCGAGCAAAAAGCAGAAATCGCCCTCGTGCAAGCTCAGCAGCTCAGTCACAGCGGCTTCGGCTTCAGCCACCGAAGCGCACACATACACGCCTTTGCCAGCGGCCAATCCATCGTATTTGACGACGACCTCGCCATTTAATTCGGTGATTTTCGCTTGTGCATCTGCTGCTTGGTGGCGCTCAAAAACCCAGGCTTCGGCCGTCGCCACGCCGTGACGGCGCATGAAGTCCTTGCTGAATACTTTCGAGCTTTCGAGCCGGGCGGCGGCGCGCGTCGGGCCGAATACTCTTATTTCGGAGCCAGCGAAATAATCGGCCACGCCGGCCGCCAACGGCGCTTCGGGGCCGACGACAATCAGCCTGATTTCGTGGGTTTTGCAGAACGCTTCCAGCGCCGGAAAGTCGGTGGCGCTCAGCTCAGACTGGCTGCCGGGGATGCCCGCGTTGCCAGGCGCGACGAACACCGTAGCCCCGTCGTGGCGGAGCTTCCAGGCCAGGGCGTGCTCGCGGGCACCGGAGCCGAGCAGCAGCATAGTTGGGGCGTTCATCAGGCTGGTTTCGAGCTGGTGATGGGGCGTTTCAGGGCCATAAAGCGCATGGTGTAGTAGTGGCCATCCACCAGCAAGTAGTTGGGCAGGGAGCCATATTCGGTAAAGCCCACCTGTTCATAGAGGCGGCCGGCGGCTGCGTTGCCGGCCACCACACCCAGCATAATCAGCTCGATGACGGGGTTGTTGAATGCCTCTTCCAGCGTGCGTTGCAGCAGCCGCCGCCCGATGCCTTGCCCGACGTAGGCCGGCCGCACGTACATCGCCTGAATGTTGCCCCGGTGCCGGGTTTTGGTCCGTTCCTCTTGCGTAAACCGGCAAATACCCACCAGCGATGCCCCGTCGAAAGCCCCCAAAATAAACGCTGTTTTGCCCGGCGAATCCACCAGCTGCTCCGCGCCCAGTTCGGCCCGCCGGCTTTCCTCTTCAGGCGAAGAGCCGAAGCTGGCCGGAAACTCGACCAGGCTGGCCAACCGAATTTCCTGCAAAGCGGACACATCGGCCGCGTGAAGCCGCCGGATAGAAACTGCCATTTGATTGGATTGAGGCGCAGATTAAGGTTAGGCTACAATGCCCGCAGCTCGGCATCGGCGGCGCGCAGCCTGGCTTTGGTTTCGAGGATTTCCAGGCGCAGCTGCTCGCGCAGGCGCGGCACGTTGAGGGCGCGCAACGCGGCTTGCGCGGCGTTATCGGGGCGCACGACGGTCAGGTTGGGCGTAGCCGGGGGCATAATGACGGACGAGTTGAGGTTGGCCGTCAGCTCGGCGAAGTCTTGCCAGGGTGGGCACGAGATGACGGGCACATTCACGCTGGCGGCCAGCGCCCCGCCGAGGCCGTTGCTCAGCCCGGCCACGGCGATAAGCACGCCCGGCTCGACGCTCCGGTTCCAGACTTCGGCCAGGCGGCTGATTTCCTCGCCGTTGTGGTAGGCCGAGCACACCCGCAATTGCGTGAACACGCCGTAGCCCTCGAAAAACGACCGAATTTGCTGGCCGTGCTCCTGGTCGGCCGGCGAACTCATCACGATATTTACCCAGGCATCCCGCATCAGCCCGGCTTTCACCAGATTGGCTACCAGGCGGTTGCTGACGTTGCCGCCCGTGGCCGTCTCGTCGGCCGTGGGCAGCGGCTGGCCCACGATGCGCTCGTAGATGTCGAGGTAGCGGCGGCTGGCTTCCTGCGTGACTTCCGGGGTGAGGGCGCGTGGGTAAGCCCCGTCTTGCCGGTTGGCAATCAGCCACTGGCGCACGTATTCCTTATCCATCTGCTCGGCGCCCTGCGGGTTGCGGGCGTAGTTCTCGCTGGCCCAGAAGCGCGACGAGTCGGGTGTGTGGATTTCGTCAATCAGCAGCAGCTCGCCGTCGAGCAAGCCAAACTCGTACTTGGTATCGACCAGAATAATGCCGCGCTCGGCCAGCCACTTCGACCCCAAATCGAAGAGCCGGAGCGAGGTTTCGGCCATCTGCTCGTACAGCTCGCGGCTCACCCAGCCTTCGCTCACGAGGTTGTCGGGCGTGATTTCGCGGTCCGATTCCTCTTTGGTGGTTGGCGTGAGAATGGGCACCGGAAAGGGCTGGTGCTTGCCGATGCCCTCGGCCACGGTGACGCCCGAAAACGTGCGCTGCCCGCGCTCATAGCCCCGCCACATCGAGCCGGTGAGGTAGCCGCGCACAATCATTTCCACCTTGATGGGTTGGGCTTCGTGCACGAGCATGGCGTTGGCGTCCACCACCTGCTTCACGTGGTTGGGGATGATGTGCCGGGTTTTGTCGAACCAGAAATTGGCCAGCCCGTTGAGCACCGCGCCCTTGTGCGGCACGGCTGTTTCGAGCACCGAATCGAAGGCCGAAAGCCGGTCAGTGACGACGATGAGGCGGGTTTTTTCGTCCACCCGCAAGCTGTCGCGGAC
>JANXNW010000102.1 GCA_025353905.1 Hymenobacter sp.
GGCCTGCCCGTTGCGACTGGCCCCGTTGCTCGACGGCGCGGGCGCGGCAGCTGTCCGCCGGGCCGCTACCCGGCTAGCCGCCGCAGCCGGCTCTTTTTTGGGCGCGGCGGCCGGGGCAGCCGGCAGCGCACGGCGCACCAGCCGCCGCGGGGGCGGTGTGGGTTCGGGTTCCGGCTCCGGCTCGTAGTCGAAGAGCTGGAACGTTTCGAGGCCGGTTTGCAGGTCGTCGGCGATGTCGGACAGGCGCTGCGAGGAGCTGGTCAGCTCCTGCATGGACGTCGAGAGCTGGCGCGCGGTGCCGGCTACCTGGTGGGTGCCGGTAGCCGTTTGCTCGGCGATGGCCACCACCTCCTCCACGTACTTCACCACGTCGCCGATGCTGGTTTGCTGCACAGCCGTGGCCGTGAGAATGTCGCGCGAGGTGCGCAGCGTCTCGCCGCTGCTCGTGGCGATGTTCTTGAAAGCAGCGCTGGCCTCGAAGGTGGCGTTTTTGCCGTTGCGCACCCGCGTTTCCATGGCCGCGATGGCTGCCGCGGCGCTGGTCGTGTCCTTTTTCACGTCCTCCACGAGCGTGGCGATTTCACCCGCCGAGCGCCGCGAGCCTTCGGCCAGCTTGCGGATTTCCTCGGCCACCACGGCGAAACCCCTGCCCGCTTCACCGGCCCGGGCCGCCTCGATGGCCGCGTTCAAGGCCAGCAGGTTGGTTTGCGAGGCGATGTCGGTAATCACGCCCAGGCTCTTGCTGATTTGCTGCGAGCGGGTGCTGAGCACTTCAATCGTGCGCGAGGTCTGGGTAGCGGCCCCGGAAATCTCCTCCATATTTTTCACCACCTCAGCCACCGTTTTCAGGCCCTGCTGCGAGGTTTGCTCGCCCAAAATGGCCGACTTGTTCACCACGTCGGCCTTACCGGCCGTCTCCTTGGTGGCCATCATAATCTCCTCGATGAGCTTGAACGCCTGGTCGGTTTTCAGGGCCTGATTCTGCGCGCCCTCGGCCATTTGCTGCATGGCCAGGGCCACGTCGGCCGTTACGCGGCTCATCTCCTGGCCTTTGTCCACCATCTCTTCGGACGACGTGCCCACTACCTGGGCCGAGTCGTTGATTTCGCCCAGCAGCGCGTTGAGCGTTTCGACGGCCTGGTTCAAGGAGCTGGACATGGCCAGGATGTCGCCCGTGGTCGTTATCTCGACCATCTGCGTCAAATCGCCCTCGGCGATTGCCCGCACCACGCGGCTCACTTCGAGCACCGGCAGGGCAATGCTCTCAATCAGGGCGTTGAGCGTATCGACCAGCTCTTTCCACGAACCCGACACGCCGCCCACCGTGGCCCGCTCAGTGAGCTTGCCCTCGGCCCCGGCCACGCGCGCCACCCGGCTCACTTCCGAAGCCAGGCGGTTGAGGTCGTCCACCATGCGGTTGATGGTCTGGGCCAGGTCGGCTACTTCGCCGGCCGCTTCCAGGGTCAGCTTCTGGGTCAGGTCGCCCTGGCTGACAGCCGTTACCACCTTCACGATGCCGCGCACCTGGGTGGTGAGGTTGGTGGCCATCGTGTTCACGTTGTCGGTCAGCTCCTTCCACACCCCGCTCACGTTGGGCACGTTGGCCTGCCCACCGAGCTGGCCCTCGGTGCCCACTTCCACGGCCACCCGCGTTACCTCGCCGGCAAAAATGTTGAGCGAGTCCACCATCTGGTTGATGTTGTCCTTGAGGTCGAGCAGCTCGCCACGCACGTCCACCGACACTTTTTGGCTGAGGTCGCCCCGCGCCACGGCCGTCGTCACGTTGGCGATGTCACGCACTTGCGAAGTGAGCGAGGCGGCCATCGTGTTCACGTTGTCGGTCAGGTCCTTCCACGTACCGCGTACGCCCGGCACGCTGGCCTGCCCGCCGAGCTTGCCGTCGGTACCGACTTCGCGGGCCACCCGCGTTACCTCATCCCCAAACACGTTGAGCGAGTCCACCATCTGGTTCAGGTTTTCCTTGAGCTGAAGCAGCTCGCCGCGCACGTTCACCGTTATTTTCTGGCTCAAATCACCCCGCGCCACGGCGGTGGCCACGTTGGCGATGTCGCGCACCTGGCTGGTGAGGTTGCTCGCCATCGTGTTCACGTTGTCGGTCAGCTCCTTCCAGGTGCCGTCCACGCGCGGCACGTTGGCCTGGCCGCCCAGAATGCCCTCCGTACCCACTTCGCGGGCCACGCGGGTCACCTCGCCGGCGAAGATGTTGAGCGAGTCCACCATCTGATTCAGGATGTTCTTCAGGTCGAGAATCTCGCCCTGCACGTCCACCGTCATCTTCTGGCTGAGGTCGCCGCGCGCCACGGCGGTGGCCACGCTGGCGATGTCGCGCACCTGGCTCGTGAGCGAGGCGGCCATCGTGTTCACGTTGTTGGTCAGGTCTTTCCAGGTGCCCGACACGCCCGGCACCACGGCCTGGCCGCCGAGCTTGCCGTCGGTACCCACTTCCTGGGCCACCCGGCTCACTTCGCCCGCGAACACGTTGAGGTTGCTGATGGTCCGGTTGATGGTTTCGGCCATCACCTTGAAATCGCCCGAGACCGGAATCTGGAAAGTCTCGTCGAGGTTGCCCCGGCTGATTTCCTTGAGCACCTTGCCCACTTCAAGCACCGGCACGGCGATGGAGTCCACGAGGCCATTGACGTTGTTAATCATGTCGCGCCAGAAGCCCGCCGCCCCCTCGGCCGAAGCGCGGGCCTTGAGGTTGCCCTCCACGCCGGCCACCTTGCTGATGCGCGAGACCTCGCCGCCGACCCCGCCAATCATGACGACCATCGAGTTGTAGGCTTCCGCGATTTCCGAAAAAATATCGTCGTTCTGCTTGGTGAGCCGCACTGACACGTCGCCCTTCTTAAAGGCATCGAGCGCGTAGAGCACCCGGTTGAGCTGGTCGTTCACGTAGCCGGGGTCCTGGGTATCGACCGAGCCTCGCGAGCCGCCGCGCTTGCGGGTCAGGTCGTTGTTGGTCCGCACCACGTCGAGCGGCGAGACGGCCCCAAAATCGGGCACCTCGCGGGTGGCATTATCGGCGGGCGCGGGCTTGGCGGACGGGTTTTTGGAAGTCGGCATGGAAAAGCAGGCTGGAAGCGGAGAAACAGGCGGGCAAAAGTACGTTGGGCACCGGACGGTAGCGCGGGTCTCCGACCCGCTTTCGCAGACCCACAGCATTTCGCACGAGTGAGGCGGCGTGGCCCGGCAGCGGGTCGGAGACCCGCGCTACAAATATATCCGGCATCTTTGCGGCCAATTTAACTTTTGGCCGGAGCCGGCCGTTTCTTTGAGCGCGGCGCGTCGCCGCATTCCTTCCGCTACTGCCCGCATGGTCAAAAATCTAGTTATCGTCGAATCGCCGGCCAAGGCCAAAACCATTGAGGGCTACCTCGGCCCGGATTTCGTGGTGCGCTCCAGCTACGGCCACGTCCGCGACCTGCCCAAGGACAATAACGCCGTCGATGTGGCCAACGGCTTCAAGCCCACTTACGTGGTCGATGCTGATAAGCGCGAACTAATCGGGCAACTCAAGAAACTGGCGAAGGAGGCCGAGATGGTGTGGCTGGCCAGCGACGACGACCGCGAGGGCGAAGCCATCAGCTGGCACTTGTCGGAAACGCTCAACCTGAAGGCGGAAAAGACCAAGCGCATCGTGTTTCGGGAAATCACGAAGCCTGCGATTCTGGCCGCCATTCAGAACCCGCGCCAGATAAACCTGGATTTGGTGAATGCCCAGCAGGCGCGGCGGGTGCTTGACCGGCTGGTGGGTTTCGAGCTGAGTCCGGTGCTGTGGCGCAAGGTGGCGGCGGGCCTTTCGGCGGGCCGGGTGCAGAGCGTGGCTGTGCGCCTGGTCGTGGACCGCGAGCGCGAAGTCAACCAGCACCAGACCGGTAGCGCCTACCGCGTGGTGGCCCGCTTCGATGCCGGCCAGGGCACGACGCTCGAAGCCGAATTGCCGACCCGCTACAAGACGCGCCCCGAAGCCGAGGCGTTTTTGAGCCGCTGCATCGGGGCCGAGTACAGTATAAACAGCCTCGATAAAAAGCCCGGCAAGCGCACGCCGGCCGCGCCCTTCACGACTTCGACTTTGCAGCAGGAGGCTTCGCGCAAGCTCGGCTATTCGGTGGCCCAGACGATGAGCGTGGCCCAGAAGCTCTACGAAGCCGGCCGCATCAGTTACATGCGCACCGACTCGGTGAACCTGAGCGAGGAAGCCCGGCGCGGCGCGCGCGAAGCCATCACGGCCGCTTACGGAGCCGAATACGCGTTGGAGCGCAGCTTCAAAACCAAGTCGGCCAGCGCCCAGGAAGCCCACGAAGCCATTCGGCCCACCGATTTCAAGCTGGCCAAAGCCGGGGCCGACGCCTCCGAGCAGCGCCTCTACGAGCTGATTCGCAAGCGGGC
>JANXNW010000361.1 GCA_025353905.1 Hymenobacter sp.
CTGGCCTACTTCGCGCTGCCGGCCTGGGTACAGCCGGTCCACCTGACGCTGGCGACGCTGCTCTTCGGGACGCAGTTTCTGACCTGGCTGGCCTTGCCGCGCTCAGGGCGCACAGTGGCGGCCGCGCCGGTGGCTACAGCCTTGCAGGCCGCTAATTAAGGCCCTCGCGCAGCCCGGCTCACTCCCGGCCCGCCGTACCTTTACGGCCGTAAATCAACCAGGTGAATGACGAAGGCCCGCGCCTATTTCCAACTGCTCAAATTCCGGCTTTCGTTCACGGTGGCGTTTTCGAGCGCGTTGGGGTATTTGCTCGGCTCGACTACGCCGCACTGGGGCCGGGCGGCGCTGGTGCTGTTCGGCGGCTTGCTCGTAACGGGCGCGGCCAACATCATCAACCAGATATTCGAGAAGGACCTCGACCGGCTCATGCGCCGCACCGAAGCCCGGCCGCTGCCCACGGGCCGCGTGTCGGTGAATGAAGCCTGGGCGTTTTGCGTAGTGCTGGGTGTGAGTGGGTTAGCACTACTGGCCTACTACTTTAACCCGCTCACCGCGGCGCTCTCGCTGCTTTCGCTCATTCTGTACGGCTTCATTTACACGCCGCTTAAAACCGTGTCGCCGATTTGCGTGGCGGTGGGAGCCATTCCGGGCGGGCTACCGCCGCTCATTGGCTGGGTAGCGGCGCAAGGCTACGTGGGTGAGGCGGCCTGGGTCTTGTTCGGCATCCAGTTTATGTGGCAATTCCCGCACTTCTGGGCCATTGCCTGGGTGGCCGACGAAGACTACAAAGCGGCGGGCTTCAAGATGCTGCCCGCGCCCGGTAACCGTGACTTGCGCACCGCGTTTCAGATTATGACCTATACCGTGCTGCTCGTGCCTGTCTCGCTGCTGCCGCTGGTGCTGGGCATCTCGGGGCGCGCGTCGGCGGGCGTGGCGCTGGTCTGCGGGGTGCTTTTCACGCTGCTCACCGTGCAGCTTATGCGCACTCAGGACCGCAAGGCTGCGCTGCGCATCATGTTCGCCTCGTTTCTGTACTTGCCCATCGTGCAAATCGCGCTGGTTTTAGACAAAGTTTGAGTGAAAACTGTTGAAGGAGTGTTTGCTTATTGCTTGTTGTTGATGGCTGAAGAGGAAAATAGAGTGCTATCAATTAGACCTGTTAATCAACAAAAAGCAACCAGCAAAAAACAATAAACAACAACGATATGAAACCCTCAGAAGCAATCCTGACCGAACAGGAAAAGGAAATCGGCCTCGGCTGGCACCCCAAGCGCGTGCTGCTTATCCTGCTCATTTTCAGCATCGTGATGATGTTCGCGGCCTTCACCAGCGGCTACATCGTGCGGCGCGACGAAGGCAACTGGCGCGAGTTTTCGCTGCCCGCGAGCCTGCTCTTCAATACCCTCGTCATTGCCCTGAGTAGCGCGGCCATGCAGTGGGCGTTTTACTCGGCGAAGCACGACGAAATCAAGCGCGTGAACCTGGGCCTGTTGCTCACGCTGGCCCTGGGCGTGGTGTTTTTGTTCGGGCAGGTTCACTCGTGGGGCGACCTGGTGGCGGGCCGCACCTTCTTCGGCGGGGCCGACGCGAACCCGTCCGGCTCGTTCGTTTACGTGCTGATGGGCGTGCACGCCTTCCACCTTATCACGGGGCTGGTGTTCGTAGCCGTGGTGCTCAAGCGAAGCCTTGGCTATCAGGTACATTCGCGGGCGATGCTCTCGATTGGCAACGCCACGCTCTACTGGCACTTCCTCGGCGGGCTTTGGCTGTACCTCTATTCGTTCTTACTTTTGAACCACTAAACGGGTTTTTGGCGTAAGCCTCATCGGTTATCCGATTACGCCCTGTCGCTCACTATGGCTACTACCACCACTTTGCAGCCGCCGGTTGCCGCCCCTGCTACTGTTGCTCCCACTGCTGCCAACGCCGACGCGCCCCGCTCCGGCAACTGGGACGGCGGCAATGAACCCTTCAAGGCGAGCTATGGCAAGCTCATGATGTGGTTTTTTCTGCTGTCGGATACGTTTACGTTCGGGGCGTTTTTGACGGCCTACGGCCTGATTCGCCACAAGCATGGCGTGTATACGGGCGCAGCGAAGGACTTCTTCTTCAGCACTTCCCACTGGCCCGTTCCGGAAAAGGTATTCAACTCTTTCCCCGGTTTGCACGGCATGAATTTGCCATTGGCCTTCGTGGCCTTGATGACGATGATACTCATCTTCAGCTCGGTGACGATGGTGCTCGCCGTCGAAGCCGGTCACCGCATGGATAAGGCCGACGTGCAGAAGTGGCTGCTCTGGACCATTCTTTTTGGCTCGATGTTTCTCTCCTCGCAGGCCATTGAGTGGACCCACTTCATCGGCGGGAGCGAGCACGGGCTGGCTATGGCCGACGGCACGGTGATGCAGGGCGCGAACCTGACTGTCAATGAGTACGGTCCGCCGCTGTTCGCCGACCTGTTTTTCTTCATCACGGGCTTCCACGGCACCCACGTATTTTCGGGCGTGGCCCTGCTCGTGTGGTGCTTCATCGCCACCACCAACGGCACCTTCGAAAAGCGCGGCCACTACGAGATGATTGAGAAAATCGGCCTCTACTGGCACTTCGTGGATTTGGTGTGGGTGTTCGTGTTCACGTTCTTTTACCTCGTATAAATTTGGTTGATTGTTGTTGATTGTTTGTTATTTTCATTTTTCCCATGTGGGCTTTGGTTTGAAAAAAACAATCAACAACAAACAATCAACATCAAACAAAAATCATGGATAACACGCACGATTCCGGCTTTATCGGCCAAAGCTATCAGGGTAAGATTGAGAAGCCTAACACGGGCTGGATTTGGAAGACTTTCTGGGTGCTGGTCGTCATCACGGCCGTTGAGTTTGCCATTGCCTTCAGCATGACCTCGCCGGGTTTGCGCACGTTGCGCAACAGCATCTTCATCGTGATGACGATTCTGAAAGCCTTCTTCATCGTGGGTGAGTTTATGCACTTGAAGCATGAAGCTAAAAGCCTGATTTGGACGATACTCGTGCCGACCTCGCTACTTGTCTGGCTGGTGATAGCCCTCGTTACCGAAGGCTCGTACGTCGGCGACCGTCTTATCCATATGTTCAGCTAGGGCGCTCGGATGCGACCACGCCAGACTATCCTGCTGGGCCTGTTGCTGCTGGTGCCGGTGCTGGCGTTTTTGTCGCTCTACGGCTTCGGCCGCAACCATTACGTGCTGCCCACTTTTCTGCCCGAGCGGATAGAAGCAGCGCAGCCGGCCGTCGCAGTTGGGGCGGTAGCCGGGCAGCCAGATACGGTGTATCACCGCGTCCAGCCATTTGAGCTGGTCGGACTTGGCGGGCGAATGGTTTCTTCGCGGGAGCTGGGCCAGGGTCCGTATGTGGTGCAGTTCCTGGGTGACAGCGCAGTTTCGGCGGCAGCTACCGCCATGATGGCCCGGATTCAGGAGAAGTTTCGACCCGACCCGCGGGTGCGCCTGGCGACGCTGGTGCCCAACCTGAATTTGGAGAAAGCGGCGGCCGAGGAAAGCGCGGGCGTGGAGATGGCCCAGCTCAGCGCGCGCTACGGCACTATCAGCGGCAAGTGGTTTTTTTTGACCGGCGCGCCTTCTGCGCTGCAACGGCTGGCCCGCGCCGAGTTCGGGCAAACGGCGCTGAACCCAGCCCGCTATCCGTTTCGGCCCGACACCGAGCCGACGAACCTGCTGCCAGGCCGGCTGTTATTGGTGGACCGCGCCGGGCACGTGCGCGGCTACTACGAGGTTGCCGACAAGTACGAAGTCGAGCGGCTCATCACTGAAATCAACGTGTTGCTTTACACCTATGACCACCACGACTGAGCAGCTACTGCCGCCCGTGCTGGAGCCGGGCGATTACACCAAGTATAAAATCGTGCTCGGCGCGTTGGGCATCATCGTGCCACTGCTCGTGGCGGTGCTGTTTTATTTCAAGAACATTTTCCGCATTCCGGGCGCCGACGCCTACCTGCGGATGCTGCCCGCCGTGAATGCCGGCCTGAACTCGCTCACGGCCGTGGCTCTGCTGACGGGCTACTATTTTATTCGCCAGAAAAACGTGCTGGCCCACCGCGCGGCGATGGGTACGGCCTTCGCGTTGGGCGGATTGTTTCTGATTTCTTACGTGGCGTATCACTCGCAGGTCGAGAGCACGAAATTTGGGGGCGTAGGCACTTTGCGAACCGTGTATTTC
The DNA here is from genome assembly GCA_025353905.1 of Hymenobacter sp. Lineage (GTDB taxonomy): Bacteria > Bacteroidota > Bacteroidia > Cytophagales > Hymenobacteraceae > Hymenobacter. Next base: position 4,218 of record JANXNW010000361.1, read on the forward strand.
CTGCTGCTGCTGAGCCACATTACGCTGGCCATTGTCACGGTGGGGCTGGTTTTGTTCACGCTTTACTTCTCGCTCACGGGCCAATACAGCAAGCATCGCCGCATCGCCCGCTACACGTTTCCCATCTGGCTGTACGTGTCCGTTACGGGCGTTATCGTCTATTTTATGATTGCGCCGTATTACCCAGTCGGGTAGGCGAACTTTCGAGCCGCACAAGCGTTTTACCGATATGAAAAAGCTGATTTTTAGCCTGCTATTGACCCTTCTGACCCTGAGCGCGGTGTCGCCCGCGCTGGCCCAATGCGTGATGTGCAAAAGTCAGGTCGAAGCCGCCCGCCAGGAGCGCGACGACTACGACGTGGCCGGCCTCAACAAAGGCATCGTGTACATGATGAGCGTGCCGTATCTGCTGATGGGTGCCGTGGGCTTCGTGTGGTACCGCCGCACCCACCCAAAGCAGCCGGCTACTAAGGCGTAGGGCATACTTTCGGGAATTATTCTGAAGCCGTTGACTCCGTGCGCAAGTGCGGGGCCAACGGCTTTTTTGTGGATGAAGCATGGGCGATTATGTTCCTCCGGTAGAATCAGTAAAGTTTGGGAATTAGCGTAGCCGAAAGCCGCCCATTCAGATTATCTTGGGCAATTCGCCCATCAAATCCGAAGCCGTTGTAGCATAAGTTCCGTTGGGGTTGCCGGGCTTCTTGCCGTGGCGGCTAACCGGGAGCAGCGCTGCTTGGTAGCTTGCGGCGGGGCGGCGTGGTTTTTGCGCAGCCCCGCTGCCTTGACTCTACCCGTGCCGCTTGCTCGTTTTTTCGCCGCTCGCCCCGCCGGGCGGGAGCCGGTTCGGCGCTGGCCGCTGGCGCTGTTGCTGCTGGCGGCGCTGAGCTTCGGGCTGAGCTGGTGGACGAACGAGCGCGCGGCCGCGTCGGGCGCGGGCCAACCGGCCGCCGCGCCC
>JANXNW010000386.1 GCA_025353905.1 Hymenobacter sp.
CTGACCTTAACCAGCAGCAAAAGTACGGGCACGAGCACCGGCAGACCCAGCACGGCCAGCAGCGTGCCGCCCCCGCCCGGCCCAGCCCGGCCCGCAATGCCGCCCACCAGCGTGAGCGACGACCCCAGGCTGACGGCCCCCAGCGCGATGCTGCCCGCGTACAAAGGCCAGTTCTGCACCGGGTTGCCCAGCAGCAGCGTGTAAAGCAGCAGCCCCGGGCCAGCCAGCGCCAACAGCAGCAAGGAGTTATACCCGATTTTGGCCAGCACCACGGCCTCGGGCCGCGCCACGGTGTAATAATAGAGCCGCAGCCCCGCCGACTCGGTAGCCAGCCCGCGCCCAGCGGCACCCAGCGCCGCGAAGAGCAGAATCACCCAGAATAGCGCGTTCCAGGCTGGGGCCGGCGGCGCGCCCCCGCGAAAGCTGAAGCTCAGGTAGCTCACGTAAATCGTGCCGCCCACGTAGAGCAAAAGCCCCCCCAACGCGCTGCGCTGCCGCCATTCCAGGCGCAGGTCCTTGCGCAGCAGCAGCCAGATTTCGGCGGGGAGCGTCATTTTTAGGATTAGGGATGAGGGATTAGAGAGTAAGGATTTGAATTTAGAGATGGTTTTCCTTGTCCGTAATCTCTAATCCCTCATCCCTCATCCCTAAAAATCGTAGCCGAGCGTCACGTAGGGCTTGGGTGCGCCGCTGGTGAGGTAGTTTTCGCGGGCCCAGGCCAGGTCGAATTTGGCGTAGATGCCGAGTATGGTGGTGCGGACGCCGGCCCCGTAGCCCATCAGGATGGGGTTGCTGAAGTTGGTGACCGTGCCGGTGAACGGGTTGCCGAAGCCGCCGAAAGTAACCGTGTTGTTTGAATTGTCGGTGCCGAACGGGTTGGGGCCGTCGTAGGCGGTGCCGGCATCGAAAAAGCCCACGAATTGCAGGTTGCGAAAGAAGCCCGAGTAGATAGGGCCATTGCTCAGATACTGCACGATGGGCAGGCGCAACTCGCTGTTGAGCAGCACGTAGCGCGAGCCGCGGCGCTTGCTCAGGTCGAAGCCGCGCAGGTTGGTCACGAACTGCTGATTGAACAGATTGGTCGGGTCGGGCACGTTGAGGGCCGCCCCGCCGGTGGGCGCCAGCAGGCGGGTATCGGCGTAGCTCTGACCAAACCAGTTGTCCATGCCGCCGAGGCGGAAGAGCTGCGGGGCCCGGCCGTCCTGGCTGGGGCCGAAAAACTGGCCGTAGCTGAGCCGATTAGCCCACACGAGCTGACGGTGGATTTTCTGGTAGTGGCGCAGGTCCACGTAAAACTTGCCGAAGCTGTTGGTCTTGTCCTTCACGTCGTTGAGCTGCATCACGCCCACCTTGAGGCGGGTGCCGACGAGCATGTTCAGGCCCGTCGAGCGGGAGTTATCGAAGACTAGCTCGGCGCTGTAGCCCAAGTAGTTGCGCACCTGGTCGAAGTCGGTCGAGGACGTGCTCGTGAGCTGCCGCGACACGTTGTCGTAGCGCGGGCCGCCGCGCAGGCTCAGGTTGTGGGTGAGTGGGTAGGCAATGGTGGGGGCCACCGAGTGACGGCCATAGCGCAAAAACGAGTTTGAGTTTTCGGAGTCGAAAAAATACGCCTGCTTCTGGTAGGCAATCGTCCAGTCGAAGCGCCGCGTGACGTTGGTGTACGACACGTTGATGTTGCTCGTGCGCAAGTCGAGCTGGGCGAAGATGCTGGCCTGGAAGCGGTTGTTTTCGAACGCATCCGACAAGTTGGCCTGGAGCGTGAAGCCAAAGCCCAGCAGCGGGTCGATGGCGATGCCGGTGAGCAGGTTGTCGGCCATAAAGCGCGTGTCGTAGCGGTAAGGCCCATTCACGACGGGCACACTGGGCGCGTTGGGCGCGTTGCGGGAATTAGCCACGAGCGGCGCGTTTTTGGCGCGCGAGCTGCGGCGCGGGGCCACGGGTGCCTCGTCTTCCTCAAACTGATAGTTGCTGGGGTTGAGCGGGGCCGTGCTGGCGCGCCGGGCCGCCGAGTCGCGCGGGGGGGCGGCCACCACCGGAGCCGGAGCCGGCCGGGTAGCCGCGGCGGTGCTGTCCGAGGGCGCGGCCCCAACCGGAGCCGCAACCGGCGTCGGGGCCGGCTGCGAGCGGCGCTCCAGAATCTGCTGGCGGGCGGTTTTGCCCAGCTTCAGGTCGGCGGGCAGGGCAAATTGCGGGTAGAGGTAGAGCAGGTCGCGGGCCTGCACCTGAGGCGCAAAAGCCAGCGCTCCGCCGCCGGCCAGGCTGTAGTCGAAGTCCTGTACGTTGGTGCTGAAGCTGCTCACCGGCTGGTGCTGCCGGGTTTTGAGCGAGTAGCGGTACAAAGCCCGGATGCCACTTTCTTCGCCCAGGTACAGGATTTCATCGTCGGAAATCGCCCGCGGGCGCGTCTCGTTCGAGATGGTGCTCACCAGCGACTCGATGGGCTGGGCCCGGCCGTCGAGGTGGCAGAGGTAGAGGTCGTAGTTATTGACCACGTTCGGAAACGTGGCCGGCCGGGCGCGGCCCGCCGAGTCGAGGTAGCGGTTCGAGCTGAACACGACGGCCTGCCCGCCCGGCAAAAACACCGCCTGCTGGTCGTCGAACAGGTCGTTGGTAAGGCGCTCGGGCTGGCGGCTACCGGCGCGCAGCAGGTAAATATCGTTCTGCCCGTCCTGCACCGCCGTGAACACCAGCGCTTTGCCATCGGCCGAGTAGCTCATGTCCAGCACCTGCTCGTAGGGCGCGAACACAGTGGTGGGCTGGCGCAGGCGCACGGCCGCCCGCACCCGGCTGAGCAGGGCCCCGCCGGCGGCGTCGAGCAGGCGCAGACGCATCCGGCCGTGGTGAAACTCGGCCACCGCGAGCTGCCCGTTGCCGCGCCAGGCCAGGGCCGGCAACCGGGTTTCGACCACCTGGTCGGGGGTGCGGTAGCCGCCCTGCAGCAGCGTACGGCGATGCGAGCCGTCGCGGTTGGCCACCACCACCCGGTAGCGGCCCTGCTCGTTGGCGGCGTAGGCCAGGCGCTGCCCGTCGGGGCTGAACACGGGCTGCGAGTACACTTCCAGGCCCCGCCGGTTGCGGCTGCTGAGGCGGTTGGCGTCGAGGGGCGCGCTCAGCCCCGAAATGGACGAGCCGGTGTTGATATCGCGGTAATACCCAATCCAGTTGCGCAGAAACACCTTGTAGGGCACGTTTAGCGACGACGAGATGCCGACCTCCACGTCGCGCGTGATGCGGGTCAGGTTCAGCACGTTCTGCACCGTGGCGTAGCCGTAGCGCTCGGCGATGTAGTTCCAGAGGCTGTGGCCGGCCAGGCGCGGGCTGCGGGCAAAAAACGGGGCCGTGCGGTTGCCGTCCGGGTACTGCCGGGCCATGTCGCGCATGTAAGCATCCATGTCCACGCTCCAGCCCTCGGCCGCGTAGGCCGACGCGCCGCTGATAAACCACTCGGGCAACTGCAGCAGGTAGTTGGCTTGCAGCACCTCGCGCAAGGAGCCACCGTACATCATGTCGTTGAGCAGCACCTGCGTTATCTGGGCGCTCAGGTCGCGCTTAAATTCAGTCTGGCGACCCGTAAACGCGATTTCCACTTTCGTCTGCCGCGCGAGCTGGGCCTCGCCACCCGACACGGCATTGGGCAGCGGCAGGCCGATATTGCTCTGGCGCAAATCGCCCACCGAGTTGTAGAGCATGAGCGTCGTCTTGCCGTAGGGGAAATACCCCACCAGGGCTGTGATACGCAGTAATTCCTGCTCGGCGTACTCGGCCGTGCGGCGGGCGCTGGCCTCGCCCCCGTCGTAGAAATAGACGTTGAAGTTCTGGGTTGTGAACTGCTGCCAGTCGAGCTTTTTATACTGCACCCGCACCCGGCCAAACGGCTCTTGCGCCGACTGGGCGCGGGCGGGCAGCGCGCCAAGCAGGCCGGCCAGCAGCGCCAGCGCCACCCCGAATTCTAAGCGAAAGCCAGCGGCGAGCCGGCGCGAGAGTGAGAGAAATTTCACGGCAAATCAGTCAATAAAAAAGAAGAAAACCCGGTGCGCTGGGCGGCTCCGCCCACAACGCTCTATGTAAGCCGGCTAGTGCCGACGGAGTTCACGGCGGGCTGAAAAAGAGCCGAGTAGCGGGCTAAGGTAACATCGGGCCACAACTCGGCCCCGGTTTCGAGGTGGTCGGCGAGCAGCGCGGCCAGGCGCGGGGCCAGGCTCACGCCCTTCGAGCCAAAACCGCCGAACAAGCTCAGCCAGGCCCCGGCCGGGCCGGGGTGGCGGCCCAGCAGCGGGCGGCGGTCGCGCACGGCGGGCCGCACCCCGCGCCGCTCGCCCAGCACCGCAAACGGCAGCTCGGTGAGCGCGGCCAGCCGGTCGCTGAGCTCGCGCCGGTCATCGTTGTCGGCAGCCAAGTCAGCTAGGTCAGCCTCCGCAAACGGCGGCCAGCGGTAGGTGGCCCCCACCCGAAACTGCCCGGCCGCCGCGCCCGGCACCACGTAGGCCCCGCGGTTGAGCACCTGCCCGCCCGAAAGGCCGGGCGCGGCCACGTCGAGCACCGCGCCCCGGTTGGGCGTGAGCGGCAGCCAGTCAAAGTAAGGCGAAGCCAGCGCGGCCGCGCCCTGGCAGCACACCACCTGCCGCGCCCGCACCGCGCCCGGCTCGTGGCTTGGCGCATAGCTTACCGTGCCGTCAGCCTCAGCCGTCAGGTTTTTCCAGCTGAAAATTTCTTCGCGCAGCCAGCCCGCCGCCCGCCCCTGCCGGGCGAGCGCGGCCAATGTGGCTTCCACGCGCAAGTGGCCGCCGCCGCGCAGCCAGGCCCCGCCGTGCGGCCCGGTCACGCCCGGCAAGCTCAGCGGCGCCGTCTCGATGCGGTCCAGAAACTCGCCCCAGGGGTTGTCGGCGGCGCGGGCCAGCACCTGCTGCTGCTCCTGGGCCGAGCCGAACACTTTCAGAATCAGGCTTTCCTGAAACAAGTCTTCACCCAGCTCCGCGCTGAGCTTTTTATAGTAGGCCACGGCGTAGGGCAGCGTGTCGTGAGCGCGCCAGGTCAGGGCGAAGCGCTTGCCGGCGACGGGGTTCATCAGGCCGGCGGCCACGCGCGAGGCGGCGTCGGGGCGCGGCTCGTCGAAGACGAGTACGCGCCGGCCGCGCGCCCGCAGCTCGCGGGCCAGAATGGCGCCAGCAATACCGTGGCCGATGAGCAGGTAGTCGTACATTATACTAGACATGAGACTTTGGGAAGTGAGACATGAGATGTTGAACATGGTTTGACGTGCGTCTCATGTCTCACTTCCCAAAGTCTCATGTCCAACTCAATACCTTCGCGCCATGCTCCAAATTGTCTGCTTTACTTTCAACGGCTTCGCCGAAAACACTTACCTGCTTATTGACGAGGCCACCCGCGCCACGGCCATCGTGGACCCCGGCATGTACTCCCGTGCGGAGGAGCAAACGCTGACCGACTACATCTCGCGCGAAAAGCTCGACGTGCGGCTGCTGCTCAACACCCACGCCCACATCGACCACGTGCTCGGCAACGCGTTCGTACTGCGCACTTATCCCGGCATTCCCTTCCTGCTGCATTCCCTCGACCTGCCCACGCTGCGCGCCGTGCCGACTTACGCCGCCAACTACGGCTTTCCGGCCTACGCGCCGGCCGAGCCGACCGGGGAGCTTGCGCATGGCCAAACTATCGAGCTGGGTGAGAGCCGCTTGCAGGTGCGCTTCACGCCCGGCCACGCCCCCGGCCACGTCGTGCTCTACGACGAAGCCGGTGGGCAGATTGTGGGCGGCGACGTGCTGTTTCGGGGCAGCGTGGGCCGCACCGACCTGCCGGGCGGCGACCACGCCACGCTGATTCAAAGCATTGAGCGCGAGCTGCTGAGCCTGCCCGACGCGACGCTGGTGCATCCCGGCCACGGCCCGAGCACGCGCGTGGGCGACGAGCGGCGTACCAACCCCTTTCTAGCCTAATCTTTGTCGTCCAATTAAACCCTGACGATGAAGAATTTATTCCTGTTGCCAGCCCTGTTGCTGGCCGTCGCCGCTCAAGGCCAGGGCCTGGTCAGCGGGCGGGTGCTCGACCGACAAACCAACCAGCCGGTGCCCTACGCCAGCATATCGCTGCTGGGCACGCCCTTCGGCACGACGAGCAACGCGGAGGGCGAGTTTGCTCTGAACGTGAGCCGCTTGCCGGCCCGGCTCGTGGTGGGCCAGCTCGGCTACGGCCGCGATACGGCGGCCGTGGCGGCGGCCGGCGCGCTGGCCCGGCCGGTAACGCTGGCGGCGGCCCCGGTGCAATTGCCCGACGGGGAGCAGAGTGCGTTTACGGCCGAACTCATCAAGAAAGCGTACCGGGTGCTGGTGCGCGACCAGGCCCGCAAGCAGTACGGCCAGGCGTTTTACCGGCAGACGAGCCGGCTCGATAACCGGCCCCTCGACGTGAACGAGATGGTGTGGCAGGTGCGCGCCACGAGCGCCGGCCTCGACGGCACGGCCCTGACCCAGGCCCGCTACGCCCGCAAAAAGGACGCGCTGGTGAACTACCGCAATTTTTCGACTATCACCCGCAACTTCAGCCTGCTCCGGTCTGGCTCCGACACCGTACGCGCCGGCCAGATTCTCGGTCCCAACCCAGCCGAATATTACACGCTGAAGCTGAGCGGCATCACGCAAAGCGGCGGCCAGAGCGTGGCCCAGATAGCGTTCGAAGGCAAGCCCGCTTACAACGACAAGCACGTAATCGGGCAGCTTTTCATCGACATTGATACGTACCAGGTACTGCGCTTTCAGGCCACGACGGACCTGAAATCGTCAACCAATAATTTCTTGTTCAAGCTTCGCAACCCGCGCCTGACGTATGACTACGTGTTTCGGGCCGGGCCAGACGGGGCCGGGCCAGACCATTTACTTACGAGCTACTCCGCCATGCTGGGCCGCCCCCTGAAGTCAGATGTGCAGCTGGCGGCCAATGGCTTCACCTATTTTTACGACTGGCGCCCAACGCCAACGGCCGGCACGAACTACGCCCCAGCCAACGGCAAGGAATCGGACCGCGACCTCATCAAAGCCGTCGCCTACGACCCCGCCTTCTGGCGCGACAACCCGGTGGTGAAGCGCACCCCGCTCGAAGAAGAAGTCATCCGCTCGTTCGAGCAGGAAAAAGCGTTCGGAACGATGCTCGACAAGTGAGACGGGCTGCTGGGCTGCTGGGCTGCCGGCTTTTTTCGCCGGCTGTCCGGTCGCCGTTGTTAGGCTTTTAGCTGTGAAGCCCGCCGCTTGAAACTCAACGCCCGAGCGGACAGCCGGCAGCCCGCCCCGTCGCCTGCCCCCGCCCCCAAATTGCTCATTGATAATTGCTCATTGATAATTGAAGAAGCATCTGCCCAACGCCCTGACCTGCCTGAACCTGCTGTGCGGCTGCCTGG
>JANXNW010000324.1 GCA_025353905.1 Hymenobacter sp.
GTGGTTGGCAAGCAACCCACGTTGAATTAAGTCGGTAGCCAGCGGCTAGGCGGCCTTTTGCAACTGCCCAGCGGCTTCAAGCAGCGCCGTGCCCAGGTGCTCGACGTGCGTACGGGTGTTGCCCTCGGCGAGGTGCGCTACGCGGGTGGTTTCGGTGCCCATCCGGTGCAGGAGGCGGCCGACCTGGTCGCCGTCGTAGGTGCCGCCGTGCAGCAGCGCCTTCAGGGCCTGCAGGTCTACCACGAGCTGGTGCAGCTCGGGGGTGCCTGCGGCTTTGAGGTCTTCAATCCAACGCTGGAGCACGTTGTCGAGGCCGGCGCGGCTGGCTTCTTCGGCCAGGTTGCCGCCGAGCAGCTTCACGGCTGCTTCGAGGTGTACCTGGTGCTGTACTTCTGTCTTTTCCATGTGGCGAATTGGTGGAGTGGTGAATTTGTGAGTTGGTCTCAACGCAAACGGCGGCCGTTGGTTGGCCAACGGCCCCGCGCACGAAAAAGCCTCGTCCAACAGACGAGGCTTTTAGGAGGCTGGCTAGCAGGCTGTGGCTTGACTCACCAGTTCACTATCTCACCATTTCGCCGCTTACTCGATTTTGCTCATGCGGTCCTTGACGGCTTCGAGGGCAAGCTTCATGTTGACGATGTTGGTGCGGGCAGCTTCCTGCTCTTTCAGGTTGGCATCGACCTGGTTGTTGAGCTGCTGCATCTCGGCGGCGTTGGCGATGAGCAGCTGCTGGATTTCAAGCTTTTTAGCTTTGTTCTTGTCGATATCTTTCTTGATGGCATCGAGCTTGGAGATGACGAGCGTGTGGCTGTTCTGCGCGTTGAGCAGCTGGCGGTCGGCGTCGCTGACCTGCGTGACCAGGTCTTCGCGGTACATGGAGCGGGCGAAATCCTTGAGGTATTTCTCGGCAGCCTTCCACTGGGTGGGCGTGGCGGCCTGGCCCAGGTAGGCGTTGCCGAGGTCGATGCTCCACCACACGGCCGTGCCGGTAGGCGTGGCTTTCACCAGGCTGATGACATTGACCGGCGTGGGCGAAATGTCGGCGATGGTCACGCCGGTGAGCGTGATGACATCCTTGTTGACCTTCACCTTGCTCGTGAACTGGTCGGCGAGCTGCTTGTTCCACGAGGTTTGCACGCGCTTGGTATCAAGCTGCATGCTCACGCGCTGCCCTTTGCGCGGGATGTTGTTGATGTTCTCGTCCGACTCATCCACGGGCGAGCGTTGAGCGGTGGCGCGCAAGCCGGTTACGAGCAGCAAGAGCAGCAGAAGTACGTTTCGGTTCATGGGGCAAAAAGTGATAAAAACGGGGAGTAAAAATGGTATGGCGAGACAGACGGGCTTTGAGACCCCCAAATTTAAGCACTTGCGCCGAACCGCCCAGCGAAAATCAGTTTTTTTTTACTAAAACAAGATTTTGTTTACGTTCAGCTTATTCATGCCTGCCCCAGCGCAAGCCAAAGACCAGGCCAAGTATCAGAACAAGGACAAACCCGATGCTTAACTTTTTGGCGGGCCAGCTGGTTAGGTGGCCCTATGCCCCAACTCACCGTCTGCCGCCAGGAGCACTTCAACGCGGCCCATCGCCTGCACAACCCCGCCTGGGACGACGCTAAGAACGCGCGCGTTTTTGGCAAGTGCAACAACCCTAACTACCACGGCCACAACTACAACCTGCTCGTACGCCTCACCGGCGAAGTGGACCCCCAAACGGGCTACACCTTCGACATGAAGCGCCTGAGCGACCTTATCAAGGCCGAAGTTACCGACCGTTTCGACCACCGCAACCTCAACCTCGACACCGAGGAGTTTCGGGAGCTCAATCCCACGGCCGAAAATATGGCCGTCGTCATCTGGCGACGGTTGCGGGCGGTGCTGCCGCCGGCCCTTACCCTGGCGGTTACGCTCTACGAAACCGACCGCAACTTTGTCGAATACTATGGAGAATAACGCTGCCGGTTTTGCCGCCGCCGACTTGCTCGTCGGCGCGGACCACCCGGATGCGCACCTGCCCGCGGGCCTGCGTACTCCCCTGCGCCCCGATGCTTTTGCCCGCCCCGACGAGGAAAAAATCGACATCATCACGGCTCATTTTCAGGCCATTATGCAGGAGCTGGGCCTCGACCTGAGCGACGACAGTCTGGCCGGCACCCCGCGCCGGGTGGCCAAGATGTACGTGCAGGAGTGGTTTAAGGGCCTCAATCCCGTCCACAAACCAGAGGTGCGGCTCTTCGAGAACCGCTATGAATACCAGCAGCTGCTCGTGGAGCGCGACATCACCCTGTTCTCGTGCTGCGAGCACCACTTTGTGCCCATCATCGGCAAGGCCCACGTGGCGTACCTGCCCGGCACGAGCGTAGTCGGCCTGAGCAAGCTCAACCGCGTGGTGCAATACTATGCCCGCCGCCCACAGGTGCAGGAGCGCCTGACGCGCCAGATTGCCGAGCACCTGCGCCAAAGCCTGGGCACTGACAATGTGGCCGTGCTCATCGAAGCCGACCATTTGTGCGTAATGAGCCGCGGCGTGAACGACACGAGCAGCTCGACCATCACGAGCGAGTACAGCGGCAAGTTCCTGGACGACAGTACGCTGCGGGCCGAGTTTATGCGGCAGATTGGAAAATAATTTTTGGCTGTTAGCCGATAGCTGTTGGCTGATAGCCCTGTTCCCTTAAAATTATCTGACCTTCAAAAGCTAACAGCCAATAGCCATTAGCTAACAGCCAAATAATGAAGATTCTCATCACCGGCGGCACGGGCATGATTGGGCAGCGGCTGGCGGAGCTGCTCATCGACGGTGGGCACGAAGTGGCGCTGCTCACTCGCGAGCCAGCCAAGGCCAGCCACTTCCGGCTTTTTGGCTGGAACCCGGCGGCGGGTACCATCGACCCGGCGGCCGTGCCCTACGCCGACGCCATCATCAACCTGGCCGGCAGCAGCGTGGCCGAGGGCAAATGGACGGCCGAGCGCAAGCACGAAATCGTGCGCTCGCGCCTCGACGGGCTGGAGCTGCTGCACCGCGAGCTGAGCCAGCCCGGTCACCACGTTCAAACGTTACTCTCGGCCTCGGCCATCGGCGTGTACGGCGACCGGGGCGACGAGCTGCTGCGCGAAGACTCGCCGACGGCCGCCCCGAACGACGACTTTCTGGCCGGCGTAGTGCTGCAATGGGAAGCCGCCGCCCGGCGCGTGGCCGAGCTGGGCCTACGGGTGGTGTTACCGCGCATCGGCATCGTGCTCAGCCCCGAAGGCGGCGCGCTGGTGCCCATCGCCAAAACGGTGCGCTACGGAGCCGGCGCACCGCTCGGCTCAGGCCGGCAGTACATGAGCTGGATTCACCTCGACGACCTAGCCCGGCTGCTGGCCCAGATGCTGGAAGACGCACTTTGGCAGGGTACCTACAACGCCGTGGCTCCGCACCCAGTTACCAATCAGCAGTTTACCGAAACGCTGGCTCAGGTCATGCACCGACCGCTGCTGCTGCCCAAAGTGCCCGCCTTCGGCCTGAAGCTGGCCATGGGCGAGATGAGCGACATCGTGCTCGGCTCGCAGCGCGTGAGCGCCGACAAGGTCCTCAGCCAGGGCTTCGTCTACGAATATCCGGAATTGCTGCCCGCGCTGGCGTCGTTCTATGAAGCGTGATTTGAAAATGTGAGACATGAGACTGTGAGAGGTGGGACATGAGATTTTTTTTTCAAACGAAAGTCTCATGTCCCACCTCTCACAGTCTCATGTCTCAGAATCAGCTCCGTCGCGGCCCGCAAATCGGCCACTTGTGGCGCGCCTGGCACCAGCTCGGCCTCGCCCACCAGGATGCCGCGTACGCTGAGGCGCGCGCCGGCAGCAAGGTCGCGGGCGCGGTCGCCCACCAGCCAGCAGCGGGCCGGGTCGAGGCGAAACCTGGCCACTGCTTTTTCCAGCATCCCCGAGTCGGGCTTGCGCAGGATGGACTCGCTCACAGACGGGTGACTGGCGGAGAAATAGAGTGCGTCGAGCTGCTGGTTGCAGACTTGTTGAAGAATGTTGTACAGCGCCCGCACCTCGACTGGGCTGTACAAGCCCTTGGCGATGCCCGCTTGGTTGGTTACCACGATGAGCAAATACCCAGCGGCTTTGAGCCGGGCCACGCTCTCGGGTACACCGGGGCAGACTCGGAAGCGGTCGGCGGTCCAGACGTAGTCGCCGATTTCTTCGTTTAGCACCCCGTCGCGGTCCAGGAAAACAGCTTTTTGGTTGTTTATTGTTGGTTGTTGATGGTTAGTTGTCATGGTAAAGCCCGCCACGAGCGGCTTAAGATGCCAAAGCTATTGCCAACAACCCCCAGCAACCAACAATAAACAATAGGCAATCAACCACCACTATGCGCATTGCCATTATCGGCGGCGGACTCTCGGGCCTGACGCTGGCTTATTATCTGCAGCAGCGGGGCGTGGCCTACGACTTGTTCGAGGCCGGCGCGCGGCCGGGCGGCAACCTGCTCTCGCCGCTCACTCCGGAAGGCTATCAGCTCGAAGCCGGCCCCAACTCGCTGCTGCTCAGTGCCGAGCTACTGGAATTAATTACCGAGCTGGGCCTGGAGGACGCTATTCAGGACGCGGCCCCGGTGAGCCAGCAGCGGTTCGTGCTGCGTGGCGGGCAGTTTCGGGCGCTGCCCGGCTCGCCGCCGGCGCTGCTGGCGAGCGGCTTTTTCAGCCTGCGTACCAAGCTGCGGCTGCTGAGTGAGCTGGCCCGACGGCCCGCCGAGCCGGTGCCCGGCGAAACGGTAGCCGCCTTTTTCGGGCGTCATTTCGGGCCCGAGGTCGTCGAGTACGCCGTGCGGCCGTTCGTGGCGGGCATCTACGCCGGCGACCCGAGCGAGCTGCTGCTCTCGCTCACCTTCCCGCGGCTGGCTGAGCTGGAGCGCGAGTACGGCTCGCTGCTGCGCGGGCTGGCGCGCGGGCCGAAAGCCGTCCGCCGCCGCACCATCACGTTGCGCGGCGGGGTGCAGACGCTCACCGACGCGCTGAGCGCCCGGCTGCGCAACCTGCATCTGGGCCGGACGGTGAAGGCGATTCGGGCCGTGGCGGGCGGGTATGAGCTGGATATAGCTGATTTAGAAGGAGCTGCACAGAGTACGAGACAGCTCAGCGACGGGCCAGCGGAAGCTTACCCTATATTCCACGACGGGCCAGCGGAAGCTTCCCCCGCGTATTCGACCGTCGCGCTGGCCATGCCCACGTACGTCGCCGCCGAGCTGCTGCGACCGCTGACGCTGCCGGGCGCGTTGGCCGCTGCCGACGCGCTGGCCGCCGTGCGCTACCCGCCGCTCACGCTCGTCTATTCGGCTTACGACCGCGCCCAGGTGGCGCACCCGCTGGCTGGCTTCGGCGCGCTGCACCCGCCCGCCGAAGGCACCTACGCGGCCGGCGCCATCTGGACCAGCTCGATTTTCCCCGACCGGGTTCCGGCTGGACAGGTGCTGCTGACGAGCTTCGTGGGCGGGGCGCAATTTGCCGAAGCCGCCGGCCAACCCGCTGAGCAGCAGCTAGCGGCGGTGCATACCGAGCTGACCCGGCTCTACGGCATCAGCGGCGCGCCGCGCTGGCAGGGGCGCTACCACTGGGCGCGCAGCATTCCGCAGTTCGACCAGCACCTGGCGGCGGCGCGCGCGGCCGTGGCTCCGCTGGCGGCGCACGGCCTGGTAGCGGCCGCCAACTGGCAGGCCGGCGTGAGCGTACCCGACTGCGTGAAATATGCCAAAGGGCTGGCGGAAAGGCTGGCGACGGGTCAGGGTGTCGGGTAATGTGGCGCGCGCTTTAGCTCGCAGGATGTTGGGTATTGAAAGCAGAGTGGGCGATAGTTCAACGCCCAACACCCTGCGAGCTAAAGCGCGCGCCACATTACCTATTCACCTCGATGGGTGCTTTTCCAAGTTGGGTTAAGGCTTTTCGCCACGCAACCCCCCGCCAGCCCGCGTATCTTTGCCCCATGAGCACGACGGCCGCCGGCTTGGTTTTGATTCCGACGTACAACGAGCGGGAAAACGCGGAGCTAATTCTCCGGGCCGTGCTGGGCTTGCCCCGGCCGTTTCACGTGCTCGTCATCGACGACGGCTCGCCCGATGGCACGGCGGCCGTGGTGCGCGCGCTGCTGCCCGAGTTCGCGGGCCGGCTGTTTTTGGAAGAGCGCGCCGGCAAGCAGGGCTTGGGCACGGCCTACATTTTCGGGTTTCGCTGGGCGCTGGTGCGGAGCTACAACTTTGTGTTTGAGATGGATGCCGACTTTTCGCACAACCCCGAAGACCTGATGCGCCTGCTCGATGCCTGCGCCGGGCCGGGCGGCTGCGACCTGGCCATCGGCTCGCGCTACAGCGCCGGCGTGAACGTGGTGAATTGGCCCATGTCGCGGGTGCTCATGTCGTATTTCGCCTCCCGCTACGTGCGCCTCATCACCGGTATGCCCATCCACGATGCCACGGCGGGTTTCAAGTGCTACTCGGCGCGGGTGCTGCGGGCCATCGACCTGAGCCGCATTCACTTCGTGGGCTACGCTTTCCAAATCGAGATGAAATGGCTGGCCTACCGCCTGGGCTTTCGCATTCGCGAAGTGCCCATCATCTTCACCGACCGCACTCGGGGCCACTCCAAAATGTCGAAAGGCATTTTTCGGGAGGCGCTGCTCGGGGTTATTCAAATGAAAGTCAGCTCGTGGCTGCACCCACCCCGCCGATTGGGCGAGGTGGTGCCGGGGCCGGCGACGAGCGTGGCAGCAACGGGCTGAAACGCTGTTCCGGGCGAGCAGCAACAATATTTTAAATCAGAGACTACCCTTTTGAACGAGTTCGCCACTGACCTGACTACTGACCTCGCCACCGACCTGGCCCACGGCCTGAGTCAAACGCCGAAAAGCCTGTCCTCCAAGTATTTCTACGACGCGGCGGGCAGCCGGCTGTTTCAGCTCATCATGGGGCTGCCCGAATACTACCCAACCCGCACCGAGCTGGCTATTTTCACGGCGCAGGGGGCGGCCATCGGGGCGGCACTCGCGGCGGGGGCGGCACCCGGCGCGCCGCTGCTGGTGGTGGAGCTGGGGGCCGGCGACGGGCTGAAAACCAAGCTGCTGCTGCGCGAGCTGCTCGCCACTGCCCGCCCGCTCACCTACGAGCCAGTCGATATTTCACCCGCCGCGCTGGCCGAACTGACCGCCGCGCTGGCTCAGGAGCTGCCCGCGCTGCGCACCGAGCCGCTCGCCGCCGACTACGGAGCCGCGCTGGACCTGCTCGCCGCCCGGCCCGAAGCCAAAGCCGTGCTCTTCTTGGGCTCGAATATCGGTAACTTCTCGCCCCTGGAGCAGGCGGAGTTTTTGCGCGCGCTGGCCGCCCCGCTCAGCCCGGCCGACCGCCTGCTCGTGGGCTTCGACCTGCGCAAAGACCCGCGCCGGGTGCAAGCCGCCTACGACGATGACCAGGGCGTCACGGCCGCCTTCAACTTGAACTTGCTCACCCGCCTCAACCGGGAGCTGGGCGCGGACTTCGACCCCGAGCACTGGCAGCACTTCCCCGATTACGACCCCGCCACCGGGGCCATGCGCTCGTGGCTGGTGAGCCGCCGCGCCCAAACCGTGCGCGTGGCCGCGCTCGCCGGACGGGCGTTCGAATTCAGCGCCTGGGAAGCCATCCAGACCGAAACCTCGTTTAAGTTTTCGTTGCCTCAGATTACGGAGCTGGCCGCCGCCGCCGGCTTGCGCGTAGTAGCCACGTTTCAGGATGAAGCCGGGGATTTTGCTGATGTCGTGCTGGCGCGGTGATTAGGTGAGAAGGTGAATAGTCGGTCATTACGAGCGCAGCGAAGCAATCGCACCTGTTAAGTATGTATGACGGGCGGAACAACGAGCCGAACGCGCTTAACAAGTGCGATTGCTTCGCTGCGCTCGCAATGACTGACCATGAGAAAAATTTACAGCTGAAAATATGCGTACCCACCTCAAACCTACCCTACTCCTGGCTTACCCGGTGGTGCTGAGCCAGTTGGGGCACGTGTTGGTGGGGGTTTGCGACTCGGCGATGGTGGGGCAGACGGGGACGCTGCCGCTGGACGCGGTGAGCATCGGGTCGGGGGCGACGACCTTGCTCATGGTGCTGGGGCTAGGCATCAGCATGGGGGCCGTGCCGCGGGTGGCGGCGGCTGATGGGCGCGGCGACACGGCCGCATTGGGCCGGCTGCTGGTGGGGGCCGTCTGGCTCAATACCCTCGTGGGCGTGGCCCTGGCCGGGCTGAGCCAGTTGCTGCCGCTGGCCCTGCCCCACCTGGGCCAGGAGCCGGCCGTGGTGGCGCTGGCCGCGCCCTTCGTGCGGGTGGTGGGCTTGTCGCTGCTGCCGCTGATGGTGTTTCAGGGCTTCCGCGAATGGGCCGAAGGGCTGGGCTTGACGCGCCAGGCCATGTGGCTCTCCATTCTGGGCAACGTGATTAACGCGCTACTTTGCTACGCGCTGATTTTTGGGCATTTCGGTGCGCCCGCGCTGGGGCTGATGGGCGCGGCCTGGGCCACGGTGGCCGCCCGCGTGGTAATGGCGGCGCTGATGGCCAGCTTCGTGTTGCAGGCCGAGGCTCTGCGCGAGCGCCGGCCCGCCGACCCGGCCGCCTGGCTGCGCCCCGGCGCGGACGAGCTGCGCGGACAACTGGGCCTGGGCCTGCCCATCGGCCTGCAAATGATGTGCGAGATGGGCGCATTCGGCTTCGCGGGCTTGATGATGGGCTGGCTGAGCGTGGGCGCGCTGGCCGCCCATCAGGTGGCGCTCAACGTGGCTTCGGTGACGTACATGGCGGCCACGGGCATCAGTACGGCGGCCACCATTCGGGTGGGGCGGCTGCGCGGCAGCGGCGACGCGGCCGGCGCGCGGCAAGCCGGGTTCGCGGCTTATTGGCTCGCGTTTGGCTTCATGGGCACGATGGGCGCGCTGCTCGTCGGGCTGCGCTTTATCATCCCACCGCTCTACAGCTCCGACCCGCTGGTGCTGGCCCAGGCGAGCACCTTGCTGCTGGTGGCTGCGGCTTTTCAAGTGTCGGACGGGCTGCAGGTGGTGGGGCTGGGGGCCTTGCGCGGTTTGCACGACGTGCGGGTGCCCTCGTTGGTGGCCCTGCTCGCGTACTGGGTGCTGGCCCTGCCGCTGGGCTACTGGCTCGCATTTCGGCAGGGGCTGGCCGGGCCGGGCGTGTGGCTGGGCTTGCTGGTGGGCCTCACGCTGGTGGCGGGTTTGCTGATGCTGCGCTTCCGCGCCCTGAGCCAGCCCAAAAGCGGGGCCACCGGCATGGCGACGGACGCGGAAGCATTTTCGGCAGCCGAAATTATCGCCGCGCTGCGTCAGCCGGCGGCGTGAGGCGTACTCGTCGGGAAATTCACGCAGAGGGCGCGGAGTTCAAACCGCAGAGGGACGCAGAGTTGAAAACCCGGCTCTGCGCTTCTCTGCGGTTTGAACTCCGCGCCCTCTGCGTGAACTTCCCGACGAGCCTTCCAGAGCTGAATTTGTTGAACGTCACCCGCGTTGCGGCCCCATGCTTCGCTACTTGCTTTTACTACTGCCCGCCGCTGCCATGGCCCAGGCTCCGTTGCCCGGCGCGGGCCTGGCTTGGTCGGCCGAGCGCCCGCTCACCGCCGCTGACTTCACCAGCCGGCCCCGACCGGCCGACACCCACGCGGCGCGCACGAGCAGCACCATCAACACCGATATAAACTGCCAGGGCGACCTGGCCCAGGGCACGGCCGTGGCCCGCTTCGAGCCGAACCGCTCCTGGATTCAGGACCCCGCCCACCTCACCCCGGCCTTGCTGCGCCACGAGCAGCTGCACTTCGACCTGACGGAGGTCTATGCCCGCCGCCTGCGCCAGCAGCTCGCGGCCCTGCGGGTGCCCTGCGCCCGCCTCGGCGTACGCTTCAAAGCCGTGACCCAGAGCCTGTTCGCCGCCTGGGCCAAAGCCGAAGCCGAGTACGACCGCGACACCAACCACGGCCTGCGCCCCGACCGCCAGGCCGCCTGGGAAACCCAAACCCGCGCCGAGCTGAACGAGCTGAACGCGTTCGGAGAGTTGAATTAAGAATTAAGAATTAAAAATTAAAAATTAAAAATTAAAGGTGAGGACTCGGAGTCAGCAGCTCCCATTCTTAATTCTTAATTCTTAATTCTTAATTCACATAAAGCCCTTCCAGGCGCTGGCCCATGCTGCGGAAGCCGCGGCCGGGCAGGCGGCCGGTGAGGCG
>JANXNW010000397.1 GCA_025353905.1 Hymenobacter sp.
CGCCCGGCCGGCGCGCCCACGGGCGCACCCGGCGCGGGCGGCTACGGCGGGCAGCGGCCGGCCGGCGCGCCCGGTCAGGTCGCGCCTACGGACTCGACTAGAACCGTTCCGGGTCAAATCGTGCCCACTGATTCGACCAAAGCCGCCCCTGACGCGGTGCCGGCTAACGGCGGTTACGGTCGGCCAGCGGGCGCGCCGGGAGCACAGCGGCAACGTCCGGCCGTCGCGCCGGCCGACAGTACCGGCACCCGGCCGGTTAACGCGCCGACTCCGACTCCCGCGCCGGCTCCGATTAATGCGCCGTCGCCGGGGACAACCTCGCCGGGCGGCGTTACGCCGGCGGGCAGCACGGGCGGGCGGCCGTAGCTTTAGCGCCGCTCAAAGGCACCTCACCCCCTAGCCCCCCTCTCCAAAAGAGAGGGGGGAACTAGCTTCTAGCTCTAGTCTCAAAGCAGACGTTGGGTTAGAGACTAGAACTAGTTCCCCCTCTTTTTTGGAGAGGGAGGTGACGTGCCGTTGCTGAGCGGTGCCTACCCCATCTCTACCCACTCCCACATGGCCCCAACCCCCGGCCCCCCCGACGATGATGGCCTGTTGCGCCAGCTGCGGCCGTCGCGCATCATTTTGCCGGCGTTGATTGGGCTGAGCGTGGTGGGGCTGCTGTTCTGGCGCTCCTACGTGCCAGGCAGCCTGGAGCCGCTGCGCCACGCTAAATGGGAATGGCTGCTGATTACGCTGCTCGTGCTGCTGGCCCGCGACCTGGGCTACGTCTATCGTATCCGGCACGTGGCGGGCGGCACGCTGAGCTGGTCGTCGGCCCTGGCCGTCATCGTGATGTGGGAATTCGCCTCGTGCGTGTTGCCGTCGGCGGCGGGCGGCACGGCGGCGGCCCCGGCTATCCTCAACCGCGAGGGCATTCCGCTGGGGAAGGCGCTGGCTTACACCATCGTGACGGCGCTGCTCGACAACCTGTACTACGTGTTCATGGTGCCGCTCGTGGTGGCCTTGGCCGGCCACGCGCTTTATCCTGAGGCGTTGATTTCGGCGCTGGTGCAGACACTGCGGGCGGTATTCATTTTTACCTACGTGCTGCTGACGGTCTATTCGGCGTTGTTGCTCTACGCCTTGTTCATCAATCCGACCTCGGTGCGGCGGCTGCTGGTGCGGCTCACGTCGGCGCGCTGGCTGCGACGGTTTCGGCGGCTGGCGTACCGGCAAGGGCAGGAAATGGTGCGCGCTTCGGCCCAGCTGCGCGGGGCGGGCGCGGGCTACTGGTGGCGGGCGGTGCTGAGCACGGTCTTCGTCTGGACGGCCCGCTACGCCGTTATCGGCTGCCTCATCGCGGCCTTCGCCCCGATGAGTGCCGGTACGTTCCTGTTCGTCTTCGCCCGCAACATCACCTACAAAGTCATTCTGCTGCTGGCTATTACGCCCGGCGGCTCCGGCATCGCCGAGGGCGCGTTCCCGACCTTCTTCGGCCAGTTCATGGGCACGGCCGCCATGACCGGGTTTCTGGTGCTGCTCTACCGCGTCGTGACCTATTACCTCTACCTGGCGCTGGGCGTGGCGTATTTGCCGCGCTGGGTGGCGCGCGTGTTCGGCAAGCCGCAGGTGGCCGGGGCCGAAAACAGAGCCGCCGCTACGGCCTGATGGCCGGCGCCACGGCCGGCTCATCGGTGGTCGGGTATGGTTGGTTAGTGGGGTCGTACGCTACGAGTGCAGGAGCAACCGACGGTTGCAGCCGGAGCTTGAGACGCAGCGCCTGCTTTTCGACTAAGTGCCAGGAAAGCGCGCCGCAGCCGTAGGTGATGATAATAGAAGCACCCATCAATTCAAGCACAGGGAGGTGAAACAGTGCCATAAGCATCTGTTGCACAAAAAAACCCCATAAATAGATGCCGTAGGAGAAGTCGCCGTAAGTGCGCACCCACGAAAGCAAGGGCGTACTGAGTGAACCAAAGCTGATAACAAGCACTGGCAAGGCTAGAAACTGCACGCCATTGTACCCGCCAAAGTAGAGACTAGCCACCCAGCCACCGGCCGCGACTACAGCAAGCAGCCGACGAATTTTGACAGTGGGAAGCGGTATAAAAGACCAAATAGCTCCACTCACGAAAAACGCCCCCAATTCAACCAAATGTTGGCCCCCCAGAAACCAGAAGGGTATTTGAAAAGCCTGCAAGGCAGGCGAAGCGGTCAGAAATAAGTAGACCAGCACCCCAAACAGACCAACAAAGCCCCATCGCAGTACGCGGGTATGAGTGCGAATAAAGAAGCAGCTGGACAAGACGATGTAGAAGAAAAACTCATACGGAATCGTCCATAGCGACCCATTTACGGCGTTAGGGTAAGGATTGACGCTGAACACGCCGTCAAGCTTATACTGCGTTTTTAGTAAGGCATTGTAACAGATGTAGTCACGGGTGGTATAGTGCTTAAGATAGCCGAACAGACTTTTATCGCTGAAGAAAAAGCAAACCACAACTGTAATACCTACCAAGACCCACAGGCCCGGAAACACGCGTAGGGCGCGCTTATAGTAGTAATCAAGAATGCTTTGGCTACGCACTAGGCTTTTGGCAATCAGAAAGCCGCTGATAATAAGAAAACCCTGTACGCCGGTGTGTGATAACGATGCCTGTCCGTGGCTGAACTGAACTAATAAGTCGGCTTCTGGCAGGCCGTTGAGCGCATACGAATGCGTCACCATAACTGACAAGGCAAAGAAGAGACGGAGAAAATCGAAGTTGTTAGCGTGAGTAATGAGAGAGTTGGGAGATTCCAAAAGCTGATGTTTAGCCATGTAGTAGCACTGAAGTTTGGGCGAAAGTTAGCAATGACAGCTTCGGTTTGTGTCGTGTACAAGCAGCCCTCGAATGCACAGTTCTTCTCTCCACCAGGGAGGAGGTCAAGGCGTGAAGTTTACAAGTGGCGAACTGTGGACCAAGTCAGAATTCATCAGCATTACTGAAGCAGAAGCCGCCGCTACAGCCTGATGGCCGGCGCCACGGCCGGCGCGTCGGTGGTCGGGCGCTGGTACATGTCCCAGAATTCGGGCCGGTACGGCACCGGCGGCTCAGGCTCGTGGCGCTGAGCGGGCGACGGCTCGGGCAGCGGGAGCGTGTCGGGGGGCAGCGGCGTGTAGTAAAACTCGGCGGAGAGTTGGTTGTAGAAGGCGTTTCCCCCGAGATTACGGCCCGCTGATATGTTCTGCGCGACGCTGCGACGGAGGTAGTAGCGACCGTTTTTACCCTGCACGTAAGTGAGCGTCAGGTCAGTGCGTGAATCGGTTAGCACATCGTGATAAAGCCGGGCGAGTAATGCGTCCTTGCCATATACTTTGCGGGCGGTTTTATTCATAGAAGCAGTATCGGTTTGCCATAATGCCTCGTATCGCGTGACGGCGTAGTCCTTCCGCCGCACGACGAAGCGGCCCAAATAGCCGCTGGTCAAGTAAGTGCCGGTGCTGCGGTGATTGGCAATCTTAGCTCGAAAGCTTATCGCATAACTCGTTTCGTCCCCGTGCTCCAGCACACTATCCAGGTGCAGCTCAAACTTGCGCGCGGTGGCTGCTTTGAACAGCGGCGTGATGCGCACCGCGTCGGCCGAGTTGGGGATAAAGCCCTGGCCGTCGCCCAATAACGCTGCCCAACCCAGGGGCCGCGCCGAGTCCGTCAGTACGTGCCGCTCGCGCGCCTGCAGCCGCGGTTGTGGCTGCAACGACAGAAAGCCGCCCGCCCAATCCCGGTAGCCGGCCGGCACGAAACCCTGGGCTACCTCTTCCGCGTCGTAGCGCAAGGTGTCGAAGTTGGTAATGCGGCGACGGGCGTAGATTTCCGTCGAATAGTCGCCCTGCTCGTAGTTGGCCGGAATCGCGGCCAGCACTTTTTTCAGGATTTGCCGGGGGTCGAGCCGCTCGCCGCGCACCTGCACGGCCGCCAGCTCGTATTCGGCCGGCACCAGGCGCACCGTCAGCGGGGCGGCATCAGTCAGCGGCGGGGCTGCCACGCGCCGCGAGGCGTAGCCGACGCAGCTCACTTCCAGCGCGCTGCCTCCGGCCGGCCGGGCCAACGCGAACCGGCCTGCGCCATCGGCCACCGTGCCCCCGGCCTGGCCTGGCACGTGAACCGAAGCGTAGAAAACCGGCCGGCCGGTTTTCTGGTCCAGCACCACGCCCCGCACCGATGGAGCCACCGGCAACGCGCCCGCTACGCCCGCCGCACTTGCCGCGCCCGCCGCCGCCCCGCCCCGCGCCGGTCGCCGCCGCAACGGGGCCAGCACGCTCGGGGGCGGCGACTGAGAACCGGCCGTTTCGCCCAAAGCCGGCAGCCCGGCCCGCAACGTTTCCCTGGAAACCAGGCGCGGCGGGTTGATGTCGCGGATGAACAGAAACCCGTCCACGACCTCGCTCCACGGGCCGCTGACGGGCTTGTAATCAAAGGCGTAGGTGGTCAGCTCGCGGCCGGGCGCGTCGTGCTTCAGGCTGACGAAGGCGTAGGGCGCGGGCTGGGCCAGCAGCTCGGCTTCGAGCGAACCGGCGGCCGGCGACGGGATGGCGCGCGCCGAGTCGCCCAGCATCCCGTGCCGGCCGCCGCCGCCAAGCGTACCCAGCACGTAGACCTGGTCTGGCCCGAGGGCCGCCCGCACGGCGCGGCCCATCGGCCGATAGGCGCGTAGCTCTGTCTCGTGCAGCGCGTCGGCGCGGGCCGCCAGGTGCGGCAGCGCGCCCCAGCAGACGACTTTTTCCTCGGGGTGCTGCCGCAGATACCAGAGCAGGTTGTCGGCCATCTGCGCGTCGCGCGGGTTGCTGTCAGCGGCCCGAAACGTCGCTGCGGTTTTATCGTTCGGATTATGCTGAGCGTAGTCGCGGGCCTGGGCTTGCAGGCTGCGCAGGCACTGCTGCCAGAATGCGGCCGTGGTGCGCCGCCCGGCATCCGGTCCGGCCGCCACGCGCGCCAGCAGCCGGCCGGCCTTGGCCAGCTCCCGGTCGAAGAGCAGGTTGCCGAGCTTGTTGTCGGGCGGCAGCGCGAAGCGCTCGCCCATGTAGCTGATGACCTCCTCCAGGTAGTCGTAGTTGAGGTCGGCCGCGCCGCGCTCGGGAGCCAGAAAAGCGCGCAAGTCGTCGGTCAATTCTTCGCTGTAGTCGCCGCTGAGCTGCGGGTCGAAACCCGACACGCGCAGCTTGCCCGGCCCGACCAGCGGCAGCAACGGCTGAAACTCCTGGGTGTTCATCCAGATGGGAAACACGCTTTTGCCCAGCGCCTCCACGGCCGGCGTGCCCGCGCGCAACGCCTGCTCGGCCCGGTACAGGTCGTAAAACCCGCTCTCGAAGGCGACCGTCGTAAAGCCCATCCGCTCGCGTAAAAAGCGCAGCAGCCGGATTTTGGCCCCGAACACCTCGCCTTCCCCGTGGGTCGGCTCGCCGAGCATTACCACCCGCGCCGGCCCGATTTCCTGGGTCAGAAACTCCAGGTCCTGAAAATCAGCGTCCTCCGGCTGAATGCTGCGCACTGCCCGCACGGGGAGCGGCGCCTGGGCCAAGGCCGTCGGGGATTGATGGAGCAGCAAAGCTGCTGCACTGAAGAGGATAAAGCCAGCGCGCATGGCCTGAATTTCAGAGATTACCGGGTTCGCTCGCAAGGTAGCGCGGCCCCGTCACGCTGGCTGGCGCTGGCCCAGAGTCTGCTAACGAGTCGTGCCGTCGAGGCGAAGCTGACCCGCTATCCAAAATAAGTTCATGTTAATTTCACTTGGCACGTTTTCTGTTGGTAGCTTTGCTATCATTTTAAATAGTCAAAGCAGCAGGATGAATTTTACCAAAACGGGCCGACGGGTCCGCCGACAGCTACTTCGCTTGGTGGTGCTGATTGCCTTGGGATGGCTCGGGGTTAGCCGCCCCGCTCAAGCCCAGCAAAACTTGTTCAACATTCCTTCGGCCGACCTGACGCCCCAGAACAAGTACTTCTTTCAACAGCAGGTTAATATTCTGGCTTACAACAATTTCGAGAGCAAGTCGCACCTCGTTTATGGCCTGGGCAAGGGCTGGGAAGTGGGCCTGAACGTGGTAAACGTGAAGGCCGACTTCCGCCGGTTAGCCGCCAGCGCAGCCCCGCCGGAAGTGGCTAACCGGCCCGTCGCGTACTCACCCCTGATTCAGGCCACGGGCCAGAAATTCTTCTTCCTGACCGAGCACCTGACCACCAGCATCGGCACGCAAATCGGCGTGCACCCGACCAAGCTCTGGACCGGCTCGCGCCTGACGCATTTCACCTACAACCTCTGGACGTACCAGCCCCGGCACCACCTCAAGTTCGTGGCCGGCCCCTACTTGTCGGACCGCGGCACGGTGGGTTTTGGCAATCAGGCCGGGCTGCTGCTGGGTTTCGAAGCGCCGCTGGCCAGGAAATGGGTGCTGATGGGCGACATCGTGACCGGCAACAACGCCAGCGCAGTGTCTGTGTTAGGGTTCAATTATCTGGCCACCAAGCGTATTCAGCTCTGCCTGGGCGCCATGCTGCCCAACCCGCGCAGTCAGAACCCGGCCGGTGTGGTATTCGAGCTGAATTTGCTCGGCTTCGACGACGACGCCCCCTCCACCGGTCATTAACCCGTTGCGAGTCTTTGATTAAAGCCTGGGTTGGCTTTAGCCTCAACCCTTCACCCGGTCTGCAACAGCTCTGCTGCCTGACGGACCTCATCCCCCCATCGCTATGTTTAGTTGGCTCTTTCGCAGATGGAGTAGGGCATGGCTGCCGGGGCTGGTCCTGGTGCTGACGCTGCCCGCCCGCCCGGCCCTGGCCCAGGACGCGGGCCTGATTACCAATCGCCACTACCAGCTCAAGTACCAGGTGCCAACCGGCTGGCTGCCCACGCGCCTGCAGAGCGACTTGCTCTCGGTGCTGCGCTACGACAGCCCCGACGGCAGTACCCGCCTCTGAATGGGGCAGCTGCGCGGACCGGCCGGACAAATGGCGCCGGCCCGCGCGCTGCGCAAGCTGCTGCGCCGCCTCGGCGCCACCCGCCACCAGGAACACCACGTGAGCGCCCACGGCCTCGACCTGCTCGAAAGCACCGGCACCTGCCTCGTGGACGGCCGCACCCTGCGCTACGATGCGCGCGTGGGCACTCATCAGGGCCACACGGTAGTGGTGTACGTGTACGCCACGCCCGAAAACTTTGCCCTGCAAGAACCACTGCTGCACCGGGTACTCGACAGCCTCACGCCCGTGCCCGGCCGGCCTAGGCCGAAATAGTAGCCGGGTGCTTGGCCCGTTGCCAGCAACCATTTTACCTCTTCTCTCAAGTTCTCATGAAAAAATCGCTTTTCGCCGCACTCCCGGCCCCGATGCTCCTGATGCTGCTCCTGCTGCTGCTAATCTCGCCGCCCGCCGCCCATGCTCAGCAGGCGCCGCCGCCCGTGCCGACGCTCGACATCGTGCACAGCGCCGACTACGAGCTGAGCTACCGCATTCCCGCCGCCTGGCGGCAGGTGCGCCAGGCCACCGATACCACCGTCACGCTCACCTACTTAAGCCCCGATGAGACCATGACCCTGTTCATCGTCAAGCTACGCGGCGCGGCCGGCCGCTTCACGCCCGCCCAGGCGCTGTTTCAGCTCACCGAGTCGTTTGGGGTGCCCGTCAACAAGCAGTACGCCACGCGCTACAACCGCCTCGACTTTCTGGAGACTACCGGCTCGGGGCAGCGCCAGGGCCGGACGCTGCGCTACGACGCGCTCGCCGCCCGCCACCGCGGCCACGTGCTGCTGGTGTACGCGCTCGCCACGCCCGACGCCTTCATGAACCACGAGGCCCTGCTCAACCAAGTGCTGCACAGCTTCGCCGACTACCGACCCAAAACCGGCCGGCGCTAACCAGCTCGTTCTGCTGAAGTCGTTGTCATGTCGAGCTTGCCGAGACATCTCGCGTGGTGCAGCAACATCAACCCTTAGAAACGTTGCGAGCGAGATGTCTCGGCA
>JANXNW010000406.1 GCA_025353905.1 Hymenobacter sp.
CCGGCCGACTTTCGCCAGGCCAGCGCTGCCACCGCGTTGGGTTCCGCAAAAGCACGCTTACGGACTGACATCCAGCACCGTCACGTCGAAAATTAGCGAGGAATCAGGGTAAATGCCACCGCTGCCGTTACCAGCCGGCCCGTACGCCTGGGCCGACGGAATCAGGATGAGCGCCCGGCTGCCCTTGCGCAAGTAGGTGAGGCCCTCGCTGAAGCCCGGCACCAGCCCGGAGCCGACCGTGAACGTGGCGCAGCCGCAGGCCGTGCGGTTGTCGAACGAGCTGTCGAACACCTTGCCCGGCACGGCCCCCGTCGTGATGCCGTAAACCCCTTGGTTCACCGTCAGTACCCGCCCAATGTACTGCACCCGCGCCTGCGAGCCGTTCACAATCGGCGAGGTGCCGGTGCCCGCCGTGAGCGGCACGATGAATACGCCTTTGTCGGTGCGGGTGAAATTGGTGTACTTGTTGCGCGTCAGGTAAGCCACGAGCGAGTCGTTGTCGAGGGCGGCGTATTTCTCGCGCTGCACCCGGGTGGCTTTGGTAATGGCGTTCTCGCCGCAGCCGCTGAAGCTGCCCAGAGCGAGTAGCGCCAGCAGCAGCACCGGCAGAAAGGAAAGATAGGCGCGAGGTAATTTCATAAAAAGCCGGATAGAAAGATACAAATCGGGAGAGTCCGGCGGCGCGGCCAGCGTTGCAGTGCAAGACGCAGCCTTTGCTGCGTCAGGCAGTGCAAGACGCAGCAAAGGCTGCGTCCTACGCTGCAACGCGCTACTTCACGTCTACCAGCTCGATGTCGAAGCGCAGCGGCGAGTTGGCGGGGATGGCGGGTGGCGAGCCGGCTTTGCCGTAAGCCAGCGACGAGGGAATGAGGACCGTAGCTTTGCTGCCCTTGCTGAGCTGCTGCAGGGCATCGTCCCAGCCCGGAATAACCTGGCCGCGGCCGAGCACGAACGCGAAAGGGGTGCCGCCGGCGTGCTTGGCCGAGGCGTCAAACTCCTTGCCGTCGAGCAGCGTACCGCGATAGGCTACGGTTACCTGCTGGCCGGGCTTGGCGTTGGGGCCCGTGCCGGGCTGCGTCACGATGAGCCGCACCCCGCTGGAAGTCTTTTTGGTGAGCGTCAGGTTATTTTTCTTGAGATATTCGTCCAGCGTCGTGTCATCCTTTTTGTCCTGGTCGGCGGCGTAGGTGCGCATTTGGCGCTGCTGCTCGCTCTGCATTTTCTGCTGGTCGGCCACGGCTTCGGCCATGGCGGCTTCGCGGGTTTGGATGGCTACGGCCTTCACCGTGAGCACCATGAAGTTGCCCTTGCGCTTGAGGGCGGCCGGGGCCGGAATGCGGGCGTTACGCTTGTAGATGGAGTCGGCATTGAAGCGAAACACGCCGCTGTCGCCGGGCTGCAGCAGGGCAAATGCCTCGGGCTCGATGCCCATCTCCTTGGCCGTCAGGGGCTGAAGCGTCACGCGCACCGGCACCCCAAACTGCCGCTCGCGCGACTTCATCAGCACCGAGTCGCCCGACGAGCGGTATTCGACGTGGGCGGCCATCACCTGGCCCTGCCGGCTTTTGTAGGTCGGGTCTTCGCCCCCCACCACCGTGCGCGGCTCGTACTTGCCGTTCACGCTTTTGAAAATCTTGTACTCGATGCCCGACTTGGTTTTGGCGAAATCAGCGCCGCCGCTGCCTTTGTTGCAGGCGCCAAGCGCCAATGCGCCGAAGCTGAGCGAAGCCGCCGCCAGGGCCAGCGGCCGGGCCGCGCCGGACCGAAAAGAAAACTGCATGAAAAAATGTGCTGATGTGAGAAAATGTGTTTTTAATGTGCTAATGTGAAAAATGTGCTGATGTGCAAATTAATTTTCAGAGAAACTACTGCTACCAGTGAAGTCATTTGCACATTAGCACATTCTCCACATTAGCACATTAAAAGAACAAAGCTACGCTACGGGCGGCGCGACGGCCACTGGCGCGGTGGATAGTGTGCTCACCAGCCGGGCCTGGTAGTCGGGCAGCAGGCCTAGAAAGCGGTTCACAGTCGCGTCGAGTGGTTCGTGGCTGATGCCGCCGGATGCGTTGTGGTGGCCGCCGCCCTCGAAGTGCGCGCGCGAGAAGTCGCTCACCGAGAAGTCGCCCACCGACCGAAACGAGATTTTGACGGCCGAGCCGCGGTCGATGAATACGGCCGCGAACACAATGCCCTCGATGCTGAGCGCGTAATTGACGAGGCCCTCGGTGTCGCCCGTTTTCGAGTCGTAGGCCCGCAGCTCGTCGCGCGTAACGGCGATGTAGGCCGTCCGAAACTCGGGCCGCACCACGAGCTTGTCGTGCAGCACGTAGCCCAGAAAGCGCAGCCGGATTTCGGAGTGCGAGTCGTAGATGCGGCGATGCACGGCCGCCAAATCGATGTGCGTGTCGAGCAGCTCGGCGATGATAAGGTGCACGTTGCGCGAGGTGCTGGGATGCCGAAACGAGCCGGTATCGGTCATGATGCCCGCGTAGAGGGCTTCGCCCATGCCCTGGTCGAGCAGGGCCTGGTCGCCGAGGGCGCGAATAATTTCGAAGATGAGCTCGGCCGTGGCCGCCGCCGTGGGGTCCGAGAAACTCAGGTCGGCAAAGCTCTCGGGGCGCTGATGGTGGTCGATGAGCACCTTCGTGGCGGGGGCCGCGCGCACGTACTCGCCCAATTCGTTGATGCGGGCCAGGCAGTTGAAATCGAGGCAAAAGATGACGTCGGCGCGGCGTACCAGGTCCTGCACCTGCCGGTCGTTGTGCAGCGGCTCGTACACGACCACCTCGTCGTTGCCTTCCATCCAATTGAGGAAAGCCGGGTAGTCGGACGGCGTAACGACCGTCACGGAGTGGCCTTTCTTCTTGAGGTAAGTGGCCCAGGCCAGCGACGAGCCGAGCGCGTCGGCATCGGGCTTGTGGTGGGTGGTGATAACCACCTGCCGGGGCTGAGCCAGCAGGGTTTGCAACGCGGATACGGAAGGAAACATCGGCAAGCGTAAAGAACCGGCAACAAGAGCGGCGCGCTGGCCCCGACAACCCGACCTGACCGGTGCGGATTAGTTTGGGGCGCTGGGCGCGCGTTTTGGCCGGCAAAGGTCGGCACGAATGGCGGACCAACAAGTGAACCCCGGCCGAAGGTTCGGGCTGGCTCGCTAAGCAGTCGCAGGCACTCGCCGAGCAACTACTCGGCCTACCTTTGCCCGGTGAAGACATGGGACTGTGAGAAGTGAGATAGGAGGACCTCGCCAACAGAATCAGTTCACGTGCATCTCAGCCCGGTGTCTCACAGTCTCATGTCTCACAGTCTCACCTCTCAAAACCCAACCCCCCGCATGGCTACCAACCGCACCTTTACCATGATTAAGCCCGATGCCGTGGCCGACCACCACATTGGCGGCATTCTGAGCATGATTGAGCAGGGCGGCTTCCGCATCGTCGAGCTGCAAAAAGTGGCTTTGTCGGCCGAGCGTGCCGGCGAGTTTTACGCCGTCCACCGCGAGCGGCCGTTCTACCACGACCTGGTGCGCTACATGAGCAGCGGCTCCATCGTGGCGGCCGTACTCGAAAAAGACAACGCCGTAGCCGACTTCCGCACCCTCATCGGGGCCACCAACCCGGCCAACGCCGCGGACGGCACTATCCGCAAGAAATACGCGAAAAGCATCGAGGCCAACGCCGTCCACGGCTCCGACTCGGACGAGAACGCCCAAATCGAGGCGGAGTTTTTCTTCGGGAAGTAAAAACCCGCTCGCCTGGTGGCGGCAGCAAATCAGTAGAAAACCCGCCTGGCGCAACGCCGGGCGGGTTTTTTGTTATCGAGCGCAAGCAGTCCAGCAGGTGCTACCAGAACCTGTCCGGGCAGGGGGGCCTGTTTTTTTTCTTAATTCTGAAGCCGAGCAGCACCTCGTGGCTGCCTTGCTGGTAGGGGCCCAGCGCCGACGTGCTCGCGTCGTAGGAGTAGCTCAGGCTGCCCGTGGGGCTGAAATTGACGCCTACCAGGCCCACCCAGGCATCGCTGGCGCGCCACGAGGCACCCATCCAGAGCACGTCGCGGTACTTGAGCTTGGCGTTGATATCTACCGAAACGGGCGCCGGCCGCAGGTATTTGACCAGCACCGAAGGCACCAGCGTCAGGTCTTCGTCGATGCGCAGCCGTACGCCGGCCGTGGCGAAGTAGTGGCGCTCCAGCTTGTTGGTGAACGCGGACTGGGCCACTGGTGCATAGTCGATGTTGAGCCGGTTGCCGAGTAGCTGCGCCGACGAGAGGCCCACGTAAAAATTAGGGCTGTAGAGCCAGCCGCCCACCGTGGCATCGGGCACCACCGATGCCTGGCTGGCGGCTATCGTGTTCACGTTGAAAAATTGGAGCTGCTTGCCGTCGACGGCAAATTGGAGTATGCCCACCGACACGCCCAGGGCCAGGCGCAGGGTGCGGCTCAGGGGCAGGTTGTAGGAGTAGGAGCCGTACAAGCCGGTGCGGCTGGTGGGGCCGGTCACGTCGCTGAACGCGATTCCGCCCAGCGCGTGAAATCCCCGCTGCCAGTCGTAGCGGGTACGCTTGCTCTGCGTCCGCAGCGCGCCCAGCGACGAATTACCGCTGATGTAGTACGTTTTGGGCGCTCCTTCCAGGCCAACCCACTGCGCCCGGAAGCTCAGCTTCAGGTCGATGTAGTCCTCGGTGCCAGCCACGGCGGGGTTGAGCAGGTAATTGTTATTCATGTACTGGCTGTACTGGGCCAGCTGCTGCGCCCGGCCCGGCCGGGCCAGCCCACCAAGCAGTAGCAAAAGCAACAGAAGGAAGAGAAAAGGCTGTTTCATGGGCGGAAGGGGAGTAGCTCGTGGAAGGATGGAACAAGAGTCCAGGCTGAGGTCGATGCCGGTATTTAATCGCTTATTTAGAAGCTGTTAGAGTAAATTTTTTTTAATTGATTTTAGTAAGACCTGAGACATTAGACACGAGGCATGAGACTTTCTCGGCGAGCGTCTGGCGAGCGTCTCATGTCTCGTATCTAACGTCTCAGGTCTTACTAAAATCAAATTGCCCGCTCAATATACTACCGTAAGCGGCCCGCTGTACGACTTGCCGTTGCCGAGCGTGATAACATAATAGTAGGTGCCCACCGCCGCCGGCTGCCCGCCGATGGTGCCGGGCCATTCGGTGGCGCGGCTGTAGGCGGTGGTTTCGTAAATCTTGCTGCCCCAGCGGTTGAACACGAGCACCCGGCTGGCGGGGTACGCCTCGATGTTTTCAATCTGCCAGGTGTCATCCTGCCCATCGCCGTTGGGGCTGAATGCGTTCGGGATGCGCAGGCGCGGCGTGACGGTCACCGTTACCGAGCTGCGGTCGGTGCAGTCGCCGGCCCCGCCGGTGAGGGTGTACGTCGTCGTGACCGCGGGCGAAGCCACGGGCCGCAGTTGGTCGTTGCCCACGAAGCGCAGGCCAGTGGTGGGGGTCCAGACCAGCGGGAAGCTGCCGTTGGCCGTGCCTTCGAGCGTTACCTCGTCGCCGGCCATGATGGTTTTATCGGGGCCGGCCTCGACATCGGGCACCACGGCCAGCACGGCGGCCGGCACGGCATTCGAGCGCACCGTTACCGGGCCGCACACGGTGCTGGCGAGGAGACTCAGGGTCACCAGCTGCCCCTCGCGCAGGGTGCTGCTGACGAAGCTTGGGCCGGTGGCTCCTGCTACGGGCACGCCATCGACCAGCCATTGGTACTGCGGGCCAGGGCCGGCGTTGGTCGCGTTGTCGAGGCTGAAGGTGAGCGGCTTACCGGGGCATACCACCACGGCCGGCCGCACACTGATGCTAGCCGAGGGCGGCGGCACCGGCGTCCGGCTGATGGTGACCTGGGCGATGGCCGGGCCGCTGGCGCAGAAGCCCGGAGTCGGGGTCAGCTCCACCCGCACTACGTCGCCGTCGGTGAGTGTGGTGCTGGCGTAGGTGGGGCGGCTGGCCACGAGCGCGCCGTTCACGAACCAGCGGTAGGTGGGCGCGGCCCCGGCGTTGGTGGGCACCGGCACGAAGCTGAACGCCGTGCCCGCGCACTGCGGCGGCGGCACGGCCAGCGCCACCCCCGCCACCAGCACCGGCTGCAGGCTCAGGGTCACCACGTTGGACGTGGCCGCGTCGCAGCTGCCCGAGCTGACCCGCCGCCGTAAGTAAAGCGTGGCCGACACCGCACCCGGCGCGTAGGTAGGCTCGGTAGCCCCCGCGATGGCCGTCCAAGTCAGGTTATCGGTCGAGTTTTCCCACTGGTAGGCGTAGGTGCCGGTGCCGCCGCCGGCCCCGGCCACACTCGTGAGCGGAGCCGGGCCGCTGCCGGGGCATACGGCCTGGTCAGCCCCGATGCGCCCCGCCGTCAGCGCGGGTCCCACGGTGACGGCCACCGTGCCGGTGCTGGCGCAGCCCGTGGCATTGGTCGTGGTCAGCGTGTAGGTCTGGGTAATCGGCGCGCCGGTCGTGTTGGGCAGCGTCACGGTCGGGTTGGCTGCGGTGGGGCTGCTCAGCCCGGTAGCTGGGCTCCATTGATAGCTGAGGCCCGCCACGGCCGGCCCGCCGATAGTTACCGGAACATTCGCGCAGGTGGCCGCCGCCGCGCCGGGCACGGCCACTGGCAGCGGGTTCACGGTAACCGCCACGGTGGCCGTCGCCTGGCAGCCGGCGGCGTTGGTCGTGGTCAGGGTATACGTCTGGGTAATCGGCGCGCCGGTCGTGTTGGTCAGCGTCACGGTCGGGTTGGCTTCCGTCGGGCTGCTCAGGCCGATGGCCGGGCTCCACTGGTAGCTGAGCCCCGCCACGGCAGCCGCGCCGAGCCGCACCGAGCTGCCGGTGCAGAACGCCACCGCCGCGCCCGGCAGCGCCTGCGGCAGCGGACTCACGCGGACGCTCACCGTGCCGGTGCTCGCGCAGCCGGTCGCCGCGCTGGTCGTGGTCAGGGTATAATTCTGCGTAATAACCCCGTTGGTAGCGTTGGGCAGCGTCACGGTCGGGTTAGCCGCAGTCGGGTCGCTCAGGCCGGTAGCCGGGCTCCACTGGTAGCTGAGGCCCGCCACGGCGGGCCCGCCGATGCTTACCGGCGCGCCCGCGCAAGTAGTAACGGCCGCGCCGGGCACGGCCGTCGGCAGCGGGTTCGCGGTCACGACTACCGTGCCGGTGCCGGTGCAGCCGGTCGCGTTGGTCGTGGTCAGCGTGTAAGTCTGAGCAATCGGCGCGCTGGTGGCGTTGGCCAGCGTTACGGTCGGGTTGGCGACGGTGCTGCTGCTCAAACCCGTGGCCGGACTCCACTGGTAAGTAAGCCCCGCCACCGGCGGCCCGCCGAGCTGGGCCGAGCCGCCCGCGCAGAACGTTACCGCCGCGCCCGGCACGGCCGCCGGAGCGGGGCTCACCGTGACCGTGACCGTCGCGCTGCCCCCGCACGTGGTCGGCGACGAGGCCGCATCGGCAATGGTGTAGGTCGTGGTCTGCGTGGGGCTCAGCGCGAACGGCCCGGCCCCGGTCAGCGGCGTGGCTCCGCCGGTTACGGTGTAGGGGCCGGTGCCGCCGGCCACGGTCAGGCTCGTGCTACGGCCTTCGCAAATCGTGCGCGGGCCGCCGCCCAGCGTCAGGCTCACCGCCGGGGCCACCGTGATGGGTAGCCGCAGCGAGTCGATGGGGCAGCCGTACTGCGTCAGGCCGCCCACCACGAGCAGGCCCGGGCCCGCCCCACCCCATTGCACCTGCACGCTCGGGCCGGTGCTGGGTCCCACGAAGGTGCCGCCTGCCACCCGCCAGCCCAGCGTGGCGGCGGGGCTGCCCACGGCCGCGTAGCTCTGCACCGAGTTCAGCCCGCAAACCAGCCCCGGCCCGCTAATGGCCGTCGGTCCCGGCTTGATTACGGTGATGCGCAGCACGTCGAACGCCGTTTTGCCGCCGCAGCCGTTGTCGCGCACCGTCAGGGCCACGTCGTAGGGCGCCGCGCGGGCATCGGTGCAGCGGGTGTTAAATACGAGTGTGCCCGCCACGCTGCCCCCGGTGCCGCTGGCCGAGGCCGTGCCGCTGGGGTTGCCGGGCACCACCGTGCCGGAGCTGCCGTTGAAGCTGGCATCGAAGCCGCCGGGCCCGTCGAGCAGTACGCTGTTCAGCGTCAGCGTCAGCGGGTTGCCGTCAGGTTGCGTGGCCGTTACCGGTACGCTCAGGCTGCTGCCCGCCTCCACGGTGTAGCTGCGCGGCAGCACGATGGGCGCTGCCAGCACCGGCGGGGCCACGAGCGGACAGTTGGCCACCACGAGCTGCAAGTCGCGCCGGGTGGTGCCCACCAGTATTTCCTGCCCATTCACCACGCGGTATTCGCCTACGTCCACGGCCACTACGTACTTGGTTCCCAGCGTACCGGCTTTGTACTTAGCGATGCCCGTGGCGGGGTTGAGCGAGGCGAAATTGCCGCCCGCCGTGCCCAGCGGGGTCGTCGGCGAGTAGCCCTGGCCGCTCTGGTAGTCCAGCTGGTTGGGCGGCGGCGAGAAGCTGGGCGGCAGCGCCCCCAGAGCGCCGATTATGCCGTAGGGCTGCCCAAAGGTGTAGACCAGACGGTCGCCGTCGGCATCCACGGCGTTATTGAGCAGGTAGGTCGTGTCGTTGGCGCAGATAACGGCCACGGCCAAATCCGAAAACACCGGCGAGCTGTTGGGCAGCGAGGGCGGGTTCAGGGCCGCGTAGAGCGAAAGGGCCTGGTTGCCGGGCGCCGCCAGGTTGGTGACGTCCACGTTGCGGTTGCCATCCGTGAACAAGGCGTAGTAGCCCCGGCTCGACGCGGGCAGGTTCACGACCCCCACGAACCTTTGTAGTCTGAACGGCTGCGACACGCCCGTCACCGTGCAGCCCGGCGGAATAGCCGGCCCAATGCAACTCGTAATCGAGGTCTGCGGAATGCTCATGAAGCCCGTTTGCCCGGCAAACGTGTCCGTGAAGGCGTAGTTGAGGGCCGTCAGCTCGACTTTGCTGCCGGTGGCCAGGTCGTAGATGCCCACGCTGGCCGCGGCCCGAAGGACAGACGAAGCGCAGTTGTTGTAGAGCGATACGGTCACCTCGTAGCGCAGCGGCGCGCCGGCCGGGCCGTTGGCATCGAGGTAGCGGCCGCTCATCTCGCCCCCTAGCAGGTGGGTAGCCCAGGCCGGACTCGCCGCCAGGGTCAGCACCAATACCAGCAGCATCAACCGCGGCACCCTGGCCCGGTAAGGAAGTAGTCCTGTTTTCATGCGTGGAAAAGCAAGTTTCGTCGCGCAGGCACCCGTGCCCATCTGACCAGGAAGAAACCAGTGCTGGCTGCCGGCAGTACTCGGTGGCCGGCGAATTGCAGCAGAATAAGCGTCAACCGGCGTTCGCGTAGCCTGCCTGGTAAAAGTAGGGGCCAGCGACCAAAACGCCTAACAATCGTTTGGGAAAAGCCGCCGCATGGGCGCACTCGTGTCCACTGCCCAATCAGCGCGCTCACCAAGCCTGCCCCATCCGAAAATAACCTGGCGAACCTGCGGCTCAGACGCTCTTGCTCAGGACGGGCTCCAGCCTGGCCTCGGCGGGCGGCCCCGGTGCCGGCTGCTCGTGCTTGAACAAGACCACGAACAGCACCGCGATGAGCAGGGCATAGCTGGCGAAGCTCAGCCAGATGCCGGGCCAGTCTTTCGCCCCGCCGGGCTGGGTGAAAAACCGCTCGATGACGACCCCACTCACCGACGAGCCGAGCACGGCCCCGAAGCCGTTGGTCATCATCATGAACAAGCCCTGGGCGCTGGCGCGGGTGGTCGGGTCGGCCTGGGTTTCGACGTAAAGCGAGCCGGAGATGTTAAAGAAATCGAAGGCCATGCCGTACACGATGCACGAAAGCACAATCATCCAGAGCCCCGCGCCGGGGTCGCCGAAGGCGAACAGCCCGAAGCGCGCCACCCAGGCCAGCGAGCTGAAGAGCATGACGCGCTTAATGCCGAAACGGCTGAGAAAGAACGGAATAACCAGGATAAAGAGCGTCTCTGAAATCTGGGAGATAGACATGATGATGGCCGGATAGCGCACGGCCACGGTATCCTTGAAAGCGGACTGCCCGGCGAAATCGTGCAGAAACGTGTCGCCGTAGGCGTTGGTCAATTGCTGGGCGCCACCCAGCAGCAGCGCAAACAAAAAGAAGACGGCCATGCGCGGGTTTCGGAGCAGCGCGAACGACTGCAAGCCCAGCACCTCGGTGAGCGAGCCCCCAGTCCGGCGCGTGTTCTGGGGCGGGCAGGCGGGCAGCGTAAACGCATAAAAACTCAGCACGAAAGCCGCGCCCGCCGCCACGTAAAACTGCCGGGCCGAGGTTTCGAAGTGCAGCAGACTCACCGTCCAGAGCGCCACCACGAAGCCCACCGTGCCCCAGACCCGCACCGGCGGGTAGGCCTGCTGCACATCGAGCCCCTGCCGCTTGAGGGCGGCGTAGGCTACGGCGATGGTCAGGGCCAGCGTGGGCATGTAGCAGCACATATTGACGAGCATCACCCAAAACATGGTGGTGGGCGAGTCTACGAACGGCACCGTGCACAGCACCACCCCGCCCAGCAAATGCAGCACCCCGTAGAGGCGCTCGGCCCGGACGTACTTATCGGCCACGATGCCCATGAGCGAGGGCATGAAGATGGCCGCGATGCCCATCGTGGAGAAAATCGCCCCGAATTGCGCCCCCGACCAGTGCTTGGTTTGAAACCAGTAGGCCCCGATGGTAATCAGCCACGAGCCCCAGATGAAAAACTGGAGAAAGCTCATGATAATGAGACGCAGCTTGATACTCATGTCGGGACCGAATTAAAACTTGGGGAGAGGGTTTCTGCCCCGAAAGTTACAAAACGACCCGTTGCCGAAGCCGCAAACCCTCGCCAAGCGGGTGAGCCGCTCCCATGTCCACTGGGTGCTTCGCAAGAACTTGCGCCCGAGCTGCTCAGCGCCGTTTCTGAATTATCACCATCAATTCCTAGGGCATTACCACCAAAAAAGACCCCGCCCGAAGCCGGACGGAGTCTTTTGATAACCAGCTAACACGCCTCAGCTGCTACGCCAGCGTCGTCGTAGCCGGCGTTTCGAGCGCGTTCGGGTAGTCGGTGTAGCCCTGGGCGAAACCATCCGGGCCAGGCGCGTAGAACGTGGCCGGGTCGTAGGGAGCCAGGGCCACGCCGTTCTTCAGGCGCTCCACCAAGTCGGGGTTCGAGATAAAGGGCCGACCGATGGCGACCAAATCAGCCGCGCCGGCCAGGGCTTTCTCGATTTGCTCGACCGACTCGTAGCCGCCGCTCAAAATGAGCGTGTTGGTGAATTTTTCGCGCACGGCCGCCACGGTCCCGGCCGGCACGGCGGGCGCGCCCATGCTGGAATGGTCCACGAGGTGGAGGTACACCAAGCCCAGCTTTTGCAGCTCCTCGGCCAGGTAAGCGTAGGTTTCGTCGATTTCGGCGTGGTGCGCCATGTCCTGGCCCGCGCCCAGGCCCCAGGGCGAGAGGCGAATGCCGACGCGCTCGGCCCCAATGGCCGCGACCACGGCCGCCGCCGTTTCGAGCACGAACCGGGCGCGGTTGCGCACCGAGCCGCCGTACTCGTCGGTGCGCTGATTGGCGCTGGGGTGCAGAAACTGCTCCAGCAAATAGCCGTTGGCGGCGTGCAATTCCACGCCGTCGAAGCCGGCTTCCAGCGCCAGCTTGGCGCTTTGCACGAACTCGTCGCGCACGGTGGCCAGTTCGTCGGCGCGCAGCGCGCGGGGCACGGGGTGGTCCTGCATCTGCTGCTGGTCGGTCCACATCTGGCCTGCCGAGGCGATGGCCGACGGGGCTACCAGCTCCGCATCGGCGGGCAGGTTCAGGCCGTGGCCCACGCGTCCGGCGTGCATGAGCTGCACGAAAATATGCCCACCCAGATGGTGAACGCCCTCCGTCACGCGCCGCCAGTTCTCAACCTGCTCCTGATTGAACAAACCCGGAATGCGGGCGTAGCCCAGCCCGTTGGGCGCGGGCGAAGTGCCTTCGCTGATAAGCAAGCCCGCCGAAGCGCGCTGGCGGTAGTATTCGGCCATCAGCTCGTTGGGCACATTGCCCAGCGCCCGGCTGCGGGTCATCGGGGCCATTACGAGGCGGTTGAGCAAAGTGAGCGGCCCGAGCTGGGCTGGCTCAAAAATTTGTTTTGACATGATAAAAAGAATGCGTGGCGCGCCAGCCACGGCCAGATGTTGGTGAAGGCGCTGAATCAAATGAAGTAGGTACATGAATTGTTCAGCCCCCGTTTTTTTGGTGAGCTGAAAGCGGTCGGACAAAAAAGCCCGCCCCATTGATTGGGGCGGGCTTGCTAATCAGTAGCGCTGACTTTACGGGTCCGCGTCTGGTAAAGTTGTTGAGTCGTCCTGCGCGCGGATTCGTAGCGTCTGGGTCTGTTTAGGCGGCGGCGTAGCGGCGGCTCACTTCGTCCCACTTCACCAGGTTGAAAAACGCGGCGATATAGTCGGGCCGGCGATTCTGAAACTTGAGGTAGTACGAATGCTCCCAAACGTCGAGGCCCATAATCGGCATCCCTTTGCAGCCCGCGTCGGGCATGAGCGGGTTGTCCTGATTGGGCGTCGAGCAGACTTGCAGCGAGCCGTCGGACAGCTTGCAAAGCCAGGCCCAGCCCGAGCCGAAGCGCGTGGTGGCAGCCTTCGTGAATTCTTCCTTGAACTTGTCGAACGAGCCGAACGACTTGGTGATGGCCTCGGCCAGTGGGCCGGTGGGCAGCCCGCCGCCATCGGGCGAGAGGATGGTCCACCAGAGCGAGTGGTTCCAGTGGCCGCCGCCGTTGTTGCGCACGGCGGGCGGCGCGGCGGCGATGTTATGCAGAATTTCTTCCAGCGACTGGCTCTCCATTGCCGTGCCGGCGAGGGCCGCGTTCAGGTTCGTGATGTATGCCTGATGGTGCTTGGTGTGGTGGATTTCCTGGGTTTGCGCGTCAAACGTCGGTTCGAGCGCGTCGTAGGCGAAGGGCAGCTTGGGCAGTTCAAAAGCCATGATGGGGGAGGGGGTAAAAAGTGAGTAGGTTGCGGTACGTATAACCCAGCAGTGGCGGCCGGGGTTGCCCCCAAAAGTAGGTAGCCATCCGCGCCCAACGGCTTTCAGCCGCGTCGCGCCCCGAAAAACTCCCGCATCAGCGCCGCGCAGGCTTCGGCCCCCACGCCCGGCCGCACCGTCGTGCGCGGGTGCAGCAGGCCCGGCGCGAAGCGCCGGTAGCCGGTGCGCGGCTCGTCGGCCCCGAACACCACGGCCCCCACTTGCGCCCAGGCCAGCGCGCCGGCGCACATCGGGCACGGCTCCACCGTCACATAAAGCGTGCAGTGCGTCAGGTACTTATTGCCCAGGTGCTGGGTGGCGGCCGTCAGGGCCAGCATTTCGGCGTGGGCGGTGGGGTCGCGCAGGCGCTCGGTCTGGTTGTGGCCCCGCCCTATTATCTCCCCGTCCAGCGTTATCAGCGCCCCAATCGGCACCTCGCCGCTCGCCGCCGCCTGCCGCGCCTCGGCCAGCGCCTGCCGCATAAAGTAGTCGTCGGTGAGCACGTTGTGGGTAGTGGATAGTAAGTAGTGGGTGATGAGGGCGTTGGTCATGCTGAACGCAGTGAAGCATCTCGCCCGCTTCGTCCGCGTGGGACGTTCAATGAAGCGAGCGAGATGCTTCGCTGCGCTCAGCATGACAGACGCCCCCATTTCTAATTACCTATTCCTATCGCAGCTCCACCGCTGCCAGCACTTCCTTCGCTACCGGCCGCCACTGGCTTTGCTCTTCCACGGGGGCCGAAAACGAGAAGATATAGAGCTGCTGACCCTGCACGGCATAGGCTATGCACTCGTACTTGCGCAGCGCCCCAACCGGGTTGGCCCCGCGGCGGCTGTCGGTGCCCAGCGTCGAGATGAATTCGAGCACGGCGAAGTCGTGGCCGTTGGCGCGGCGCACTTCCTGGGCCAGGAAATCCACCTTCGTGTAGAGGCGCTGTACGCTGGCTTTGTACATGGGCAGCAGCACGTTGTAGTCGGGGCCGAAGGTGGTGGGCCGCGCCGAGATGCTGTAGTCCACGCGCCCGGCGCGGTTGCTGAACACGGCCAGCGGCTTGCGCGGGGCCGGAAACTTGAGGGCGATGGCCCCGTCGGGCAGCGGCGTGAAACCTTCCGGCACACCCACCGACAAGCCCGGTGCGAGCTTGACGGTCGTCAGCCGGGGCGGTGCCAGGCGCGGTGCTCCCGGCACACTCAACAGGCTCAATATTAAAAAGAAGGCTTTCATACTCAGTCAGCAGGCGAAAATAAACGCTTCAGCGGGCGCACTCAGTAGCGGCTCCGGCTCGGGTACTTAACGCGCACCTTCCGCCAATAAACGTAATTATCGATTTTGGCCTCCACCAGGTAGATGCCGGCGGGCAGATGGCCCAAATCCACGGGCGCGCCGGTGCTGGCGCGCGGGTCCAGCGCCTGCTGATAGACCACGGCCTGGGCCGCGTTGGTCATGGTGAGCGTGCCCGGCTGGGTAAACTGCTGGGTGAAGCTGAGCAGCACCCGGTTGGAAGCCGGCTTGGGATACACGTCGATGCCCGAGAGCGACTCGACGCGCTGCGGCGAGCCAGCAGCTCCGGCAGCTACGGTAGGCGCGGCACTCGCCACGCTCTTGGTCTTGATTTCGACCAACGGTCCTTTGGTCTTGGTCTTGATTTTGGCTGGGGCCGATTGAGCTGATTGGGCCGAAGCTGGGGCAGTCAGCAGCGCGGCGGCCGCAAATAGAAAGAGGGAAGTGAATTTCATAAATTAGGATACAGACAAGTCGAGCAAAGGAACGCCCAATTTGCCCGCCCTTGCACACTCCGTACCAAAACGGCCGCCCGACGGGCTAAATCAGCAATAAGCGAAGCGCACTAATTAAGCCGCCCCGCTGGCCCAACTTACCTTCGCCCCCGCAAAAGTGGTGCGGCAAAGCCGCGCCCATCCGTTCAATCCGTTCAATCAGTTAGCATCTGCGGTCATATGTTACGCACCCACACCAACGGCGAGCTTCGCCTCGCCCACGCCGGCCAAACCGTTACGCTCGTCGGCTGGGTGCAGCGCACCCGCGACAAAGGCGGCATCCTCTGGCTCGACCTGCGCGACCGCTACGGCCTGACCCAATTGGTATTGGAAGAGGGCGTGGAAGCCGAAGCCGTGCGCGAAACCGCCCGCTCGCTAGGCCGCGAGTTCGTCGTTTCGGCCACCGGCCGCGTGGCCGAGCGCTACGCCAAAAACGACAAGATGCTCACCGGCGACATCGAAATCCGGGTTGAGAAACTGGAAATTCTCAACCCCGCCAAGCTGCCGCCTTTTCTCATCGAGGACGAAACCGACGGCGGCGACGAGCTGCGGATGCGCTACCGCTACCTGGATTTGCGCCGCGCCCCGGTGCGCGAAAACCTGATGCTGCGCCACCGCATGGCCCAGGCCGTGCGCCGCTACCTCGACGGTCAGCAATTCATCGAAGTCGAAACGCCGGTCCTGATTAAATCAACCCCCGAAGGCGCGCGCGATTTCGTGGTGCCCTCGCGCATGAACCCCGGCGAGTTTTACGCCCTGCCCCAAAGCCCCCAGACCTTCAAGCAATTGCTAATGGTGGCGGGCTTCGACCGCTATTTTCAAATTGTAAAGTGCTTCCGCGACGAAGACCTGCGCGCCGACCGCCAGCCTGAATTTACCCAGATTGACTGCGAGATGGCCTTCGTCGAGCAGGAAGATATTTTAACTACGTTCGAGGGATTAGTACGCTATTTATTTAAGGAAATAAAAAACCTGGATTTCCCCAGCGTACCGCGCCTGACCTACGCCGAGGCCATGCGCGACTACGGCAACGACAAGCCCGATGTCCGCTTTGGGATGAAATTCGTTGACTTGACGCAAGTTGTCAAAGGCCAGGGCTTCCCAGTATTTGACCAGGCCGAAGTTGTGCTTGGCATCAACGCCGCTGGTTGCGCCACCTACACCCGCAAGCAGCTCGACGAGCTGACCGAATTCGTCAAGCGCCCCCAGCTCGGAGCCACGGGCCTGATGTACGCCCGCATTGAAGCTGACGGGCAGGTCAAGTCGTCGGTGGATAAATTTTACAATCAGGAGCAACTTCAACACTGGAAAGCGGCCTTCGCGGCCCAGCCCGGCGACTTGCTGCTGCTACTGGCCGGCCCCGAAGCCAAAACCCGCAAGGCCCTGAGCGAGCTGCGCCTTGAAATGGGCCAGCGCCTCGGCCTGCGCGACAAGGACACGTTCGCCCCGCTCTGGGTGCTGGATTTTCCGCTGCTCGAATTCAACGAGGACGAAAACCGTTACTTC
>JANXNW010000407.1 GCA_025353905.1 Hymenobacter sp.
TATGGCTTTCGCCACGTCTGGCAATTGATTTCGACCGTGCAGGCTGAGCTGCGCCCCGGCCTCGACCTGGCCGCCATCCTGCGCGCCACTTTCCCGATGGGGTCGATGACGGGCGCGCCGAAAATCCGGGCCATGCAGCTCATCGAGCACTACGAAGCCAGCCGCCGCGGCCTCTACAGCGGCAGCCTGGGTTACGTCTGGCCCGATGGCGATTTCGAGTTCAATGTCGTCATTCGCAGCCTCTTCTACCGCGCCGATACCGGCTACCTGAGCCTGCAAGTCGGCTCGGCCATCACCCACGACTCGGTGCCCGAACAGGAATACGCCGAATGCTTACTCAAAGCGCAAGGGATGCTCGAAGCGCTTTCGTCAATTATCAAGGAACAATGAACAATGAGCAAATCCTGTCAGCCCTAACCCGTCAGAGCAAGCCGGGACCACCGAAAATTGCTCATTGCTCCTTGATAATTGCTCATTGGATTCACCTGCCATTCTGTCATTTTTTGTATCTTTGTCTGCCGCCCGGCCCCGAGCCGGGCAGTGCTTTTTACTATGGCTCAACCGCTCATCACGTTAGATTTTCTAGATAAAGCGCCCGCAACGACGGCGGGCGCGTGGCCGGCGGCGGCGGGCGCGGATGTGGCGAGCACCATTCCGGCCCCTGGCCGCAAGCTTTATATCGAGAGCTACGGCTGCCAGATGAATTTCTCGGACTCGGAAATCGTGACCAGCATCCTGGCTGCTGAGGGTTTCGACACGACCGACGACCTGGCTGGGGCCGACCTCGTGCTGCTCAATACCTGCTCCATCCGCGAGAAGGCCGAGCAGACCATTCGGATGCGGCTCACCCAGATTAACTCGCACAAAAAGCGGCGGCCGGGCATGCTCGTCGGGGTGCTGGGCTGCATGGCCGAGCGGCTCAAAGCGCAATTTCTGGAGCAGGAGAAAATCGTGGATTTGGTCGTCGGTCCCGATGCGTACCGCGATTTGCCGGCACTCGTGGCCCAGGTCGGCAGTGGCCAAAAAGCGGTGAACGTGCTGCTGAGCCGCGAGGAAACCTACGCCGACATCACACCCGTGCGCCTGAACTCGAACGGCGTATCGGCCTTCATCAGCATCATGCGCGGCTGCGACAATATGTGCTCATTCTGCGTGGTGCCCTTCACCCGCGGCCGCGAACGGAGCCGCGACGCGCACAGCATCGTGCGCGAAGCCCAGGACCTGCTGGCCGCTGGCTACAAAGAGGTTACGCTGCTCGGCCAGAACGTGGACTCCTACAAATGGGCCGCTCCAGACAGCACTGACGGCAGCGAGCGGGTCAACTTTGCCCAACTGCTGGAGCGCGTCGCGCTCGTCTCGCCCCAGTTGCGGGTGCGTTTCTCGACCTCGCACCCGAAGGACATCACCGACGAAGTGCTGCACACGATGGCGCGGTACGCTAACATCTGCAAGTACCTGCATCTACCTGCCCAGAGCGGCAATTCGCGGGTCTTGGAGTTGATGAACCGCACTTACGACCGGCCCTGGTACGAGGAGCGCATCCGGGCCGTGCGCCGGATTCTGGGCGAGGACTGCGCCATCTCAACCGACATGATTGCCGGCTTCTGCTCCGAAACCGAAGCCGAGCATCAGGACAGCCTCAGCCTGCTCGATTTCGTGCGCTACGACATGGGCTACCACTTTTTCTACTCCGAGCGCCCCGGTACGCTCGCCGCCCGCAAGCTCGCCGACGACGTGCCGCTCGACACCAAGAAGCGCCGCTTGCAGGAAATCATCGACCGCCAGCAGCTCCACGCCCGCGCCCGCTACGCCCAAGCCGTGGGCCGCGTCCACGAGGTGCTGGCCGAGAATTTCTCCAAACGCTCGCAGCAACATTTGAGCGGGCGCAACAGTCAAAACCAGATGGTTATTTTTCCGAAGGGTAATTTTCAGAAAGGCGATTACGTGAACGTGCTGGTAACGAGCACAACCGGCGCGGCGCTAATCGGCGAAGCGGTTTAGTTGTCAGTTGTTCGTTTTCAGTTGTCAGCTTATTTCATGTTTATGGAAAGTTCCTACA
The DNA here is from genome assembly GCA_025353905.1 of Hymenobacter sp. Lineage (GTDB taxonomy): Bacteria > Bacteroidota > Bacteroidia > Cytophagales > Hymenobacteraceae > Hymenobacter. The sequence continues at coordinate 2,060 of JANXNW010000407.1, forward strand.
CAGATTTAACGGTATGGCAAAAAAGCCGGATTTTCGCCGGAGAAGTGTATAAGTTGACCAAAGAATTTCCCAAAGAAGAATTATTTGGCCTTACAAATCAGATGCGGCGGGCGGCGGTATCAGTGCCCTCCAATATTGCGGAGGGATGCGGTCGCCAACACGTCGCTGACACAGTACGTTTCTTATTTATCGCGCGCGGTTCGCTGTTTGAGTTGGAGACTCAATTGTACCTGGCCGCTGACCTGAACTACATATCAGCAGAATCACTACGAGAAATTTTATTATTATCAAACGACTGTAAAAAACTCTTACAGGGCTTCATTCGCTATCACCGGCAATCAACAAATTTATCACATGCCGCCGAGCCATTTACTGCGTACTCCTCTGACAACGAGCAACTAATAACTGACAACTAATCTTGACCAACCAGGAAATATCCAGCATCAAGCAGCGCTTCGGCATCATCGGCCACGCGCCGGCGCTCAACTACGCCATTCAGGTGGCGGCCCAGGTCGCGCCGACCGACATGACGGTGCTCATCACGGGTGAAAGCGGTTCGGGCAAGGAGTCGTTTTCCAAGATTATCCACGCCCTTTCGCCGCGCAAGCACGGACAGTTCGTGGCCATCAACTGCGGGGCCATCCCGGAGGGCACGATTGACTCGGAGCTATTCGGGCACGAAAAAGGGGCCTATACCGGCGCGGGCGAGGCCCGCAAGGGGTATTTTGAGGTAACCGACGGCGGCACCATCTTCCTGGATGAGATTGCCGAAATGCCGCTCGGCACCCAGGCGCGGCTGCTACGGGTGCTCGAAAACGGCGAGTTTATCCGCGTCGGCTCCAGCAAGGTGCAGAAAACCGACGTGCGCGTGGTGGCCGCCACCAACGTGAATCTACTCGACCGGGTGCAGGCCGGCAAGTTTCGGGAGGACCTGTACTACCGGCTCAATACGGTGCCGATTACCGTGCCGCCGCTGCGCGAGCGGGGCGACGATATTTATTTATTGTTTAGAAAATTCGCGGCGGATTTTTCCGAGAAAAACCGGGTGCGGCCCATCTCGCTCACGCCCGACGCGGTACGGCTGCTGACGCGGTTCCGGTTTCCGGGCAATATCCGGCAGCTCAAAAATATCGCGGGTCAGATTTCGGTGCTCGAAATGGAGCGCGAGATTGATGCCACCCGGCTAGCCACCTACCTGCCCGTCGCCCAAACCTCGCAGCTGCCGGCGCTGCTACCCGGCCACGGCGGAAGCGCCGACGCGCCGGGCGGCATCGGCTCCTACTCGGAGCGCGACATCCTCTACCGGTTGCTCTTCGACATGCGCCGCGACATGACGGACCTCAAAAAGGTGGTGCTGGAATTAGCCACCGGCGCTGGCCCGCGCCCGGCCGCCGATGCCCAGGAGCTGCTGCGCCAGAACAGCCACCTGTTCAGCAACCTCCACGACGCGCCCGCCGACCACGCGCCCGACCATGGCAATGGCTACTACCTGCCGCCCGGCCCGCCCGCCGGCTCGCCGCTCCGAGTCGAGGTCGGCCCGGCCAGCAACTACGCCGACGACGAGGACTCGCCCCCAACCGAGGACATCAGCCACGAAACCGAGGAAGAAACGCTCTCGCTCGATGCCATCGAGAAGGAAATGATACTCAAGGCCTTGAAGAAGCACCACAACAAGCGCAAGTACGCCGCCCAGGACCTGGGCATTTCCGAGCGCACCCTCTACCGCAAACTCAAGCAGTATGACCTGGAAGCCGCGTAAGCTCAGTAGCGTGGACTCTGCGAGTCCGCGCATGCAAGCAAACCCCACATACGTCAACCGGCGCAGCCATTGGCTCGTTTGGCTGCTGTCCGTGCTGCTACTGCCACTCGGCGGTTGCGGGGTATACTCGTTCAACGGCACCAACATCGACCCGGCCGTCAAAACGTTTTCCATTCAAACCTTTCAAAACTCCGCACCCAATGCGCCGGCGTACCTGTCGCAACGGTTCACGGAAGACATCAAGGATTTTTATCAGCGCAACACCACGCTCAAGCTCGTGCCGCGCGACGGCGACCTGCAATTTGAGGGCACCATCGCGGCGTACGATTTCGCGCCCGCCGCTATTCAGCAGGCCGGCGGGCTGCCCACGGCCGGG
>JANXNW010000333.1 GCA_025353905.1 Hymenobacter sp.
GCCGAGGCTGAGCACGGTTTCTTCGAGGCCCAGCTCGGCCACGGCTTCGTCGAAAAGGCGGTGCAGGTGCGGCTCGTCGAGGTCGAGGGCGGCCCCGAGCAGGGCGCTGAGGCGGGCGGCATCGGAGGGCTGCACGACGCGGCACAGGGCCAGGGCAGCGGTTTGGCGCTCGGTTTCACTCAGGCGGGCCACTTGCGAGATGCGTTGGCCGCGGCCGCAAAGCGTGGCCACTTGCAGCAGGCAGCGCAGGTCGGCCTCGCCATACACGCGGATGTTAGTGGCCGTGCGCTGGGGTTGGAGCAAGCCGTAGCGCTGCTCCCAAATGCGAATCGTGTGCGCTTTCACGCCGGAAAGCTGCTCCAGGTCGCCGATGGAATACTGAGCCACGGGGGTAAACGGGTTTGTTTGAATAGCTGAAAAGATTGACTCACAAGCCCGAAGCGGAAGTCCGCGCCCAAGCTCGTATCGGGTGCTAATTTACGAACCCCGCAAATAGTTTACCAAACGGCCTTTTCAGTCAGCGATGGCCGCTTTGCGGGCCGCCTGCTCCCTGGCCAGGCGCAGGTACTTGGGCGACACCCAGAGCAACCCGAATTCCTCGCTGTGGTCGCGCCCCTGGGTTTTGTGGTGCATCTTGTGGGCCATGTTGAGCGCCCGCAAGTACACGCTGTCGGTTTTTTTCCAAAATGGCAGCCGGCCGTGAATCAGCCCGTCGTGCACGAAAAAATAAACCGAGCCGTAGAGCGCGATGCCCACGCCCACCCAGAACCACCAGCGCGAGCCGCCGTCGCCACTCACGAAGAGCACCGCCGAAATGGCTCCGTAAATCACAAAGAACCAGTCGTTGCGCTCGAACGGGCGCGGGCTGGGCCGCACGTGGTGCGAGCGATGCAGCACCCACAGCGCCCCGTGCTGAATGTATTTGTGCATGAACCACGCCCAGAACTCCATGAAGGCGAACGTGGCGAGGGTGATGAAAGCGGCGGCAACGACGGGCATGCAGACGATATATTTACAAGCAGTTGATATAGGAGTCGCTTGAGCTTTTACAAGGGCGAAGCAGCTCAAATTTGGCGGGCTTATCGTAAGCCTTGCTTCTTACGGCCCGCCTGAACTACCGTTTTCTTTTGTGCTTTGTTCGCGGTCGTGGCAGATGCCCGTGCCCACAACCTCAAAATTTACCTGGCGTGGACCCCTTCATTTCTCCTTTTCCCCTGGTTCTTGGCGAGGCCACTGTCGAGTGTGCGAGCCTTTACTACGGGCTTATCGGAACCGACGAGGCCACCGACGAAACAAATATTTATCGGGAGACGACTACGATTGAGCTGGTCGAGAATCAATGCTTTGGCGTTGAGTTTGGTCTCCTGACGGCTTCGCGGCGGGAAACGGGCATTTGGTTGGGCCTCAGCTACGAAGTTCAGTACCCTGACTTAGCCCAGCCCGGAGCTTACCGGGTGGTACGGCACGACTTCGAATACGAGCTAAACACCTACCTGTTCTTGTGGCAAAAGCTGGACACGGCCGACGAGATGGTGCCCGGCCGGTGGACAATTTCGGTGCTGTACGCGGACCAGATGCTGCTTGCGCAAGCCTTTGACGTGGTGAAAGAGGCTGACTGAAATTATTTCGTCGTCTTTCGCTGGAATGCCTGACAGTTTGCCGCGTGCGGGTGCCGTCTGAGTGAGGCTACCAGCTGATTTTCTCTTTGTTCAAAAACGCGGCGATGCCGCGGCGGCAGTCGGCGTGGGCGCGGGCGGCAGCGGTGCGCTCGGCGGCGTAGCGCAGACCGTCTTCGAGGGCCAGCTCGGGCAGGCGGGCGAGCACTTCCTTGGTGATTTCGATGCTGTGGCCGGAGTTTTCGCGGGCCAGGCGCAGGGCATAAGTTCGCACGGTGTCGGCCAGCTTGTCGGCTTCTTCGATGAACGTAATCAGGCCGTAGTCGAGCGCCTGCTGGGCCGGAATCAGGTCGCCGCTGAGCAGCAGGCGCTTGGTGCGGGCCTCGCCGAGGCGACGCAGCAAGAACACGCTGGCTACGGCCGGCAAAGCCCCGATTTTAGCTTCCGTGAAGCCAAAGCGCGCCTCGGGCACGGCGAAAGTGATGTCGCAGAGCGCGGCCAGCGCGCAGCCGCCGGCCAGCGCGTGGCCCTGCACCTGCCCGATAACGAGCTTCTTACCCGTGTAAATCTGGTGAAACAGCTGCATCAAATGGGTGCTGTCGGCCAGGTTTTCGGGGTAGGTATTATCCTGCAACTCCTGCCAGTATTTGAGGTCTTCGCCCGCGCAAAACACCTCGCCCACGGCGCGCAGCACGATGACTTTCACCGAGTCGTCGGCCTCAGCCTGCTCGAAAGCCTGCTTCAGCTCCGAGACGACGTTGGCGCTGAGCGCGTTGCGCTTGGCGGGGCGGTTGAGGGTGATGTAGGCGAGCCGCTCCTGGGTTTCGTATTGCAGAAAGCGCAGCGTGTCCAGCTCCGGGGGGGTGAGGTAGTCGGTCATAGGGCGGCAAAATACGGCGGTTTTTTGGTTTACGATTTTTGGTCATTGCAAGCAAAGCGAAGCAATCGCATTTGTTGAGCGCGGTCGAATGCTAGTCAGCGCGTAGCTGAACAGGTGCGATTGCTTCGCTTTGCTCGCAATGACCGGACGGGGGCCAGAAACCCTACCTTCCATCCGCCAGCCGGTACACGAACGCGCCCTGCTCGTTCACGTCCCAGGTGCGGAAGCCGGCTGCGCGCAGGGCAGAATCCTGGCGGGCGACGTACCAGCGCTGGCACGAGGAATCGAATACGACCCACGCGCCGGAGCCGAAATGAGCGGCAAGCGCGTCCGGGTAGAGGCGCGGATTGCGGCGCAGCACGACGACATCGGCAGCTGGCGCGACGGCAGCGGCGGATTTTGACCCAGCCGGCCCAACCAGTCGCCGCAGGCGACCGCGCACGAAGGCGACTCGCAATCCGCGCCACTGGGCGAGCACGAGTGGGGCGGGCGGGTAGCGAAAGGCGGCCTCGGCGCTGTCGGGCGGGGCGATGGCGCGGGCGGGCACGGTCGCGTCGCGCCAGCCGACGCGGTACGTGGGCTGGCGCGCGCGACGCAGTATCAGGCTGGGCTGGAGGCGGTACGTGCGCTCGGTTTCGGAGAGCGGCAGCGAGTCGGCGGTGACGAACTCGACGGCCGCGCCCTGCCAGAAGCCCACCACCGAGCGCCGCGGGATGCTGTACACGACGAACTCGCGCAACGGCGCCACGGCCCGCGCCTCGGCCAGCCGACTGCCGCCGTAGAGCGCCAGCAGCAGCACCGACCAGGCGGCCCAGGCCAGCCGCCGGCTCGCCACGAACACGCACAGCGCGGCGATGAGCAGGAAAATCAGCAGCGTCTGGGCCTGGCTCAGGTGGATGCCGCCCACCACGGCACCCGGTAGCAGGCGCCCGATGAGGAAAATATACTCGTTAAACAGCCAGATTAGGCCCTGAAAAACGTGGCCCACCAGCCGGGGCAGCCAGTCGAGCCAGGGCAGCGCGGCGGCGGGCAAAGCCAGGCCCACGAGCGCCACCAGTCCTTTCGTCAGCAGCAAGACCACGCCCACGTACACGGCGACGCTCGAAATGGGCACCGCTATCAGGTTCGACAGCAGAAAGTTGAAGGGAAACTGATGGAAATAATACAGCCCCAGCGGAAACGTGGCCACTTGCGCCGCCAGCGAGAGGGCCGTGAGCTGCCAGCTCGCGTCGGCCAGCGCGGCGAGGGCGCGCGTGAGGCGTTGGCGCGTTGGCCCGTGCCAGCTTCGCCGCCGGTCGAGCACGTAGTTGCGCGGGTCG
>JANXNW010000017.1 GCA_025353905.1 Hymenobacter sp.
GTGATGATGTGGTCTACTTCACCATGGCCAAGGTCGGCGTGGATGATGATATAACCGGGGTAAAGGTTCCGCTCGCGGACGCGCTTCTTGCCGTTGCGCATCTCGAACACCTTCTCTACCGGAATCAGTACCTGCGGCACCAACTCGGTCAGGTTATGCCGGCCGAGTTCCGTTTCGAGGTAGTTTTTGGCTTTTTTCTCCTGGCCGCTCACGGAGCGCACCACGTACCATTTCAATTCGCCCATCTTGATTGCTGATTAGCGAAATGAGTTATAAAATGCTTTCAGTACCGACTCAAAGCTGACATCCATGATGCCCACCACCACAGCAAAAATGAGCGAACCAATCAGCACCAGACCGGCGCTTTTTTGCAGCTCGGTCGTAGAAGGCCACGTTACATTGTAGCGCATCTCCTCGATGGTGGTGCGGAAATAATTGCTCAGTTTGTCCATTGTAATTAAAAACACAGCGTTGCCGCTGAAGTAACATGGAGCGGACCAACTGGCCCAAATTGCACGAGTGGAGAGATTCGAACTCCCGTCAAAGGTTTTGGAGACCCGTATGCTACCGCTGCACCACACTCGTTTATTGACATTCCCGCAAAGCGCATTTCGCTAAAGGGAGTGCAAAGGTAAGAGAAACAGAAGAGAAAACAAGTACTCGCTTCTGTTTCAGCGCAAAAAAGCCGCCCCCGACATTTCGGAAGCGGCTTTTTACTTGGTCAAGATTTTTAGACTTGATGCCTCGCTCTACCACGAATTAGGATTGGCATCGATACACGCATTGTAGCCGGCTATGCAGCCACTCATGCAGTTGCTGGATTTAGCGCAACCAGCTGCACATGCATAGTACCCAGCCACGCAACCACCAACCGCATTCATTGGTACATCCTCGGTGACGATGCTGAAAACCCGTCCCTGTACTGAGGCAAACTCTTCGTCACCGAGCGTGAGAAGCTTAGGATATTTTGCGTTTATCTCCGTCCTGCGGCCAACTTGTATCGCCAGGTAGTCGGCAGTCTCTTGCTGGGTATGCGAGGGGTCGCTGATTCCCTTTCCAGACTTGAGGTTTTCGTAGAGTTCCCGATGACGGGCTTGTTTCGCATCCGACGACAGGCTTTGGTACCAAGTAGCATACCGCATCGTGTAAGTCACATCGGCAAGAACGTAATCCTTCACAAGCTGGTCGCCCACCATCGCCTTAACTAGCTCTGGATAAACCACTTGACCAGGTTTCAGGGTCACCTCCGGTAGCGCTGCCTGGCCTTGATTCTTGGTGTTGGCCACAGATTGAGCAGCCGGGTCCTGACTCTTCGTACAGGAGTAAAATGCTAGCCCTACGAATGTCACCAGCAACATAACGGTCATTCTTAACCTCATTAACATAAAATGCAGGATTTGAGCGGAAGCACCGTTACCTCCACAGGCAATATACATCACAACGAAAAATTTGTCAAGCTTTATTTTTATAAGCGGAAGAAATGAGAAAAGCAACGCATTAATTTTAAGTGTGCTAAAAAGCAAAAAAAGCCCTCGATTGCTCGGGGGCATTTTTACATTTAGCGGTTAGGCTAAAACTAGTCGAGAACTTCGGTTACCTGACCGGCACCTACCGTACGGCCACCCTCACGGATAGCGAAACGCAGGCCTTTCTCCATTGCCACCTTGTTGATGAGCTCAACGGTGATGGTGATGTTGTCGCCGGGCATTACCATTTCAACGCCCTCGGGGAGGGTGATGATGCCGGTAACGTCAGTGGTACGCAGGTAGAACTGCGGACGGTAGTTGTTGAAGAACGGCGTGTGACGGCCACCTTCCTCTTTCGAGAGCACGTACACCTCAGCCTTGAACTTCTGGTGGGGCTTCACCGAGCCGGGCTTGCAGATAACCATGCCGCGACGGATGGCTTCTTTCTCAATGCCGCGGAGCAGCAAACCCACGTTGTCGCCGGCTTCGCCGCGGTCGAGGATTTTGCGGAACATTTCCACGCCGGTCACAACCGACTTCAGACCTTCGGCACCCATGCCCAGGATGTCCACCTGCTCACCCGAGTTGACGATGCCGCGCTCGATACGACCCGTAGCCACGGTGCCGCGGCCGGTAATCGAGAACACGTCCTCGACGGGCATCAGGAAGGGCAGGTCGGTGAGGCGGGCCGGAATCGGAATGAACGAGTCCACGGCGGCCATCAAATCGTTGATTTTGGGCACCCAGTTGGCATCGCCGTTCAGGCCGCCCAGGGCCGAACCCTGGATAATCGGAATGTTGTCGCCGTCGAAGTTATAGAACGAGAGCAGCTCGCGGATTTCCATCTCGACCAGCTCCAGCAGCTCGGGGTCGTCCACCATGTCCACTTTGTTCATGAACACCACCAGCTGGGGCACGCCTACCTGACGGGCCAGCAGAATGTGCTCGCGGGTCTGGGGCATGGGGCCGTCGGTGGCAGCCACCACGAGGATGGCACCGTCCATCTGGGCCGCGCCCGTTACCATGTTCTTCACATAGTCGGCGTGGCCGGGGCAGTCCACGTGGGCGTAGTGACGGTTCACGGTCGAGTATTCGACGTGGGCCGTGTTGATGGTAATACCACGCTCTTTTTCCTCGGGCGCGTTGTCAATCGAGGAGAAGTCGCGCTTTTCGGCCAGGCCCTGATTGGCCAGCACCATGGTGATGGCGGCGGTCAGGGTCGTTTTGCCGTGGTCAACGTGACCGATGGTGCCGATGTTGACGTGCGGCTTCGACCGGTCGAAATTTTCTTTAGCCATTGTAAAGAGTTGAAAAAAGAGGGGTAAGTAAAAGGGTAAGCGAGTGGGCCTCTTACGGCAAGAAAGCGAAACCCAGCCACCGCCCCCTGAATGGGACCATCGTGCTGCGTATCGCTTCGGCCGGCCCGGCCCTGACCTACCCCAAAGGTAGGCAGCGCCGCAACTGCTGAGCCATTTATGGGATTTGAACCCATGACCTCTTCCTTACCAAGGAAGTGCTCTACCACTGAGCTAAAACGGCTTATTATTCAATGAACAATGAGTAATTATCAATGAACAATTAAGCTGCTGCGTTGAGCAGCGTTGCTCATTGATAATTGCTCATTGCAAAGAGCGGGAGACGAGTCTCGAACTCGCGACCTGCAGCTTGGAAGGCTGCCGCTCTACCAACTGAGCTACTCCCGCGAGAAGTGAATGAGTAAATGGGTGATTGAGTGAAGTAGCTGACTTGAAAAATCACCCATTCACTCAATCGCTCATTCACCGTGAGTGGGGGTAACAGGACTCGAACCTATGAACCCGAAGGAGGTGAGTTACAGTCACCCGCAATTGCCACTATGCGATACCCCCAAATGCTAGCAAATCCGGCCGTTTGCTGGAATTGAGACGCAAAAGTACGGCTTTTTTAGGTTGGTGCAAGGGTGGGGCTATAAAATTTTTGTTTTACGAACAGCGGCAGGAGTGTCGGCCTTGCGGCCTTACCATAGCTTGAATGCTCATTTACATGAGGTTGTAATAAGATTTGAGGCGCTCGTCCGTTTCCCTGGCTTTAATATCGGCCAGCACGGCTTTGAGGGCTGGCTGGCTGGGCAGCAGCGTAGCCAGGCTGTGATAGGCCCCGAGGCGCACGTAGTATTGCGGATGGGTGCGGGCCAGGCGGGTGAGGGTTTGAATGCCCTTGTCGCGCTCGACCACGGGCAGCTGCGTCATGAACCGGCCCAGGGCCTCCAGATAAGTATACAGGTCGGCGTCGGCCACGTCGGGCAGGCGGCGCAAAAACCAATCGTACTGGTCGAGGCCGCTTCGCTGGGCGTAGTAGCCAGCCAGAGCCGTGAGCAGCGTTGAGCTGGGCGTGTCGGCGAGCGCGGCCAGCGCGGTGCGGGCTACTGCGCCCGGTTGGCGGGCCAACGCGGCTACGGCACTGGCCTCGACCAGGTACGAGCTGTCGCGCAGGGCCGCCACGAACACGGGCGCGTAGCTCTCGCCAGGAAAAGCCGCCAGCGTGCTAAGGGCCTGGGCGCGCACGGCGCTGCTGGGGTCGGTGGTGGCGAGGCGCTGCACCTCGGCCCGCACGGCCCCGGGGTTCGGGCCACGATAGCCGCGCAGGTGTTCGAGGGCCAGGCGACGGATAGCGTAGAACTTGTCGTTCAACGCATTGCGCAGCAGACTACTCACGCTCAGTTCGCTGGTTTTATTTTGAAGCAGGTCGAGCACCTCGGCTTTCTGGAGGTAATTGCGGGCGTGGTAAAACTGGAACAGCAGCTCGTCGGAGCTGCGCTCCTCGTCGAGCTGGGCTAGTAGCTGGCTTTCGCTGTCGAACTTGACGAGCGGGGGCCGGTCGAGGGCCAGAAACGTGAAGGTTTGGTCGGCCTTGCTGACGGTGATGCGGTACTCGGTGGGCCGGTCTTTCTGCCAAACGGTTACCGAAAGCGGCAGCCGATACACCGGCTGAAACACCGTGTCCTGCACCTGGCGCACCCGCAGCTGCACCTGGCCGTTGGCGAAAGTGTGCTTGATTTTCAGCTCCGGATGGCCGCGCTGCATGAACCACTGGTCGAAAAACCAGCCCAGGTCTTCGCCCGTGGTTTCCTCGAAAGCCAATCGTAAGTGGCTGATTTCGACGGCCGCGAGCTTATTCTGGGTCAGGTAGCGGTTGAGCGCGGCGAAGAACGCGTCGTCGCCTACGTACTGGCGCAGCATGTGCAGCACCCGCCCGCCCTTCTCGTAGGTGTGGCGGTCGAACATGTCTTCCCGGTTGGCGTAACGATAGCGGATGAGAGGCTCGCGCTTGGTTTCGGCTTCTTCGAGGTAGTGGGCTAGGTCTTGCTGCTGCACGAGGCCGGCCACGTCGGGGCCGTAGCGGTGCTCAGCCCACAGGTACTGGGCGTAGTTGGCGAAGCTCTCATTGAGCGGCAGGTTGCTCCACGACTCGCATGTCACGTAATCACCAAACCAGTGGTGAAACAGCTCGTGGGCAATGGTGGATTCGGCCCCGTCGTAGGGTACGTCAAGCAGCTCGCGGCGCGTGGCCAGGATGCTTGTGCCGTGCACCGTGGCGGTCGTGTTTTCCATCGCCCCGGTCACGAAATCGCGCACCACCACCTGGCTGTACTTCTCCCAGGGATACTCTACGCCGAGCTTTTTCGAGAAAAATTCGAGCATGGCCGGCGTGTGGCCAAACACGGCGCGGGCTAGCTCTTTCTGGGCCGGCTCGACGTAGTAGTCCACATGCTTGCCGTGCCAGGAATCGGTTACGATGGCGAAATCGCCCACGGCCAGCATCGTGAGATAGGGCGCGGCGGGCAGGCTCTGCCGCCAGGTGTCGGTGCGCGAGCCGTCGGGGTTTTTGCGCGAGGCCATGAGCAGACCGTTCGAAAGCGTTTTGAACTGGTCTTCCACCGTGAGCGCGATTTCCTGGGTCATGCGCTGATTGGGCTGGTCGATGGTCGGAAACCAGCACGAGCTGCTCTGCGTCTCGCCCTGGGTCCAGATTTGGCGGGGCTTACCCGGCTCCTTATTCAGCGGATTGATGAAGTACAGCCCCTTGGACCCCGTAATGGCCGTCGAGCCGCCGACGGGCAGCTCGTTGGGCTTGGCCACGTAGCCCACGCGCACCTGGTAGGTTTGTTCGCGCGGGCAGGCCTGACCCAGCGCGACCGTTAGCTGCCGGCCGTTGTATTTGTAAGTCAGTGTTTTAGCGCCCTTTGGACTCAGCAGCTGAACGCTTTTGATGTCGAAGCCTTTGGCGTCGAGCACCAGCGTACTCTGCGGGAAGAAATGCGAACGCAATGTGAGCACTGCCATGCCCAGCACGTACTGCCGGGCGTAGTCGAAGCGCAGGTCGAGGCGGGTGTCGAGCACATCGGTGAGGCGCGTGGCAGTAGGCTGGGCGGGCGCGTCGGCGGGCAGCCAGGCGGGCACGGTGGCAATAATGGGCGCGGCGGGCGCGGTGGGCGCGGTGCGTTTGGCTTTTGGCGCGGCGGGCTGGCCCACGGCCACCGACGCGGCCAGCAGCCCCACGAGTAATTTTAAAACGCTGTAATACTTAATTTTCATGCGAAGCCGGGCAACCAAAGATGCGGCAAGAGATGCGGCAAGTTTCCGACGAAATTAAGATTAAGCTTACCTTTCGCGCCGCTTCGGCCGGCAGGGCCCGCGTTTCTTATGGTTTCTATTCGCATTGGCTCGGCGGCCGCGCTTCAGGTAGACGGGGCCGCTTCCGGCTCGCTCACCGTTGATGGTCAGCCCCTGGCCTGGGACGTGGCCTCGCCCGGCCCCGGCCGCTACCACGTACTGCACCGCGGCCGCTCGTTCGAGGTCGAGGTCGTGGCGGCCGACTACGCCAGCAAGGCGTTCAGCCTGAAAATCAACGGCCAGCGCCTGGAGCTGACCGCCCAAACCGCCCTCGACCAGCTGCTCGAACGTCTGGGGCTGAGCGGCGCCACGACCCAGAAAATAAACGAGCTGAAAGCCCCCATGCCGGGCCTTATCGTCGACGTGCGGGTGCAGCCCGGCCAAGCCGTGCAGAAGGGCGACCCGCTGCTCGTGCTCGAAGCCATGAAGATGGAAAATATTTTGAAAGCCCCCACCGACGGCACCGTGGCCAGCATCGCGGTCGGCTTGCGCGATACCGTAACCAAGGGCCAGGTGCTACTAAAATTTGAGTAGCTTTTCGGTTGATTATTTTTTGTTTGTTGCTTTTGGTTGATTGTCTTTGGTTTGCTGTCAGCTAAAACTGAATAACTAGGGTATTATTAATCTGACAATCAGCAACAAGCAAACAACAATAAACAATAAACAACAAACCAAGAACAACTTTGACCTACCAGCGCATCCTTCTCAAGCTCAGCGGCGAGGCCCTGATGGGGCAGCAGCAGTACGGCATTGATGCCGCGCGGCTCATGCAGTACGCCACCGAAATAAAGGCCGTGGCCGCGCAAGGCGTGCAGGTGGCCGTGGTCATCGGCGGGGGCAATATTTTCCGCGGGGTGCAGGCCGAGGCGTTCGGCCTCGACCGCGTACAGGGCGATTATATGGGGATGCTGGCCACGGTCATCAACTCGATGGCTTTGCAGAGCGCCCTCGAAAAGATGGACGTGCCCACGCGCTTGCTCTCGGGCCTCACCATTCAGCGCGTGTGCGAACCCTACATCCGCCGCCGCGCCATGCGACACCTGGAGAAGGGCCGGGTCGTGATTTTCGGGGCCGGCATCGGCTCGCCGTATTTCACCACCGACTCGGCCGCCTCGCTGCGGGCCATCGAAGTCGAGGCTGATGTCGTGCTCAAGGGCACCCGCGTGGATGGCATCTACTCGGCCGACCCCGAAAAGGACCCGAGCGCCGTGCGCTACCCGCAGATTTCGTTTGAAGAAGTGCTCGAAAAGAACCTCAACGTGATGGATATGACGGCCTTTACGCTCTGCAAGGAGAATAACCTGCCCATCATCGTTTTCGACATGAACACGCCTGGCAACCTGGCCCGCCTCATCGCGGGCGAAAACCTGGGTACGCTTGTCACAATGGACGGCGGCGGCGGCCGCGCCCGGCCCGGCTCGGTGCCCGGCGGGGCATTGCCGACGCTATTGGGCAATGAGCCAGAGCAAGCATGATGAAATTTAGTTTGCGACCGTGCGAACGTCGTTTAGCCCGCAGAGGGCGCAGAAGTTTACGCAGAGGGCGCGGAGGCTCCTGAATTACACGTCCGCCGTAGCTATCCCGGACGAAGCTGCTTGTTGCCAAAAGTCGTAGCGTTTCCCAATTTTGCGGCGCGATGGTCGTTTGTTCTCACCACTGCCGCGAAATTCTTAATTCTTAATTTTTAATTCTTAACTCCCCTCCCGTGGACGAAGAAATTCAGTTTTACCTGGCCGATGCCGAAGAATCCATGGGCAAGGCCGTGGGCCACGTCGGCGTGGAAATGAGCCGCATCCGGGCTGGCAAAGCCTCGCCGGCCATGCTCGACGGCCTGCGCGTGGACTACTACGGCACGCCTACGCCGGTCAGCCAGATTGCGAATATTTCGGCTCCCGACCCGCGCTCGCTGCTCATCAAGCCCTGGGAAAAAAACATGGTGAGCGAGGTAGCCAAAGCCATCAAAAACAGCGACCTGGGCCTGAACCCCATCGCCGATGCCGACGGCGTACGCCTCAACATCCCGCCCATGACGGAGGAGCGCCGCCGCAACCTCGTCAAGCAGGCCAAGAACGAAGCCGAGGCGGGTAAGGTCCGCGTCCGGGGCATTCGCAAGGACGTGAACGAGGCGCTGCGCAAGCTGCAAAAAGACGGTGCCGCCGAAGACGCCGTGAAGGGCGCCGAGGAGAAAGTGCAGAAATACACTGACAGCTACATCACGGAAGTGGATAAGCTCTTCGCCCAGAAAGAGTCGGAAATCATGCACATCTGAGCCAGGCAGCTACGTTCGGCCGCGCCTACAGCATTGTTGCAAAACTCAGCCGGGAATCTCCGGCGACGTTTTGCAACAATGCTTCTTTATGGCCGGTACCACTGCTGCTCAGCTAGTTCGGTCTCCACGGCGGCGGGCACCAGGTAGCGGATGCTCTGCCCAGCCCGCAAACTAGCCCGGATGAGCGTGGCCGAAATGTCGAGCAGCGGTGCGCTGCATAGCCGAACGTGGAGCAGGCTGGTAAGTAGCGCAGGCGACGGCTCGTGGCCGGGGCGCGGGTAGGCGTAGATGTCGGTGGTGGCCAGCAGCTCGTCGGCGCGGTGCCAGCGGGACAGGTCGGGCAGATTATCGGTCCCCATCAGCAACACGAAGTTGATATTAGGATGGCGCTGGCGCAGCGCTTCGAGCGTGACGATGGTGTAGCTCGGGCGGGGCAGGCTCAGCTCGATGGCCTCGGCGCGCAGGCGCGGGTTGCCGGCCACGGCCAGCTCGACCAAGCGCAGGCGCTGGGCTTCGGGCAGCAGGTCGACGGCGGCTTTAAAGGGGTTTTGGGGCGAGACGACGAGCCAGACTTCGGCCAGGTCGGTGCGGGTGGCGAAAAACTCAGCCAGAATCAGGTGGCCGACGTGGACCGGGTTGAAAGAACCAAAAAGTAAGCCCACGCGCCGACGGTCGGCGGGTGGGCTACTGGCGGCAAGAAATGATTGGCTCACGACGCGGCGGCTGTCGAAACTACCGACTTGGCGGGCGCGCTGGTAGCAACAGAGGCCGTAGCTTCTGGCTCCGGCGCAACTCCTGGCTCATGCTCCTGGCCGAGTGCGGTTGCGGACTGGCCTCCACCGGACGGCACACCGATAAAATCGCGCACGAGCCGCTCGGCCTGGGCCACGGCCGTTTCGAGGTCGTCGTTTACGACGGCTACGTCGAACTTGTCCTCGAAAGCCAGCTCGAACGTGGCCTTGTAAACCCGCGACGAAATGCTGGACGTGGAGTCGGTAGCGCGGGCGGTGAGGCGCTGAGCGAGCACTTCGATGGACGGCGGCCGCACGAATACGGCCAGCGCGCGGTCCTGGTAAAACTGCTTGATGCTGAGGCCGCCTTTCACGTCCACGTCGAGGATGGCGTGGCGGCCGCTGGCCCAGATGCGCTCGATTTCCGACTTGAGCGTGCCGTAAAACGCGCCCTCGTAGACTTCTTCCCACTCCACGAACTCATCGTGGCGAATTTTTTCCTGAAACTCGGCGACCGAGAGAAAGTGATAGTCTTTGCCATCAATTTCGGCGCGGCCGCGGCGGTCGCGGGTGCAGGCCGAGATGGAGAAGCTCAGCGCATCGGGCAAAGCGGCCATGAGCCGACGCACGATGGTCGTTTTGCCCGCGCCCGAAGGGGCCGAGAAGACGATAATTTTACCGGGCTTGTCTGGTTGGGCCTGCATAGGCCCGCAAAGCTAGGCGATATCGCTCTGAACCCGCGCCAGGATGGTGCCGTGCAAGTGGCCGGGAGCCGAGCGGCGGGCTACTTTATCGCTCAGAAAGCCGATAAAAAATTGCTGCTTCCTGAGGTCGTCGAAGCAGGGCGAACAGTCTTCGGCGTGGTGAACAAGGAATTCCTCATCGGCTTCGGCCAGGCTACGACCTTCGAGCAGTTGGTCGAGCACGATGTTCACGCGGTCACAGTCGGGGGTGCCGGCCAATGGGTTGGCGGGGAGCGTCGGGACCGACAGGTTAGGTTTGGTAGCGATAGCAGCCATGAGCGAGACGAAGAACAGGGGAAAAACTCCTGCGAAGAAAGCGTGAAAATAGTGGACGATTTCAACCGTCGTCCTCTTCGGTATCGGCGCTATCAACTACCGGCTCGTTTTCATCGTTCCCGTAGCCCATTGAGGCGGCGTACTTTTCAAGCTTGTCCTTGAGGAAATTGCGCGCCCGGTGCAGGCGCGAGCGCACCGTGCCGATGGGGATGTCGAGCACCTTGGCCATCTCCTCGTACGTGAACCCTTCGAGGTCGCAGAGAATAATAACCGTCCGAAAATCAACGGGCAGCGAATTCAGCGCCGAGGCTACTTCGTCGCCGATAAGGTCGCGCGTGGACTGCTGGCGCAGGTCGCCGCTGCTGGCGCCGGTGTCCTCGCCTTCCACCTCGTCGGGGTTATAATACCCTTCGATTTCGCTGTAATCAACTTTGGCGGGCTGCTTGCTTTTTTTTCGAAAATCGTTGATGAACGAGTTTTTCAGGATGCGAAAGAGCCAGGCTTTGGCATTGGTGCCCTGCTCAAAGTACTCGAAAAAGCGGTACGCCTTGAGGTAAGTCTCCTGCACCAGGTCGTGCGCGTCGTCTTCGTCGAGCGTGAGGCGGTAGGCGAAATTGTAGAGCGGGTCGAGCACGGGCATCAACTCAGCCTGGAAGCGCCGGTCTTTCACCTCTTTGCTCAACTTGACCCGTTCGGGGGAATCACTCATGGAAATAGGGAGTAGGGCAAATGAAGGGGTACGTTGCCCGACGGCAGGGCCAGGCCACCGGGACTGGGTCGCAAAAGTAGCGTCGAAAACCAGGGCCAAAACCACTGGCCTGGCGTGGTGTTTGGCCTCCTTACGCAAGGGGCCGCTTGCTTGGTTACGCCGGGTAGCGGTTAGTTGCCGGTTGTCAGCTGCTGGTTATCAGTTATTCAGGCTTAAAGCGCAACCGGTAAGCAGCCGCAACAGCTGACGACTAGCCAGCCGATAACCGATACCCACTCAGCGCCACACCGCGACCCGCGCCGCGACGGTCGCCGGCCCGATGGCCCGGATGCAGGCGCAGGCCACCGGCCGGGCGCGGCAGTCCTGGCAAGCGGGCCGGTCGAAGACGAGGTACTCGGCTCGCGGCCCCAACGGTGCCCAGCGGCCAGGGTGCATGGGCCGGATGGGCGGATACAGCCCCAGCGCGTGGCGGCCCAGCGCAGCAGCCAGGTGCAGCGGCCCCGTCGAGCCGGCCACGATACCGTCAGCAGCGGCCAGCAGGGCGATAAATTCTGGTAGTTCGAGTTGCCCGGTCAGGTCGGCGGTGATGAAGTCGGCGTATTCGCGCAGCCAACCGGCTAGCTCCTCCCCTTCCGAAGCCGTACCGCTCATGAGTACGCGGTGCCCCGCCGCGTGGAGCAGCCGGGCCAGCTCGCCAAAATTGGCCAGGCCCCACTCGCGGGCGCTGCCTCGGCTGCGCGGGTGCAGCACCACGTTGAGCTGGCCGGCCCGGCGGGCGTCGAGCAGCTGCCGCAGCGCGGGCCGTAGCGGCACGGCTGGCTCCAGCCGTACCAGCTCGGCCACGGCGGGCAGCGCGAGCGGCACCGCGGCGGGCGCGAGCGGAGTCAGCAGCTGCAAGTTCAGCTGCGCCTCATGGAGCGGCGAGTGGCGGCGGCTCAGGGCCACGAGCCGGTTGCAGGTCAGCCAATGCCACCAGCGGTTGCGGGTGCCGATGCGCAACGGGATAGCCGCCTGGAGGGCCAACTGAGCCAGCTTTCGATGCGGAAAAACATGGATAATCGCCGCCGCGTCGTATGCGCGCAGCCGCATTACCTGCGTCGGCTCAGACAAGGTAAGCAGCTCGTCCAGGTCCAAAAACTCGTCCACCCAAGGGCAGGCCGCCGCTACGGCCGCCGTGTAGCTTCGCCCCACCAGCACAACCCGGCAGCCGGGAAACAGCTGCCGCAGCCGCCCCGCCACGGGCAGCGTCAGCACGACGTCGCCGATGGCATCGGGCCGGGAAACGAGAAAAGTGGGGGGCATTAGCTGATTGACCTGACTAGCTGTGCTGCTCGCCCGCGCTTATTCGCCGACCGGCCAAACGTACAACATGTTCCCAATCAGGCAGCCATAGTTCGCCTACGCAACGCTTGCTCAGCCCAAGCGCCGGGCAGCAAGCCCTGCTTGCATGGGGGTGGCTTTGCCCAATTCGAGCTGGTTCGGGTTACGGCTGAGAAGCTAAAAGCCAATGTCAAGCCCCGATTCTTGCGCGCCGGGGTCGTTTTGTTCGGCGTTGGTGTCGGTGCCCGTGATGGGCCGCAGGGGTTTGGGAGCCATCTCGCCCATGCCAACGCGTGAGTCGGGGTCTTCCATCTCGTCGGGGCCGGGGCGCAGGTCGTCGGCGTCGAGCTCATCTACGGGGCCCCGACGGGGCAGGCGGCCGGTGATTTCGTCACGCTCGTCGTCGGGCGCGGGCAGGTCCTGGTTGGGGCGCTGGTCGGCGCCTTCGTCGCTGGTGCGCATGTTGTCGGCCGGGTGGCCGGCGCGGTCGGCGTCGGCATTTACGCTCACGGCCGTGCTGCCGTCCTCCGAGTCGGTGCCGTAGCCTTCCTTGCCCTCGCGGTTGCCGAAGCCCCCACGAGCTTTCTCATTTTTGGGCGGGTCGGCGTTCGGGATGTGCAGGCCGGCGGCAAATTCCTCCTCGGTCGTGTCGTCGTTGATAACACGGATGGGCCGGTCTTTTGGGTCGATGGGCATGGGGTCGAAAAGCTGAAGAGGTGAACCAGTGTGTACTTTGGTTTGCTCGTTTGGGTTGGGTCGATTGCTGATTATTGAGTTTCTATTGAGTTTCCATTTTTGAGCAGCAATCAACAAAAAACAATCAACAAAACAACAAAACATGTGGACCGAGCAAAACCAGGCATTATGCCGCACCTTTCGCTTCGCCGACTTTGCCGCGGCCTGGGCCTTCATGCAGCGCGTGGCCGTCGAAGCCGAGCGCCTGAACCACCATCCGTGGTGGGCCAATTCCTACAACGTGGTCGAGTTCCGGCTCTCGACGCACGACGCGGACGACACGATAACGGCACAGGACTACGAGCTGGCACAGGCGATTGACCAATTGGCAATGAGCAATGAACAATGAACAATTCAGCTTTAGCTACTTTAGGTCTGTTCTGAATTGTTCATTGTTCATTGTTCATTGATAATTGCTCATTGCCCACCGGGCTACCTTTGCCTTATGCCCGTGCCCGCCGCTCTTACCCTCGTGCCCACGCCCATCGGCAACCTCGAAGACATCACCCTGCGGGCCATTCGGGTGCTGGGTGAGGTCGATTTGATACTCTGCGAGGACACCCGCACGAGTGGGCGGCTGCTGCAGCATTTGCAAATCAAAAAGCCGCTGCAAGCCTACCACCTGCACAACGAGCACGCCGTGGGCCCGCGCCTACTGGAGCGCCTGGCCCAGGGCGAGCGCATGGCTCTGGTGAGCGATGCCGGTACGCCGGGCATTTCCGACCCCGGTTTTTTGTTGGTGCGCGAGTGCCTGGCGCGGGGCCTGGCCGTAGAGTGCCTGCCCGGCCCCACGGCCCTGGTGCCGGCGCTGCTCAAGTCGGGCTTCGGGGCCGAGCGCTTTGCGTTCGAGGGGTTTTTGCCGGTCAAGAAAGGCCGGCAGACGCGCCTGCAGGAACTGGCCCGCGAGACGCGGACGTTGATTTTTTACGAGTCGCCGCACCGCATCGTCAAAACCCTGAACCAGTTGGCTGAGGTGTTCGGCCCCGACCGCCCCGCCTCGGTGAGCCGCGAGCTGACCAAGCTCTTCGAAGAAACCCTGACGGCGCCGCTCGCCGAGCTGGCCGCCACGCTGGCCGCCCGCCCGGTTATCAAGGGCGAAATAGTGCTCGTGGTAGAGGGCGCAAAAATCGAGCGCCCGAACCGGGAACAGACCCGCGACAACTACGCTGACCGCGAAAACGATGATACTCCAGAACAGCAATCCGACGACGACGACACCCTCGCCTAGCGCGGGCGGGCTGACCCGGCTCGGGCAGTCGCCGACGGCGCTGGCGCTGCTGGGCGCGGCGCTGCTGTGGGCGGGCTGGCCGACGCACCCGGCCCCGCTCACGCTGCTGCTCTTCGTGGGTTTCGTGCCCTACCTACGCCTGGAGCAGCTGCTGACCGAGCAGCAAGCGCGGCGCGGGCGGGTGTTTGGCTTCACGTATTTATTCCTGGTGCTGTTCAACGCTTTCACCACCTGGTGGGTGAGCTACGCGAGCCTGCCGGCCGGCATCGCGGCGGTAGTCCTCAATGCGGCGCTCATGTGCCTGCCCCTGTGGGCGTTCCGGCGCACGAAGCAGCGGCTGGGGCCGGCCCTGGGCTATATTTCATTACCCATTTACTGGATTGCCTTCGAGCAGGTGCACTTGCATTGGGACCTGACCTGGCCCTGGCTCACGCTGGGCAACGGCTTCGCGTCGGTGCCGGGCTGGGTGCAGTGGTACGAGTATACCGGCTTTCTGGGCGGCTCGGTCTGGGTGTGGGTGGTGAACCTGCTGATTTTTCGCTGCCTGGGCCACTGGTGGAACCTGCCAACTACCTGGCATAAGGACGACCCCCGGCGGCATAGCGCGTCGCTGGCCCAAATGAAGGCTTTCCGGCTCAGTGGTCGGGTGGGCTGGGCCTTACTGGCCCTGCTGTTACCGGGGCTCGTCTCGGGGCTAATTGGGCTAAGCTACCAGGAAAAAGGCCCGGCGCTGGAAGTCGTCGTCATTCAGCCCAACGTGGACCCGTACCAGGAAAAATTCCCCGAAAACCCGCATTTCATCCCGCGCGAAGAGCAGTTGCGGCGGCTGCTGGCCCGCACCGAGGCCAACCTCACGCCCCAGACCCGACTCGTGCTCTGGCCCGAAACGACGCTGGAAGAGCCCTACTTCGAAACCGCCTTCGAGCAGAGCCCGGCCGCCCAGCGCATCCGGCGCGAGTTGCTGGCCCGCCACCCCGGCCTGAGCCTGCTCACCGGTATCACCAGCCTCGGTCGCTACCCCGACGCAGCCCACGCCACGGCCACGGCCCGCTTCCGCGACGACCTGGGCTATTTCGACGTGTACAACACGGCCGCGTATTTTCGCGACGCGACTACGCCGGTCGTGTTTTATCACAAGTCGCGGCTGGTGCCGGGGGTCGAGAAGATTCCGCCCGTGCTGAGTAGCGTCTTGAAAAACATTGACTTGGGCGGACTGGTCGGCTCTTATGGCGCGCAGGACGAGCGCACCGTATTCGCGGCCCCGGCCGCCGCGCCGGCCCTGCGCCTGGGTCCGATTATCTGCTACGAGAGCGTGTACGGCGACTTCATCAACGCGTATCCGCGCGGCGGGGCCACGCTGCTGGGCATCATCACCAACGACGGCTGGTGGAGCGACTCGCCCGGCCACGAGCAGCATTTAGTGTATGGCGCGCTGCGGGCCATCGAAACGCGGCGCGACATTGCCCGCTCGGCCAACACCGGCATCTCGGGCTTCATCAATCAGCGCGGCCAGATTACCCAGCGCACGGGCTGGTGGGTAGGGGCCGCTGCCCGCGCCACCGTCCACCTGAATGATGAAGTCACGTTCTACGTCCGCTACGGCGAGCTGATTGGGCGCGGCGCGCAAGCGCTGGCAGTGCTGGGGCTAGTGGCAATGTGTGCTTTATCAATCAGCGCGAAGTTTCGCGCTTAAACTTCGCGAAGCTTCGCGCGAAAAAACCCCCGCATGAACCTCCCCGACCTTTCCCACGCCGTGGCCGCGCTCTGTCGCGAAGCCGGGGCTTTCATCCGGCAGGAAGCCAGCCACTTCGACCAAGGCCGCGTCGAAAGCAAGGGCCTGCACGACCTCGTATCCTACGTGGACCAGGAAGCCGAAAAGCTGCTCGTGACGGGCCTCCAGAAGCTGCTGCCGGAGGCTGGCTTTGTAACCGAGGAGGGCACCACGGCCCAGACCGACGCCGAATACCGCTGGATAGTCGACCCGCTCGACGGCACCACCAACTTTGTCCACGGCCTGCCCTGCTACTGCGTGAGCGTGGCCCTGGCGCGCGGCCCCGAGCCGGTGCTCGGCGTGGTCTACGAGGTGAGCCGCGACGAGCTTTTCCGCGCCGTGCTCGGCCACGGCGCATTCCTCAACGAGCAGCCCATTCGCGTGAGCCGGGCCGCGCGCCTGAGCGACTCGCTCATCGCCACCGGCTTTCCGTACCATGATTTTGAGCGCATGGCCGATTACCTGCGCATCATGGAAGCCTACATGCGCGACTCACGGGGCCTGCGCCGCTGGGGCTCGGCCGCCCTCGACCTCGCCTACGTGGCCTGCGGGCGCTTCGACGCGTATTTCGAGTTCAACATCAATGCCTACGACGTGGCCGCAGGAGTGCTGCTGGTGCGCGAAGCCGGCGGCCACGTCTCGCAGTGGCTCGCGGATGGCGACCCCGTATTCAGTCGCGAAACATTGGCTACGAATGGCTTACTGCACGAGCCGATGCAGGCTGTGATGCGTCAGCACTGGAGCTGAGTTCTGTATTCGCTCGCAAACTTTCCGGCCCGCCCGCTCGTTGCTGCTGCATGATGGACGTGCAAATTCTCCTCGTCATCGCCCTGTTCGTAGCCGCGCTCGGCTACCTGGGCCGCCGCCTATGGCTGACATTCTTTTCGAAAGAGCCCGTGGGCTGCGCCAAGGGCTGCGGCGGTGCCTGCGGAGCCGCGCTCGACGTAGACGCATTGCAGCGGACCATCGAAGCTCGCACCGAAGGCCGCTAGAAATCAATTCCCGTCGATAACCCGCTTCCGCCCCGGCTCCGTATAGCTGGGGCGGCCTCGTTTCGGGCCGTTTAATTTTATAGAGCCCTGCCCGCCATGCAAGACAAAGAAGAAATGACCAGCCTGACGGCCGTCGAAAAGCACCTCAAAGACCAGGGCTACTCGGCCGATTTTATGGTGCAGCAGGGCCGCCTGGCCACCATGGACACGCTGGAACAGCGAACCTATAGCCCGGAGGACACGACCATCGTGGATTTCTTTCGCTTCGAGGGCGAAAGTAACCCCGACGATATGGCCATTCTCTACGCCCTCGAAACGACGGACGGGGCGAAGGGCACCATCGCGTCGGCCTACGGCACTTACGCCAACCAGGATGTAGACGAGTTCATCCTCCAAGTCGAGTCGCTGGGCAAGAACCTGATGAAAGGCAAGAAATAGACCGCAGATTGACGCAGATTTTTGGGATTACGCTGATGCAAGCTTTGATGGATTGAATTAGCGTAATCCCAAAAATCTGCGTCAATATGCGATTTAGCCCCACACTTTGGTGCCCTGGGTGCAGTTGCGGCACATCTCTACCTGGTCGCGGCCTTTGAGCAGGGCTTGCCGGAAGCCCTGGTACTTGGCCCCGCGCCAGAGGCCGGCGAAGCTGCCGTGGCTGGCGTCGCCGAGGCGGTACTCGGCGTCTTTGTCGAAGCAGCAGGGCACGACTTTACCGTCCCAGGTGACGACGCACGAGTGCCACATTTTCCAGCAGCCGTTCACGAGCTTGTTTTTGAGCCGGTAGGTGCCGTTGCCGTTAGCGGCGTAGCGCGAGTAGTAGTCAATCGTCGGGATGAGGGGCGAGCCGTGCTGGTAGTCGTAAATCTGGGCGGTCTTGAACCACACATCGTCCACGCCCAGAGCCTGGGCCAGGGCCTTCGCGTCGGCCAGTTGGTGCTCGTTGGGCCGCACCACCAAGAACTGGAAAACGATGCGCGGGGTGTTCTGCTTCAGCGCTTTGCGCCAGCGAACCACGTTGCGGGTTCCCTCCAGGACTTTTTCCAGCTTGCCGCCCACCCGGTACTGCTGGTATACGTCCTGCGTGGTGCCGTCGAGCGAGATGATGAGCCGGTCCAGGCCGCTCTCCACGGTGCGCCGGGCGTTGTCGTCGGTTAGGAAGTGGGCGTTGGTGCTCGTGGCCGTATACACGCCCTTGCGGCTGGCGTAGCGCACCAAATCCAGAAACTCGGGGTGCAGATAGGGTTCGCCCTGGAAGTAGAAAATCAGGTACCAGAGCCGGCTACCGAGCTCGTCCATCGTCTGCCGAAACAGGTCCGGGGCGAGCATTCCCGTCGGCCGGGTAAAGGAGCGCAGACCGCTCGGGCACTCGGGGCAGCGCAGGTTGCAACTCGTAGTGGGCTCAAAAGCCAGCGCCATCGGCAGGCCCCAGGCGCGGGCGCGGCCCGTAAGCCGACTCAGGATATAAGAGCTGACGACCTGCGCCGTGTTCCAGACCCGGCCCGGCGTGGCTTTGCGCAACAAAATGCCGATGTCGAGCAGATGAGCGCGCATAGCGCAAAGGTAAGCGGGATGGTAAGGATGAAAGATTAGGGATGAGGGACAGAAGATAACCCTTTTGTCCCTCATCCCTCATCCCTAATCTTCCATCCTTACTTCGCTCCGCCGGGCATCTGCGCGGCGGCCGCGCTGTACACGCCGGCCTTGCCAAACGACTGATTTATTTCCTCTTGCGCGGCGCGGCTGCTGAGCCGCTTGGGCTTGGGATTGAGAATGGTGCCGTCCTCGCCGAGGAGCAGGTAAGTCGGTACTTCCTGCAGGTTGTAGGCACGGGCAACTGCCGAGCGGAAGCCGCCACTGGCCCGCAGCTGCACACCCGGCAGCTTTTTCACCGTGACGAGCTGGCGCCAGGGGCCTTCCATCTCGTCGAGGGCTACGTTCACGAAAACGATGTTTTTGCCTTCAAAACGCCGGTTCAGCTCCTGCGCATAGGCAAGGTCGCGCAGGCAAAGGCCGTTGGTGGTTTTCCAGAAATTCAGGTACACGAGCTTACCCTGGAAGCTGCTCAGCCGTACCGAATCTCCGGTGGCCGACACAAGCCGGAAGTCCGGGGCAGCTGAGCCGATGGCCAGGGCCTTGTGCTGATTAAAGTCGCTTTCGAGCGTGGGCAGGAAGCGACGCTGCGGGTCCAGGCTACGAAAGTCGGCCAGCATGGCCGCCGACTGGCGCACGTGTCCGAACCGAAACGATTCCTGCAAAATGCGGCCCAGCGTGAGCAGCCGCGAGGTCCCGTACAGGCGCTTGCTCGCCAGGTTGTAGCACACCGGATAGAAGTCGGGGTCGACGCGTTGATGCTTCTGCTGGGCGGCGGTGTAGTGGATAAAGTTGAGCAGAAACTCCTGAAACTGCTGATTGCCGGCCGCCGTCTGGTCGTTGAGCAGGTTCGGGTCGCGCAAGAAATCGTAGTAGGCGGGTGAGAGTGCCAGCCGGCCTTCGGTGTTCACGACTTGCTCGCGCAGGTCGGGGAAAGTGAGCCGGTCATTGGCATTGGAATAGGTAATTTCGGCCTTCGCATAGTTATAAAACTCAATCGTGAAGGACTGGCGCGCCGCCCGGTCGTCCAGGAAATTACGCTGGTGCTTAACCCGATATTCGAGAAAAGAGACGAAGGGTGCTTCGTAAAGCTGAATGTTATCAGGCAACACCTGAAAGCCATCGTTGGACACGAACTGCTCGTCGTACTCGACCAAGTACGTATTGGCATTGGCCATCTGCTGGCGGTGGCGTTGCGCGTCAGTCAGGTTGTTCCCGTTCCGGAACTTAGCAGCAAAGCCACCCGGCACATCGTTGGCTTTGAAACGGATACTGTTCTCCAAATCGCTGGCTTTAAAGCGAATGTCGAGGTCAGTACCGGCATCCAAAAACAGGTCGGCCGTGGCCTCACCGTAGACTAAATCGGCTTTGGTAGGTCCGTTGAGGGGCACGACGAGCCGAAACTCCCCTTTCTCATTCAGCCGCGCGTAGCTGATGCGGTCCTTCACCTCAAACGGACTGTCGCGGATGGCCACGGCCACCGTGTCGACGGTAGGGTTGTTGACGCGGCCCGTCAGAATAGCCACGCCGGCGACCGGGGCCGGCGCACCAGCGACTGGCGCGGACGCTCCAACGGCTGCGCCTGGCCGACCATCGCCGGCCTGCGCCTGAACACTCAACGCTGCCAAACTACTTAAAGCTCCGACCAGCAAATATGTAAAACATCCTCTCATAAAAGGGTAGTAAGAAACGATGTGAACTAGGGTAGTGGTGCAGCTAACAGCAGACAGGCACCGAGGTTTTCCAGGTAAAAGTCAATTTCGTTGCCGAAGATAAGGCAGCCGACGCACTCATTCACATCTGGCCCTGACAAAAAATAAAGTAAGCTCTTCCAAAGCCCTTTGTTTGTCGCTTATTGGGTACGGTTCAGCGCCTGCCTGCCTGTCTTGAGCGCTTTTTTAAGCTTTCAGGCTCAGCCAAATAAACTTTGCAGCACTTCATCGAGCCGGCTTACTGCCTGAATACGTAGTCCGGCGCGGTCCTGTTCGGCCAGGTTGCGGCCGTTGAATTGCGAGACGTACATCTCGCGGAAGCCCAGCTTCTGGGCTTCGGCTAAGCGCTGTTCGAGGCGGGGTACGGCCCGCATCTCGCCGCTTAGGCCCACTTCGGCGGCCAGACACACGTCGCCGGCAATCGGCAAATCATTCAGCGAAGAAACCACCGCCGCGCACACGGCCGCATCGAGGGCCGGGTCGTCGAGGCGCAAGCCGCCGGCGATGTTCAGGAACACGTCGTGCTGCCCGAGGCGCAGGCCAGCCCGCTTTTCGAGCACGGCCAGCAGCATCTGTAGGCGCTTGGCATCGAAGCCAGTGCTGCTGCGCTGCGGCGTGCCGTAAGTGGCGGGCGTCACCAGGGCCTGCACTTCTACCAGCAGCGGGCGGTTGCCTTCGAGCGTGGCCCCGATGGCCATGCCGCTCAGACTTTCGGCCCGCTGGCTGAGCAGAATTTCCGACGGGTTCGACACCTGCCGCAGACCCGTGCCTTGCATCTCGTAAATACCTAGCTCAGAGGTGCTGCCGAAGCGGTTTTTGATGGTTCGCAGGATGCGGTAGCTCAGGTGGCGGTCGCCCTCGAACTGCAGGACCGTGTCCACCATGTGCTCCAGAATTTTCGGGCCCGCGATGGCCCCGTCCTTTGTGATGTGGCCGATGAGCAGCACCGGCACCCCGGTTTCCTTGGCATATTTGAGAAACTCGGCCGTGCATTCGCGCACCTGGCTCACCGACCCGGCCCCGCTCTCCACCAGCGTCGAGTGCATGGTCTGGATGGAGTCGATGACCACGATGTTGGGCTGCATCTGGTCAATCTGCCGGAAAATATTCTGAGTACTGGTTTCGGTGAGAATGTAGCAGCCGGGGTGCTGGCCGTCGGCGAGGCGCTCGGCCCGCATCTTGATTTGGGCCTCACTCTCTTCGCCGCTCACGTAGAGCACCTTCATCTGCTTGAGGGCCAGCGCAATTTGCAGCATCAGGGTGCTTTTGCCAATGCCCGGCTCGCCACCGATAAGCACGATGGAGCCGGGCACGAGCCCCCCGCCGAGTACCCGGTTCAGCTCCGCGTCGGGGGTGAGGATGCGCGGCTCGTCTTCGTGCTGAATTTCGGCCAGGCGGGTGGGCTTGGCCACGCGCTTGGTGCTGCCGCCGGGCACGGTGCTGGCGGGCTTCCAGGTGCCGGCTGCCGGGGTAGCGTCGGCTTTCTCGATGACTTCCTCGACGTAGGTGTTCCACTCGCCGCAGCTCGGGCAGCGCCCAATCCACTTGGCCGACTGCGCCCCGCAGCTCTGGCAAAAAAACATCGTTCGGACTTTGGCCATGTTTGCGAAGGCAGCTTACTAAAATAATACGCAAGGATAAGGCCGGTCGCGCCTGAAAAGTGCCGGGCGGCGGCGGCTCAAACTTCGAGCGCGGCGAGCGCTTCGGCGGAAAGGCCCGTTATCTGGCCCACGGTGGCCGGGTCAAGGCCGTTAGCCAGCATCCGGCGGGCCAGCTCGACCGTCTGCGCAGCCTTGCCCTCAGCCAATCCCTCAGCCAATCCCTCGGCCAATCCCTCGGCCAATCCCTCGGCTATTCCTTCGGCGCGCCCCTCAGCGCGCCCTTCGGCCAGACCTTCCTCCCGGCTGCCGGAGAATAGGCTCCGCTCGGAGCTAATGGCATCCCAGTAGCGGTCGTAGCCGGCCAGCTCGCCGCGGCTGAAGGCCGACTCGCGCAGGTATTCAACGGCCTCGCTCAACGTGGAGTCGGCCAACAGCTCCGGGGCAATCTGCTCGGTTTGGTCCTTGATTTCGGTGAGGTAGCGCAACCAGAGCACCTGCATTCGCTTGTCGAGCAGCGTGGCGGGCTTGAATTTGGGCAGCTCCACAAAAATCAGTTCCAGCCCTTCCAGACGACGCTCTGGCTCGGTGGTGTGGACCAGGCGATAGTGGTGGTAGAAATTGGGCGAGGTCGGCTCGAAAATCTCGTTCACCAGGCTCAACACGTACACGGGCTGCAGGGCCTTGTACTCGCCACCCCGTCCGAGCTGACTCACGTACGCCTTGCTGGCGTTGAAGATGATGCGCGACCGGAACGATTCGGTCCAGAGCATTTGCATCTCCACAATGAATTGCCGGCCGAAATTGTCCTGGCAGCGCACGTCCACTATACTGTGCTTGAATAAGGGGACCTCCGGCACCAACTCGGCAGGCAGGTATTCGAGCGACTCCACCACACGGCCTTCTTCCAGCGGCAGCAGCGCGTTGAGAAAGCTCAGCAGCAAGTGCGGATGCTGCCCGAATACCTTCTTGAAGGTCAGGTCATTTTTGGGGTCGAGGTAGCGCATGGTTGGCAGGCAGTAGGGGCCGCCACAAAGTTACCCCGCCACTACCGTGCGGCGGATGCCAAGCTTTTTCATGCGCGCTTCCAGCGTTTTGGGGTTGATGTCGAGCAGCACGGCCGCGCCTTGCGCCCCGCTCACTCGGCCGCCGGTGCGGTGCAGGGCCGTCAGGATGTGGTCGCGCTCCTGCTCGCGCAGGGTTTTGAGCGGCGCGGCAACGGCGGTAGTCACAGTTTCAGCGGCCACGATTTCAGCCGGCGCGGCGGCCAGCCCGGGGCCGGCTGCGACGAGGCCAATTGGCGGCCCCACCGCGCCCGACGCGAAACCACCGAACTCCAGCCACGCGCCCTGACTGACGATAATGGCCTGAGCGAGTACGTGTTCCAGCTCGCGGATATTGCCCGGCCAAGCGTACGCTTGCAGCGCGGCCAGGTCGGCGGGGCGAATGGGCCGGGCGGGGCGGCCGAGGCGCTTGCTGAGCGTGGCCAGGTAGTGCTGCACCAACGCGGGCACGTCTTCGGGGCGTTCGCGCAGGGGCGGCAAGGGCAGCGGAAACACGTTGAGCCGATAATAAAGGTCGGCCCGAAATCGCCCGGCGCGCACTTCAGTTTCAAGCACCCGGTTGGTGGCGGCCAGCACCCGCGCGTCGGTGCGCAATACGCGGTTGCCGCCCAATCGCTCAAACTCGCGCTCCTGCAGTACGCGCAGCAGCTTGGCTTGCAAATCGAGCGGCAGCTCGCCGACTTCATCCAGAAAAATAGTGCCGCCATCGGCCAGCTCGAACTTGCCGATGCGGCGCTCCACGGCCCCGGTATAAGCACCTTTTTCATGCCCAAACAACTCGCTCTCAATAAGCTGAGCGGGCAGCGCGGCGCAGTTGAGCTTGACCAGCGCCCGGCCGGCGCGGGGCGATGCCTGGTGCAGGGCCCGGGCCACGACTTCCTTGCCCGTGCCGGTTTCGCCCGTGATGAGCACCGTGGCCGCAGTGCCCGCCACCTGCCTGATGCGCTGGCGCACGAGCTGCAGGGCCGCGCTGCCCCCCACGAGGCCATCGGCGGGCTGCTCCTGGCTGATTTCCTCCAACAAATACGTGCGCTCTTGCTCCACCTGGGCTTTCAATTCCTCGATTTGCTCGAAAGCGAACAAGTTTTCCAGCGCCAGCGCGATTTGCGGCACCAGCGCTTGCACGGTGGCCTGCTCGTCGGGCGTGAACGCGGCGGGGTCGGAATGGGCCAGCGCGAGCACGGCCGCGCCTTCGGGCCGCTGCCAGACGGGCACCACGAGCAGCGCCCGCGTGTGGTGGTGTTCGTAAACGTAGCGCAGGCGCGGGTAGCGCGTGGCCAGCGCCCGAAAGTCGTCGCCGGCGTAGCGGCCGGGCGCTTGCAGCAGCGCCTGAATTTGGCGCGAGGCGGCGGCCGGGTCGGCGAGCGCGGCAGCGGCCGGGTCGCGAGGGTCGTCGGGGGCGCGGTCAGGGGCCAGGGCCAGCAGCGCCGGGTTGGCGCGGTCGCGGGAGAACTCGGCCAGGGGCTGAAAATCAGACCGCTGCCCGGTGCGCTGCACCCGCAGCCCGAAATACTCGAACGGCACCACGCGCAGCAGCTCCTCGGCCACGGCCCGAAACAGCGGTTCGCGCGCCTTGTGGTGCAGCAGGGCATTGTTCACGTTGAGCTGCAGGGTGCGCTCGCGCTCCCGGCGGGCCAGGTCCTCGTAGGCCAGCGTGTTGGCCACGGCCACGGCCACCAGCGAGCCGATGTTGGCCAGTAGCGCCTCGTCGGCGGGCGTGAGCGTGGGGCGGCGAACGGCGGCCAGCAGCAGAAATCCGGTGAGCTGCCCCGCCAGGCGCAGCGGCACGGCGGTGAGGTGCGCCAGGCCCAGCCGCCGCATGTACGCAAACGGCTCGAAATCGGGGTACTGCTTAAAAAAATTGTCTAGCTCGACTTGTTGCAGGCGTGGGTCAGCCAGCAGCAGCTCGATGGGCGAGCCAGCCACTGGGTTGAAATGCGCCGCGTCGGCGGGGGGCTCCGGCATTTGCCCTGGGCCGTGGTAGCTTTTCAGGAACAAGCGCTTGTTGAGCAGCGCGTTGTCAAAGATATTTATTCCAATCAGGTCGAATGGAAAAATGAGCCGCAGTTTGGTCGTGATGACGTTGAACAGCGTATCGCGGTCACGGATAGTGGCAATGGCCGCGTTGAGGTGCAGCAGCAGGTTTTCGTCAGGGTTGGGGCTGGTCATGGGCCTTTGCGGTCAGGCAACAAATGTCGGCACCACGTTAACAATTCCTGATATGCAAGGAATATCTGTAACTAGGTGGTGACTTAGCTGGCTCTATTTAATCTCTTTTCTGCAATAAAATGCTGATAATAAACTGTCTGTCCACTATTTCTGATTCAACAACCAATTGGCCCGACTTTCGGTAGACTCGATTTCATACTACCCTCCTATTCTGTTCCGCAGCTTATGCTCTTTAGATTTCACCGGGTTGGTTTTGGGGGCGCGTCGCTACTGCTGAATGCGTTGTTCGCAGCGGGGCCGGCGCTGGCCCAAACGCCTGCTTCCCCCAGCATACCGTCCGCAGCTGCGGCCGCGGCGGGCGTGGCGGGCGTGGCGGCCAACGACTCGCTTTCCCTGGATTTGACGGTGCAGTCGGTGCTTGATGCCAACCCGGCCGTGGCCAACCTCACCGAGCTGGCCAACGCCGCCGCCAGCCGCTTGAGCCAGACGCAGGCGGGCTTCCTACCGCTCGTTACCGGCACGGCCACTTACACCCGCCTCGACCCGGTTTCGCGCATTGCCTTTGGCAACGGGCCGGAGCTGTCGTTCGTGCCCAACAATAACTTCGACGCGCACATTACGGCGCAGTACGAGCTCTACGATTTCGGCAAGCGCGAAGCCAGCACCAACCTGGCGCGGGCACAGGTGCAGACCGCCCAGGACAATATTATGGTGGCCCGCCGCGACCTGGCTTTTACGGCCGCGCAGACGTATTATAGTATTTTGTTTTTGCGCGAAAGCATCCTGGTGCAGGACCAGCAGATTGCTTCTCTGCAAGCCCACCGCAACGAGATGCAGCGGCGCGTGGCGGCCGGGGTCAGCACCCGTTTCGACGTGACGACGACCGACGTGCGCATCACCCAGGCCCAGAGCACCAAGCTCGACCTGCAAAACCAGCTGCGCAATCAGCAGGTGCAGCTGGCCCGCCTGCTGCACCGGCCGCAGCAGGCTGATTTGCCGGTGAAAGGCCGTCTCAGCTACGAGCCCCAGCCCTTGAGCCTGGAAGCCGAGCTGAGCCGTGCCGCCCAGAACCGCCCCGAAGTGAATCTGGCCAAAGATGCCGAGCTGGCCGCCGAGCTGCAAGCCAAGCTCATCGACCGCAGCAACCTGCCCTCGCTGGGCGTGGGCGCGCAGGCCGGGGGCAAAAACGGCTACATCCTGCCCGGCGTGGCCATTACCGACATTCGCTTCAATACGGTGGGCGTGGCCCAGCTTTCGGTGCCCATTTACGACGGGGGCCGCAACCGCAAGCAGCGCGTAGAAGCCGCCGCCGGCTACCGCGCCGCCGTCGCCCGCACCCAGGACGCGCAGGAGCAGATTCGGGCCGATGTGCGCCAGGCCGTGAACAACCTCGAATTTGGCCAGGCCCGCTACGCGAACGCGCAGCAGCAAATCGCGCAGGCCAGCGACGCGCTCACCCGCGCCACGGGCCGCTACCGCTACGGCGTGGGCCAGAACCTGGACGTGCTCGACGCCGAAACCCAGCTCTCACTTGCCCGCCTGGCCCGCGCCCAGGCCATGTACAACTACACACTTGGCCAGTTCCAGCTCAAGCGCGCCACAGGCGAGCAGATTTGGAAATGAGTTTTCGGCTGATGTGATTGACGTGCTAATGTAAGGAATATGCTGATGTGCAAATTGCTTCACAGCGGCACACTTACACAACAGTCCGTTCGCACCTTTTCAAGTATTCGCACATCAGCACATCAATCACATCAGCACATTAAAAAAATGACCATTCTCTGCCCGCTCGATTTTTCGGCTGCGTCGGCCACGCTCGTGGGCTATGCCGCCGCGCTGGCCGTGGGCACCGGGGCGGAGCTGCGGCTGCTTTACGTGCGGGAGCCAACCGGCCTTGCCACGGGCGACGATGGGGCCGAGGCCGCGCTCAGCGCCCACCGGGCCGCCGCCGAGGCGGCGGGCGCGCGGCGCGTGAGCACCGGCCTGGCCCACGGCGAAGCGGCGGCGACCATCGTGGCCGAAGCCCAGCGCCAGCACGCCGACCTCATCGTGATTGGCGCGCACGGCCGCACCGGCCTGAACCGTTTTTTGATGGGCAATACCGCCGAGGTCGTCGTCCGGACCGCCACCTGCCCCACCTTACTCGTACGGGAGTAAAAAAATTGGAAGCAGTCACGCAGCCGTCGCGACTGTTAGGAAACAATCAGCAACGAACAATCAGCAATAAACCAAAAGATGGCTACCGAAAATCAACTCCAGGACGCGCCGCCCGTGGCGGCGGCCGAGCCGCTCGAAGCGCCCAAGAAACGTAATCCGCTGGTGCTGCTGGTGCTGGCCCTGGTGCTGCTGGCCGGCGCTTACTACGGCTGGACCCGCTACCAGTTT
>JANXNW010000104.1 GCA_025353905.1 Hymenobacter sp.
TTTCTTTTCAACGCCCGCTGGGTTTCGGCGGGCGAGTAGCCGGGGTAAACCGGCACGACGGGCTGCTCGTCGGTGAACAGAATCCAGTCGCGCGATTTTTGGGGCAGCTCGCGCCAGGGCCGGTCCACGTCGTAGCCCAGCGTAACGAGGATATCGCGCTGATTCTGCCCACCCCACGCCTGCGGCCACGCCGCCACGGCCCGCTCGCGGATGGTCAAGGCGGGGTCGGGCACCATTGAGTCCTCGGTCACCTCGTACACCCGGCCCTGGCCGTGGCAGCGCTCGCACGCGCCCTCGGGCGTGTTGCTCGAAAACGCTTCGGCGTAAATGATGCCCTGGCCGGGCGGGTAGTCGCCGGCCCGCGAATAGAGCATGCGCACCAGGTTGGCGAGCGTCGTGACGGACCCCACGCTCGAGCGGGTGCTCGGCGCGCCGCGCTGCTGCTGCAAGGCCACGGCCGGCGGCAGCCCGTCGATGCGGTCCACGTCGGGCACGGTGAGCTGGTGAAATAGCCGCCGCGCGTAGGGCGACACCGACTCCAGGTACCGCCGCTGGGCCTCCGCGTAGAGCGTCCCAAACGCCAGGCTCGACTTGCCCGAGCCGGACACGCCGGTGAACACCACGAGCGCGTCACGCGGGATATCGACATCCACGTTTTGCAGGTTGTGCTCGCGCGCGCCGCGCACCCGCACTAGGCCGGTGGTAGTGGCGGGGGTCGTAGCAGGAGTCGTAGCCGGGCGGGTCGCGGCGTTGTCAGTCGGGGCGGCGGTTTCAGTGGACAGCGTCGAAGTTTTAGAAGAAAGCATAAACGCTCGTACTGCCCCGGCGGCCCTGGGGTTGGGGTGGCCGGTTCAGGCTAACTTTTTAAGCTGACTTTACCGGGCTGATGGCAAGCCGGGTCGGGCGCGTACGCTTAACTTATCAGGTTTTGTGCCCGAATTTTTACCGAACCTCTCCGCCCGCCGGCCGTAAGCAATACTAGCTTTTTTAGCTACTACCCTCTCCCATGCTTTTCCACCAGTTGCCCGCCGATGTTTATTACTCAACCTCCTGTCGAGGCGCAAGCTTACCGCGACTTTATCGCTAACCGCGAATTTCCCTGCGTGGCGGCCAAAACCGCCCTCACCTTTGAGCAGCTTGACTGCCTCGTCGTAGACCACCTCGCCTGCCCGCACGATGACCAGCGAATTCTCGATTTCCTCTACGAGTTCACCGACCGCTACCGCGCTTCCGAGCGGCTTTTTCACTCGGCCGCCGTCATCTTTCGCGGGCCAAGCCAATCCACCGAAACGCAATTCGACGAGCTGCTCTGGCAGCGTCTGCAAAGCCTTTCGGACCTCGACGCGCGCCGCTACGCCTACGACAAGCGCGTAGTGAGCGACCCTGCCTCGCCCGATTTCAGCTTCAGCCTGAAGGAAGAGGCGTTTTTCATCATCGGGATGCACCCCGGGGCCAGCCGCCCGGCTCGGCAGTTTGCGTATCCCACGCTCGTCTTCAACGCCCACCAGCAATTCGAGCGCCTGCGCACGGAGGGCAAATACACAAAGCTCCGCGACACCATCCGCACCCGCGACGCGGCCTACGCCGGGGCCATCAACCCGATGCTGCGCAACTTCGGCGACGCCTCCGAAGTCTTGCAATACAGCGGCCGGCTTTATGATGGCGAGTGGCAGTGCCCGTTCGTGAGCAAGCACGCGGCGTAACACCAAGCTCTGCTTGGTGAGGCGTTAGCACGGCACCCGGACCGGGCGAACGTCTCACCAAGCGGAGCTTGGTGTTACACCTTTTTTTCAATTATGACCGTCATTCCCCCCCGTAGCGGCACGGCCTTCCTACTGAAGCAAGGCCAGCGCCTGAAAGTAACCGACCCGCAAGGCGAGCAAGTCTCGGATTTCGTGTGCTTCAACCAGCACGATACGGCCGAATACCTGTCCTCGGGCCGCACGATTGACTACGCCGAAACCATCTTTCTCACCGTCGGCCACCCGTTCTACTCGAACCGGAGCCGGGTTATGTTTGAGCTAGTGGAAGACACCGTGGGCCGCCACGACTTCCTGCTCACGCCCTGCTCGGCCGACACGTTTCGCATCATTTACGGCCACGAACACCCGCACCGCGGCTGCTATGGCAACCTGACCGAAGCCCTCGCCCCCTACGGCATCACGGGCGACCAAATTCCCATCTGCTTTAATCTGTTTATGCACGTCACGGTGGACTCCGACACCGGCCGCGTGGCCGTGCTGCCCCCCAGAAGCCGGGCCGGCGACTACGTGATAATCGAAGCCAAGATGGATTTGATTGTCGGCATGACGGCCTGTTCGGCGGAGATGTCGAATAACTATGCGTTCAAGCCGATTGGGTTTGAGGTGTTGAGCTGAACTCTCAGGCAGTGGGCGCGCTATCTTGAGGCCGAATCATCTTTTTCAGCCCAGTCCGCCCATGCTGCCAACCAGATTATACGCTACTGTGGTGGCCGTGGCCGCTTGCGCCTTCGGGCTGCGGGCGCAAGCACCGGCCCGAAAAGCTCTGCCAGCGGCTTTCCAGCATCAGCTGACGGCCAGCCGACTGCGGTTCGTGACCCCAGCCGGCACGGTGCCGGTGGCGCTGAAGCGCAACGGCCAGATGGACTGCGACTACGCCTACCGCTTTACGAGCCGGGCCGTGGAGGTGCGCTACGCCATCCGCCCGCTTGGCCCTTTGCTGGCCGAATTTCGCCGCACGAAAGGCCAGCCCAACGCCGACCTGAGCGACCCCAACGAGCTGTATCCTACGCAGGCGGCGGTGGTGCTGGCCAACATATCCGGCGGGCAGATGCCCGCGTTGCGTGAGTTTCCGGCGCGAGGCGCACGGTTTGAGTTTGGGTCCGATTGGGCGGCTATCGCCCAGGTGAGTCCCAGCCGGCAGTTTGCGCCGGGCTTCCGGTATTGCCTCGTGTTGGCCCTGCACCGACGCGATGTGGCCGACGTGTATTGCGTGTACTTGTTTCAAAAACAGGCCGACATCGACTGGCTCGTGGGCCAGCCTACGCCCGCCGCGGCACCCGTCCACGCCCTGCGGTTCGAGTAGCCGGGCCAACATTCATTAAGCAGGACTGCCGGCGAGAGCTACTAAAAGGGACCACCTGGCGAACGGAATTTTTACGGACTTCACGGGATTTTTTACCGACTTCAGCGCCCGCCGCTTCGGCCGGGCGGGGCGCGGGGCGTGGTTTGGGGCAAGCTTCACCCTCAACCCCCGCCCTCCATATGAATCCGCTCGCCCCTCTCCCCGCCCTGCTGCTGAGCGCGGCGCTGCTGCTGGCCAGCCCCGCGCCAATTCGCGCTCAGCTCGCGGCAGCGCCGGCCCCGGCTGCTGCTTCGGCCCCGGCCGCCCCGCCTGCTACCTCCGCCCCCACCGCCGCCGATTCCGTCTTTGCCGACGCGCCCCGCGAGACGCTCGACCTGGCTGCCGGCCCGCTGCCATTTCGGCTGTTTGACGCCGCGTTTTACCAGAACCAGGTGTTCTTGCTGGGCGAATCGCACGGCGTGGGGCGGCTGCAAGACGTTGATTTCGAGCTGCTGCGTCACTTAAATCAGCGCGCCGGCGTACGCCATTACCTGGCCGAAGTGGACGGGGCGAAGGCGTATTTTCTCAATGAGTATTTGCGCACTGGCGACGAGGCCACGCTGCGCCGCGTGTTTGCTTCCTGGGTGCGCGAGCAGCAGCCCTGGGGCAACGCCGACTTTGCGGCCAAAATCCGCCGCATCCGGGCCTTGAACCAGACGCTGCCGCCCGCCCGGCGCATCCGCTTCGTGGGCATCGACGAGGTGCAGGACTTCGGGCTGATGGCCGACTACCTGGCCGCCCTGCGCCGGGCCGGCCGGCCGCTGCCCCCGCCACTGGCCGCCGCCCTCGACTCGGTACAG
>JANXNW010000061.1 GCA_025353905.1 Hymenobacter sp.
TCGGCCCGCGAGCTGAACGCGCTGTTGGCGGGCATCTTCCAGGAAAACCAGGTCTATCGCATCGACCATTACCTGGGCAAGGAAACGGTGCAGAACATCATGGCTTTCCGCTTCGCCAACGCGCTACTGGAGCCGCTCTGGAACCGCAATTACATTGAGCACGTGCAGATTTCGGTGACCGAAAGCCTGGGCGTGGGCGAGCGCACCGGCTACTACGAGGGCGCGGGCGCACTGCGCGACATGATTCAAAACCACCTCTTGCAGTTGCTGTGCATCGTGGCGATGGAGCCGCCGGTGAGCTTCCAGGCCGAAGAAGTGCGCGACCGCAAAGTGGACGTGCTGCGGGCCATGCGTCGCTTCACGCCCGAGGCCGTGCGTGAGCACACCGTGCGCGGGCAGTACGGCCCCGGCTGGCTCGAAGGCCAGCAGGTGCCCGGCTACCGCCAGGAGCCGGGCGCGCCGCCGCAGTCGAACACGGAGACGTTCGCGGCCGTCAAGTTTTTCGTGGACAACTGGCGTTGGCAGGGCGTGCCGTTCTACCTGCGCACCGGCAAGCGGCTGCACCGCTCGGCTTCGGTTATCACCATTCAGTTCAAGGAAGTCCCGCACTTCATTTTTCCGCCCGAAGCGGCCGAGTCGCTCAAGCAGAACCGGCTCATTATCAGCATTCAGCCCGAGATGAGCATTCGCCTGCAAGTGCAGGCCAAGCGCCCCGGCGTGGAGATGATGCTCAACACCGTGGACATGGTATTCGACTACAAAGGCACCTACGTGGCCGAAGCGCCCGAAGCCTACGAAACGCTGCTGCTCGACGTGATGACCGGCGACCAGACCCTGTTCATGCGCGCCGACCAGGTCGAAGCCGCCTGGGAGTTGGTCATGCCCATTCTCACGTCCTGGCAAAGCCGCGTCAGCCAGAACTTCCCCAACTACTCGGCCGACTCCTGGGGCCCGGAATCAGCCGAGGCGTTGGTGGCGAAGGACGGGTTTCATTGGTTTACGCTGCCGCTGAAGTAGGTTTCTTGTTTC
The DNA here is from genome assembly GCA_025353905.1 of Hymenobacter sp. Lineage (GTDB taxonomy): Bacteria > Bacteroidota > Bacteroidia > Cytophagales > Hymenobacteraceae > Hymenobacter. The sequence goes on from JANXNW010000061.1 coordinate 1,030, forward strand.
TTGTTTCTTGTTTCTTGTTTCTTGTTTCTTGTTTCTTGTTTCATTAGAGCGTTGCTAGTCAAGTAGTTCAATTATGAACAAGAAACAAAAAACAAAAAACAAAAAACAACCAACCCCCGCCCACGCGCTGGCCGACTACTTCGTGGCCCGTGCCGAGGCGGCGGTAGCGGCGCGGGGGCGGTTCGTGGTAGCGCTCTCGGGGGGCAGCTCGCCGCGTCGGCTCTACGAGCTGCTGACCACGGCCGATTACCGCGCCCAGGTGGCCTGGGAGCGGGTGTTTTTCTTTTTCGGCGACGAGCGCAACGTGCCCGCTGACTCGCCCGAGAGCAATTATCGGATGGCCAAAACCGCGCTGCTCGACCCGCTCGCGATAGCGCCCGCCCACGTTTTTGCCTACGACACCCGCCTGCCCCCCGCCGAAGCTGCGGCAGCCTACGAAGCCGGACTGCGGCAGTTTTTTGGCGCGACTGATAAGCCGGAAAACCTGGTTTTCGACCTGGTTTTGCTGGGCCTCGGCGACAACGCGCACACAGCCTCGCTCTTTCCGCACACGCCGGTGCTGGGCGAAACCACCGCCGGCGTCCGCGCCGTCTTCGTGGCGGAGCTAGCCGCGTGGCGGCTTACGTTCACCGCGCCGCTCATCAACCAGGCGCGGGCGGTGGCCTTCCTGGTGTTCGGAGCCGACAAGGCCGCCGCCGTAGCGCGGGTGCTCGGCCCAGTGCGCGACCCGGCCGAGTACCCAGCCCAGCTTATCGCGCCGAGCAGCGGTGAGTTGCACTGGTTTCTAGACGAAGCAGCCGGGAAATCAATTATCAATGAACAATGAGCAATTCAGCTTTGACTACTTTGAGTTTATTCTGAATTGCTCATTGTTCATTGCTCATTGCTCATTGCTCATTGATAATTGAATCAGGGTAGCTTGCTGAACTCGCTTGCTGGCCGCGCGGCCTGGCCCGGCCGTAGCACTTGCAGCTGCCCGTCTTGTACGATAATCGCCGCCCGGGCCAGGCCCAGAAACAAGCCGTGGCCGGCGATGCCGGGAATGGCTTGCAGGCGTATGGCCAGGGCTTCGGGGTCGGCAATCAGCCCGAAGTGACAGTCTACGAGCAGGTTGCGCTGGTCGGAAAGCGCGGGCTGGCCGGTGTCGGCTTTGGCCAGGCGCAGCTCGGGCGCGCCGCCGAGCTGGGCCACCGCGTCCAACACCCAGGGCAGGGCGAAAGGCACCACTTCGAGCGGCAGCGGGAAGCGCCCGAGCCGGGCCACGAGCTTGCTGGAATCGGCGATGACAAGCAGGTAATCGGCGGCGGTTTCGACAATCTTTTCGCGCAGCAACGCCCCGCCGCCGCCTTTGATGAGCCGCAACTCTGGGTCGAGCTCGTCGGCCCCGTCCACGGCCAAATCGAAGCGCAGGCCGCGCCGCGGCTCCACGAGCGGGATGCCAGCTTCGCGGGCCAGCGCCTCGCTTGCCAGCGAAGTGGCCGTGCCCTGCACCCGCAAGCCCTCGGCCCGCACCCGCGCGCCCAGCTGCCGAATAAAATGCGCGGCGGTGCTGCCCGTGCCCAGGCCCAGCGTCATACCGTCGCGCACCCAGCCCACGGCCACGGCGGCGGCAAGCTGCTTTTCGTGGTCGAGCAGCTGGGCGGCGGACGGAGCAGGATTCATCAGGCAGAGAAATAAGCAGGTGGGTGAGTCAAAAGTACGGGACCGCCGGGGGCACGACCGGGCAGGCGGGGCCACCAGTTGAGCGCCAACCCTGCGCCGTATTTTCGCCGGCTCAGCGGTTAAGCTTTCTACTCATGGAGATTGACCACATTTTCATATTCACGGACAACCCTCACGCGGCAGCGGAGGAGTTGTTGGCATTGGGCCTGAGTGAAGGCAGTAGCCGAGTGCATCCCGGCCAGGGCACCGCCAACCGAAAATTCTACTTTGAAAATTTCTTCCTGGAAATTCTTTGGGTGCAAAACGAGGCGGAAATCACGAGTCCGGCGCTGCTGCCTATCAAGCTCTGGCAACGGACGCGCTACCTCGACTTCCAAGCATCGCCCTATGGCTTGTGCCTACTGAACACGCCCGATACGGCGGCTACTTTCACGGCGGCCATCGCGTACCAGCCGGCATATTTCCCGGCCGGACTCGTGATTGACGTGCTGCCCCAGGAGCAAAACCTGAGCCTGCCCTGGACATTTCGGCTCCCGTTCAGGGGTGACAAAACGACCCCGGCCGAACCCATGCACCACCGCCTCGGCTTGCAACGGCTAACCCAGGCCATTTTTGGCCTCCAGCACCATGACGGGGCGGATGCGTTTTTGCAACAAGTAGCCAACCAGCCCCAGATACGCTTTGCATCGGCCCCAGAGAACGCCCTGACCCTGATTTTCGACGAGAATCGCCAGGGGGAAACCAAACGGCTGGAAAACCTGAACCTCACCATTCGCTACTGAAAGCGTCCGGCGGCGGTGGACAAGGCAGCGTGCTGGCTTGGGCTGGCTTGGCAACTGCCAGGTGCCGCCTTCGGACGAAGCTTCCAGCCCCGGCTAATTTTGCCCGATGTCCACTCCTGCTTCCGTTTCGCCGCCTGCTGCTGTTTCCACTCCCGTTCTGCCGCCGGCCACCGTGCCGCTGCCTTCGGCCGGGGCCTGGGGACTGCTGGCGCTGCTTTCGCTCATCTGGGGCACGTCGTTCATTCTGATGAAGAAGGGCTTGCTCGTGTTTTCGGCCCTGGAGCTGGGCGCGACGCGGGTGAGCGTGGCGGCGCTGCTGCTGCTGCCCTTCGCCTGGCGCGAGCTACCGCGCGTAGACCGCTCGCGCCTCAAGTGGCTGGCCTTGAGCGGCACCGTGGGCACGCTGCTGCCGGCGTTTCTGTTCGCCTACGCCGAAACCCGGCTGGCCTCGGGCCTGGCCGGTGTGCTCAACGCGCTCACGGTGGTGTTCGCGCTGCTCATCGGGGCGGGGCTGTTTGGGCAGCCGCTGGGGATACGCCGGGTGCTGGGGTGCGCGCTGGGCCTGGCCGGCACGGTCGTCATGCTGCTACTGGGCGGCAGCGGCGGCGACGCTACGCCGGCCGGCATGGGTAACGCCTGGTACGGGCTGTTTATCGTGGCGGCCACGCTGGGCTACGGCCTGAGCGTGAACGTGATAAAGCACCGCCTGACGGGCCTCATGCCGGTGGCCGTGACCTCGCTGCTGCTGCTGCTCATCGGCGGTCCGGCGCTGGCGTTTTTGCTGCTCGGCACGGGCTTCGTGCATAAGCTGGCCACGGTGCCGGGCGCCTGGGCGGCGTTCGGCTACATTGCCCTGCTGGCCACGCTGAGCACGGCCGTGGCCATGGTGCTCTTCAACCGGCTCATTCAGCAGTCGAGCACCCTCTTCGCCGCTTCCAGCACCTACCTCATTCCGGTGGTGGCCCTGGCCTGGGGCGCACTCGACGGCGAAACCTTCAACGGCTGGCACGGGGCCGGGCTGCTCGTGATTCTGGCCGGGGTCGTGCTCATTCATCGCGCCCGGTGAGACGGTGAGCTGGTGAAGTAATCCAGGACTCTACCAGCGCCCGTCGCCTCAAGCCGAGGGCAGGTGCGGGGCGCGGGCTTGATTAGTGCCGTTGCCGCGCCCACCGGCTCTGGCACCAAACGTGTGTCCCTGCACGGCCAGCGGCAAAGCTTGTGCGCCAGCACGATAAAATGCTTGCCGCCCGCTGCCTGCGCCGTAGCCACAGCGGCCGCTTTTCAGCGCCCGTATGCCCGACCTGCGTGGCGCTGGTCCCGGATTTAGGCGCGGCCGCCTGCTGAGGCTGACGCACGACATGAACCATTTATCAGCCAGTCCAGAGTGCCGTCTTCTCGCCAAGCCTTGCATTGCCCACAGACCGTGCGCGGGCGACGAGTCGGGCGGCAATACCGCTCAGGCACCACCCGCCCATACTCAGCCAAAGAAAGGGATTGAACCACTCCCGCTTCGCGTGAAACGGCGGTTGGCCGTGGCCACTCATTGGCTCATGTGGTACAAAAAAATTTTACGCAAAAGCTTCTTAATCAGCTAGATAAGCTACATATAGTAGCCTGAAACGGTACCTGGCACCTTTGTTTACCCAAATTTTCTTGCATTTAGCCATTCGCCAGTAGGGAGTCCTTGAAATAAGAGTAGAATTCTTCACTGAAAAACTGTAGACGAATTATTTAGTGCAAAAAAGCCCAAATTATGTTAGTTTCAAAAGTCTGATTTCATCAACTATTTACTTGCGCCCTCTGTCCGGCTCGTTTAGATTTACGGCAAGTCTTCTGTTAGTCTCAACACCAGTGGCCTCTAGCGGAGATTGTTTCGTTTTTCTTTTCAACCCTTTTCACCCCCTTTCGTTATGAAGCACGGACACTCTTTACTCCTCATGGCCCTGCTGCTTTTGCTGGGGCTAAACCGGGCCCACGCCCACGCTCAAAGCGCCCCGACGGTGCTCTGGCCGGGCGAAGTAGTGCTGACCGGCTACACCACCACCGGCGGGGCGGCTGACTGGGGCTTCAGCCCGCTCGTGGACCTGAGCGCCGGCACCGAGCTGCGGCTCACCAACAACGGCTGGCTGGCGGCCGGTGGCTTCCGGCCCGGCGAAGCGACGAGCGTGTACACCGTGCCGGCCGGCGGGGTGCGCAAAGGCGAAGTCATCAGCTACAGTGCGTTTCAGACGGATTTCAGCCAGCCCATCCCGCTGGCGGCGGCCGGCGACCAGTTGCTACTTTACCAGGGCAGCGACGCGGCTCCCACGTTCGTGGCCGCCCTCACCTACGGGCCAGCGGGCTT
>JANXNW010000065.1 GCA_025353905.1 Hymenobacter sp.
GAGCCAGGCCAAGACGGTGCTTTACGTGGCCGTGGCGGGCCAGGTAGTGGCGCTAGTGGGCGTGGCCGACACGGTGCGCGACACGTCGAAAGCCGCGATTCAGCGGCTGCAACGGCTGGGCATCGAGGTGGTGATGATGACCGGCGACAACCCCCAGACAGCCGCGCAGGTGGCCGCGCAAGTGGGCATCACGCGCTACTTCGCCGAAGTGCTGCCCAGCGGCAAGGCCGGCAAGGTCAAGGAGCTGCAAGCCGAGGGGCGCATCGTGGCGATGGTGGGCGATGGCATCAACGACGCGCCCGCCCTGGCGCAAGCCGATATTGGCCTGGCGATGGGCGGTGGCACCGACGTGGCAATGGAAGCGGCCGGCATCACGCTCATGCGCTCGGATTTGCAGGGCGTGGTGACGGCCATTGACTTGTCGCGCCAAACCATCCGCACGATTAAGCAAAACCTGTTTTTTGCCTTCATCTACAACGTGCTGGGCATTCCCATCGCGGCCGGGCTACTGTACCCGGTATTCGGCTGGCTGCTTTCGCCCATGCTGGCGGCCGGAGCCATGGCGCTCAGCTCGGTGTCGGTGCTCACCAATTCGCTGCGCCTGCGCGGCTTTCAGCCAGTTAAGAGTTAAAAGTTAAGAGTGAAAGGTATAACTGTTTTAACCTCTTGCCTCTAAATTATTAAACCCTTAACTCCTAACTCTTAACTCTTAACTCCAGAATGGATGCCGCTGAAATCATCGTAACCGCCGCTGGCCTGGCATTGGCCGGCTTCGTCGTCTGGTACTTCTTCCTGGCCGCGCGCGAAACGGCCGTGGCGGTTTCGACCTCGGGTGGGGTGCAGCAGGTGGACATTCACGTGAAAGGGGGCTACTCGCCCGACGTGATTGAGGTCGAGCGCGGCCGGCCGGTGCAGCTCCACTTCTTCCGCGATGAGGAAAACACGTGCTCGGAAGAGTTGCTGATGCCGGATTTTAATATTCGGCGCGACCTTCCGGCCTTTCAAACGACGCTGGTTGAGCTGCTGCCCGAGCAGGCCGGCCGCTTCGAGTTCACTTGCGGAATGCACATGCTGCGCGGCAGCCTGGTGGTGAAATAATTTTGGGGTAAAGTCGTACTTCAGCCGTTGTGAACGCAGCGACTCGTCGTTCGGCGCCGCCCCAAAAGTTTGGTGGCTTACCCCGACGAGCTGCTGCCGGGTCTTGCAGGCAGGGGCGTGGCTCGAAAACTACCGGGCGGCAACCACAGGAAGCATAAAATGGCCCCGGCCCCGCGCCTGAGCCTGAATCCGCGCCGAATCAACTTCCGCCAGCCAGCGCCCCCAGCTTTGTGGCCAGCACCTCCACGTCCCCGCGTCGGGCCAGGCCCGCCAGCCACTGCTTCGGAATAGCTGCTTCTCCATACGCCAGCCCAGCCAGGCCACCGGCTACCGCGCCGGTCGTGTCGGTGTCGTCGCCCAGGTTCACGGCCGCCAGCACGGTGGCGGCGTAGGTGTCATGGCGCAACAGGCACCACAGGGCCGCTTCGAGCGTGTGTACCACGTAGCCCGACGAAGAAATCTGGTTTTCTGCCCGCGTGGGTAAAGTCCCGTCGAGCAGGGTCGCGTAGGCCGGCCACTGCTCAAAAACCTCCGCTTTGGCCGGGGCCTGAAGCCAGGGGTTGACCGCCGCGCGCATTCGCTCGTAGGCCCCGGCCGGCGCGTGGCCGCGCAGCAGCTCGCGGGCCACCAGCAAATACAAAAAGCAGCCCAGCGACGAGCGCGGGTGGCCGTGCGTAACGCCAGCCACGGCGTGGGTCAGGGCGAAGGCGGCGTTCAGGTTTAACTCGTCGGCCTGCCAGCTTTGATGAAAGACGAGCGGCAGGATGCGCATGAGCGCGCCGTTACCGTTGGCCGTTTCGGCGGTGCTGCCGGCGGTTTCGGGCGGGCGGTGGCCCTGGCGCAGCCGGCCAATAGCGTCGCGAGTAGCTCCGCCCACGTCGAAGGTGTCGCCGTGGGCCGTCCAGTAGCCATTATCGAGCCAATTCACGCAGCGGCGACCGAAGTCGGCCAGGTCGGGCAGGCCGCTCAAGCCGCCGGGCCGGGCCAGGGTTTCAGCCAGGCAAAAGGTGAGTGAGGCATCGTCGGACCAAGTGCCGGCCGGCTGGTGATGAGTGCCGTAGGCGCGCATACCGAGCACCGGGTTGGCGCGGCGCGCGGCGCGGGGCTCGAACTCGACGGGTACGCCCAGGGCGTCGCCCACGGCCAGGCCCAGCAGGGCGGCGCGAACGGCGGATACGTTGATTGAAATAGTCTGCATGATGACTATGAATAAAATAAGCGGAACGCTGCCGGGCGGCAACCGCGCCGGATGAGCCAGAAGCGGTGAGGCACCTACTTTAGCTGCCGTAAAAACCCCGACCATGCACAAAGGACGCGTTGAAGCTTTCAGCGACGGCGTTATCGCCATCATTCTCACCATCATGGTGCTCGAAATCAAGGTGCCCCACGGTGCCGACCTGGCCGCGCTGCGCCCACTGCTGCCCGTGGTGGGCTCCTACGTGCTGAGCTTTCTCTACATCGGCATCTACTGGAACAACCACCACATGCTGCTGGCCGCCGTGAGCCGGGTGTCGGGCGGGGTGCTCTGGGCGAATCTGCACCTGCTATTCTGGCTCTCGCTCGTGCCGGCCGTCACCAACTGGATGGGCGAGAACCACTTCCAGGGCCTCACGCTCACGCTCTACGGCGCGGTGCTGCTAATGGCCGGCTTCGCGTACTGGATTTTGCAGCGCCTCATCATCGTCGCCAACGGCCCCGACTCGGTGCTGGCCCGCGCCGTCGGGCGCGATGTCAAGGGCAAGCTCTCGGTGGCACTCTACTGCCTGGGCATCGGGCTGAGCTTCGTGAGCGCCTGGCTGGCGGGCGGCATCTACCTGGCCGTAGCCCTGATGTGGCTGCTGCCCGACCGCCGCATCGAGCGCCAGCTGGCCCAGCCGCGCGAGGCCACCGCGGCCTGAGCGCCACCCGGCCCGACGGCACCGAAAACCGGGCTGCGGGCGCTACCGCTGGGCGTAGGTCGGGCGCTGCTCCGCTCCCACCGTCACCAGCGCGCCGCCCAGAAACTCGCCGTACCAGCGGCCCGAGTCCTTCACGACCCGCTCCTGGGTGGCGTAGTCCACGTGCACGAGGCCGAAGCGGGGACGGTAGCCTTCGGCCCACTCGAAATTGTCGGTGAAGCTCCACGGGAAGTAGCCGTTCACCCGCACCCCGGCCTGGCGGGCACGCAGCACCTGCCCGATGGCCGCCTGCAAATACGCCTGCCGGCCGGCATCGGGCACCCGCCCGCCCGCCGCCGAGGGCTGGAGCTGGTCGGGGAAGGCCGCGCCCGACTCGGTTACGACCAGCTCGGGCGCGCCGGGGTAGGCCCCAAACTGGCGCAGCATCTCGTAAATGGACTCGGGATAAACTTCCCAACCCATCTCAGAAAACGGCACGCCGCGCTCGCGGGCCGGCACCAGGGCCGCGCCGAGCAGCGGCAGCCAACTTGCGCGCCGCACTACCTCGCGGGTGTAGTTCTGCACGCCCCAAAAGTCGAAGTCGAACTTCATCCGCGCCTCGTCGCCGCTCTGATGGTAGCGGCGCAGCAGCCAGGCCAGGGTGGGCAGCTCCTGCGTCGGGAAACCGAGGCCGAGGGCGGGCTCCACGAAAAAACGGTTGAGCAGCGCATCGACCCGGCGCGTAGCGGCTTCGGTAGGCGCGTGGCCGGGGCGGTCGGGCGTGAGGTACGAGCACGAAAAACTGGTGCCGACGCGGGCCGTGGCCGGCAACACCGCCCGCAGCGCCCGCCCGCCCTCGGCCTGGGCCAACGCGGCGTGGTGGCTGGCCGCCAGAAACGCGGGCAGGCTGCGCCGGCCCGGCGCGTGGATGCCCAGCAAATGCCCGGCTCCGACGAACACCATCGGCTCATTCAGCACCAGCCAGTGCCGCACCCGGTCGCCGAGGCGGCGGGCCAGCACCTGGGCGTAGTCGGCGAGCCAGCCCACCACGGCGCGGTTCGTCCAGCCGCCTTTGGCTTGCAGCGCGGCCGGCAAATCCCAGTGATAGACCGTGAGCCAGGGCCGCAGCTCACGCTCCAGGCAGGCATCGACGAGGCGGTCGTAGTAGTCCAGGCCGCGGCGGTTTACAAGGCCGGTGCCTTCGGGCAGCACCCGCGGCCACGACACCGAAAAACGGAAGTCAGTCAGCCCCAGGACCTGAGCTAGATCGAGGTCGGCCTCGTAGCGGTGAAAAAAGTCGCAGCCCACCCGCGCGTGCTCGCCCCGGGCGATGGCCCCCGGCCGCCGCACGAACTCGTCCCAGATGCTCGGCCCCTTGCCCTGCTGCTGCCAGCCGCCCTCCACCTGGTACGCCGCACAGGCGGCCCCCCAGTGAAAATCAGCCCCAAAATCGGCGCGGGAAAATGAAGCGGGTGCGGATTCAGGGAAAAAAGCCGACGGCAGCGCAGCCGGGTCAGATGAGGTTAGAATAACGGAAGCGGACATTTAAATAAGATAATTTGCTTGTTGCTGATTGTTTGTTGTTTGAAATAACTGTCATGGCGAGCACAGCAAAAAATTGACCGACAAGACATTAAACATTAATTACTGACCATTAACCACTAACCATTACCCCAAGCTGCTCGCTCAGCAACTGGTCGAGCACGGCCCCGGTGCGGTCGGGGTAGTCCACGGGCACGGGCTGGCCGGTGCGCAGCCACTCGTCCACGCCGGCCAGGTGCTTGTCGCGCAGGCCGCGCACGACGGGCACGCCCATCTTAGCCAGCGCGGCCGCGTTGCACTGCTGCTCGTACTGCTGCCTCATGGGCACCACGAGCAGCTTTTTGCCCAAAAACAACGCCTCGGCGGGGGTTTCGAAACCGGCCCCGCAGAGCACGCCCTGGGCGCTGGCCAGGCTGTGCAGGAAATCACCCCCGCCCACTGGCCAGACCCGCACGTTGTCGTACTCGGCCGGCTGCTGCGAGTGCTTGCTGAACACCTCCCAGCGCACCGTGCGGCTCAGGTAGCGCAGGCGGCTGACTAGGGTTTGCTCATCAAACGCGGGCAGATACACCGTGTAGTGGCCTTCGTCGGTGGGGGTGAGCGCGCGCACCTGCTGCCGAATGACGGGCGTACTGATGCCGGGCGCATACGCCTGAAAGTGAAAGCCGTACTGGGCCGTGCTCGGCGCGTAGTGGCGCAGTACGGCCCGGCCGGCGGGGTCTTCGCGGCCGGGGCGCGGCGCGGCCGGGTGCAGCACCGCGCTTTGGTGACTCAGGGCCACGCAGGGCTGGTGCCGAAACCGGCAGGCCCAGGCCGAGACCGGCTCGAAGTCGTTGATGACGAGCGAGTAGTCGCGCACGGGCAGGTGCTGAATGTCGCGCACAAAGTCGGGCGCGTCGAACTGCCGGAAGGTCTTAACGAAGTTGATGCCGCCCTTCTTGCCGAATAAAAAACCCATCCCGCCCGCCCGGTAGCGCACGGCGAAGGGCAAGGATAAATCGGCCGGCGGCCCGCTGACGAGCAAGTCCAGCTCGCCGCCCAGCGCCGCCACCCGGCTCTGCAGCAGCGGCACCACGTCGAGCGCCCGGCTCAGGTGCCCGTTGCCGGTGCCCTGGATAGCGTAGAGGATTTTCATTTTGAGGATTAAGGATTGAGGATGCAGGATTAGAGATTAGGGACCTCGTATTTGCAAAGATTGGGGAGCGACCGGCAAGATTGTCCATAAACGCCCAAGTCCTCCATCCCTAATCCCTAATCCAAATACCCTAATCCTTAATCCTCATCTCGGCCAGCAGCCCTTGCAGCAGCGCGGCGGGGGCAGCATCGGCGGCGAGGTCGTCGGCCTCGGGCGCGTCGGGCGCGTCGCCGGGTTGGGGCTGCATCCGCGGGTCGTTGGCGTAGCGGTACAGCTCCCAGCCAGCTTCGGGCGTGTATTCGAGGGCGGTCAGGTTTTCGACCCAATCGCCGGAATTTAGGTAGATAACCTCGCCCTGGGCGGTAGGCAAGGTCTTGATTTCGGGCTGATGGATGTGGCCGCACGCCACGTAGCGGTAGCCCTGGTCGGCGGCGATGTTGGCGGCCGTTTGCTCGAAGTCGCTCATCACGTTCACGGCCGATTTCACCCGATTTTTCACCGCTTTCGACAAGGCCACTTTGGGCCGGCCTAGCTTTTGGAGCACAAAATTGACCAGCCGATTGAGCAGGATGAGCAGGTCGTAGCCCTTGCCGCCGAGCTTGGCCAGCCAGCGCGCGTGGCGCATGGTCACGTCGAACACGTCGCCGTGAAACAGCCAGGTGCGGCCGTGGGGCAGGTCGAGCACGAGCTTGTTGTCGAGCTGAAACTGCCCGAGCTTCAAGCCGGCAAACTTGCGCAGCAGCTCGTCGTGGTTGCCGGTCAGGTAGTGAATCCGGGTGCCTTTGGCGGCCAGCCCGGCCAGGTAGCGCACCACGCGCATGTGGGCCGGCGGCCAGTAGTTTTTCGAGAACTGCCAGATGTCCACGATGTCGCCATTGAGCACGAGCACCTGCGGGCGAATGCTTCTAAGGTAGCGCAGCAGCTCTTTGGCGTGGCAGCCATAGGTGCCCAAATGCACGTCGGAGACAACGGCCACGGCGAGCCGGCGTTTTTTGGGGCGGCGGCGGGCAAGCGCCGCCGCAGCGTTGTCGGGGGCGGCGGAAACGGCGGCGGGGGGCAGCGGCAGGAGCGGCGGGAACGAAGGCGGCGGGGACGAAGGCGGCGGGAGCGCCGGACTACTCATGCGGCAGCGGAATAAGGTGGGCGCGGGACGCGGCGAGCGGGGCGCGGCGCTTTGGGACGGCGCGGCCGGGTGGGTGGCCCCGCTGGCAGCCAGGTACTTACGCCACGTAAGGCCGAGCGCAAACCCCGCCGTAGCGGCAGGCCCAGCACCAGCCACCAGCCCAGCGTCAGCAGCCAGGGCAAGCCCGCCCCAGCGAGCCGCCAGCCGAGCGCCGAGCGCCAGAAATAGGAGAGCTTTAGCATGAGTCAAAGCTCGCTTTCCACTATCACGGGCGCGTTACGACTGGGTTAAGTTTCGGCTAACTTATGGGCGGCCAAAGCGGGCGGCAGGTTTTCGGCGGCGGGGGCCGTTCTTTGCAAATATGGTCGGGTATTTGTCCCGGCCAGCTTTTTTTGCTTCCTGCATATGCGGTTTACCACTTTGTCGCCCGCCGTGGCGCTGCTAACCTTACTTCTGCTTGCGCTGGCTCCTGCAGCTCACGCGCAAGCGCGCAAACGGTATATGTTTGCCCAGAAAAACCCGGAGTGCCCGGCCGTGGCCAACCTCACCAAAAACACCGACGAAGATGCCGAGGTGTCGGCCTCCTACACCCACCTCTGCTACCGCTCGCCGGCCGAGCTGCTGCTCGAAATCAACGAGCTGCGCAAGATTCACGCCTGGGCTGACTCTACCTACCAGCGGCGGTTGGCCCGGCTGCCCGCCGGCGGGCTGCTCGTGCTCACTATCCACCGCCAGGGCGCGACCAATGCCGACCCGTCGCTGCTTACGCTCAGCGCCCGCGACAAAGACGGCAAAGAGCTATTCAAAGCCACGCCCCGCCCCGGCACCGGCCGCTTTTTTGGCCGCGACCTCTACCAGAGCAAGCAGAATATTCCGTTCGTCAAGCTTGACCCCGCGGCTGGTCCCTTCCTGCTCCTCGTGAACGACAGTCGCCTGCGCCAGCAGTTCGAGTATCAGCTCACGCCCGGCAAGGAATAAATTACCCCGTCATTGCGAGCGTAGCGAAGCAATCGCACCAGCGCGGCGTGTCAGGAAGGCACCCGAACGGGCTGAACAGGTGCGATTGCTTCGCTTTGCTCGCAATGACGGGGAGTTACTCCTTACGTTTCAGCTGCACCCAGAGCACCGCCAGCAGGGTTTTCGCATCCTGAAACGGATAGCTCACCAGCTTCTCGCGGCTCAGGCGCACGATTTCGATTTGTTCGTGCTCGGCGGCCAGGCCCCCACCGGGCGCGGACTGGCGGCTGGCTTCGGCGTAGTAGACGGCGATGGTTTCGGCACTTACGCCGGGCGAGGTCCAGACGGTCGCTATCTCGGTGAGCTGGTCCAGCTCGTAGCCCAGCTCCTCCATCACCTCGCGACGCACGGCCGTTTCGGGGCTCTCGCCTTCGTCAATCATGCCGGCGGCCAGCTCCAGCAGCTCGCGCTCGGCCCCCACCCGAAACTGGCGCGTGAGCACGTACTCGCCGCGCGCAGTGTCGAAAACGAGCGCCGCCACGGCGTGGCCGGGCGCGAACTGCTCGCGGGGCAGGTGCTCGCCTCCAGGCGTGGTCAGGGTGAGTTTGTTGAGCTTGAAATGGCCGTCATAGACGCGCTCGCGCTGGGTTATTCGCATGAGTGGTTGTTGATTGGTGTATATTTTCGCGTCAGTCATTGCGAGCATGTTACGCGTCAAGCAATGACCGAATCAGAAACCAGAAACTAGGCGGTACCTTTACGGCCGAAGGTAGCCCGGCAAATCGGACCGGCTGCCGGCCGCCGCCCCCGGATACGGATAGTCGCGGCCAAGCGCTCAGCCGGCCGCCTCACGCGCCGACGGGCTTCACTCCCCACCCCTTTCCTGTATTGGTGCCGGCAACCGATGGCCGGCGCATCCGCCGCCGCTCTGCTTGAGTAGGCGGCTCCCTTTCGTATGACCTTCAACGACTTAAATCTGATTGAGCCCCTGCTCCGCGCCCTGAGCGACGAGGGCTACACTACCCCCACCCCGATTCAGCAGCAGGCCATTCCGCAGGTGCTCGAAGGGCACGACCTGCTCGGCGTAGCCCAGACCGGCACCGGCAAAACGGCCGCCTTCTCGGTGCCCATCCTGCAAATCCTGCATCAGAAAGACCAGACCAGCAAAGCCGGCCAGGGGCCGCGCGGCCGCATCCGCTGCCTCGTGCTAACGCCCACCCGCGAGCTCGCCATCCAAATTGCCGAGAGCTTTAAGGCGTACGGCCGCCACCTGCCGGGCCTGCGCTCGACCGTTATCTTTGGCGGCGTGGGCCAGGGCCCGCAAGTGTCGGCGCTGCAGCGCGGGGTCGAAATTTTGGTGGCCACGCCCGGCCGCCTGCTCGATTTGATGAACCAGGGCTATGTCCACTTGCAGCACCTCGAAGTGTTTGTGCTTGACGAAGCCGACCGGATGCTCGACATGGGCTTCATCCACGACATCAAGCGGATTCTGCCCAAGCTGCCAGCCAGCCGCCAGAGCCTGTTTTTCTCGGCTACCATGCCGCAGGCCATTCGCGAGTTGTCGGCCACCATCCTGCGCCCCAACCCGGTGCAGGTGGCCGTTACACCGGTGTCGAGCACGGCCGACACGGTGACGCAATCCGTGTTTCTGGTCGATAAGAACGACAAGCCGGCCCTGCTGCGCCACGTGCTGCAAGACCCCGCCATCCGGCGCGTACTCGTCTTCACCCGCACCAAGCACGGGGCTAATAAGGTGACTGAGACGCTGGAAAAAGCCAGCATCCCGGCCGAGGCCATCCACGGCAACAAGAGCCAGACCCACCGCCAGCGGGCGCTGGCCAACTTCAAGTCGGGGGCCACGCGGGTGCTCGTCGCGACCGACATCGCCGCCCGCGGCATCGACGTGGACGACCTCACGCACGTCATCAATTATGAGGTGCCCAACGAGCCCGAAACCTACGTGCACCGCATCGGCCGCACCGGACGGGCCGGCAACTTCGGCACCGCATTTACATTTGTGGAGGACGAAGAGCGTGCGTATCTACAAGATATTCAGAAGCTTATTCGCCGGCAGCTCGACGTAGACGTGGCCCACCCCTACACTACTTCCCGCGTAGCCCCCGTCTCGCTCAACGGCAACGAGCGCATCATCCGGCCCAAAGGCCCCGCGGGCCGGCCGGCCCGCGACGGGCGCGGCAGCAGCGGCCCGAGCCAGGGCCGAAGCGGCGGCGGCAACGGCAGTGGCCGGGGCGAGCATCGCAGCAGCGGCCGCCCACCGGGTGGTGAGCGCTCGGGCGCGTCGGCAGGCGGCTCGGGGGGCGGTTCGCGGAGCGGTGGCGGACGCTCGTCGTGGTCGGGCGGGCGCAGCGGCGGCGGCGATGGCGGCGGTCGTCGCTAAGCGGTTGTTTGAATTAGCCGATTCAGCCGTTTCCAGGTGAGAACTTAGAGCTAAGACCTTAGAGCTTAACTCTTACTAGCTCAAATCATCTTCCTTGTTGTGGGTCTGACATCTCAGCTCTAGGCTCTAAAACCTATTTAAAACCTGATGGCTTCTTACGCTGCTTTAGCGCAATAGCTGGTCCCGGCTGGGGCGGGCGAGTCGGTTTCATCGGCGCGCTCGTCTTGGCCGGGACTACTTTTTTGGGCACGGGTAACAACCAGGGCAAACAAAGGCAGGCGGCTCGCGCTTTTCTGGCTGGTTTTTGGATTCATCATCCCGTAATTTCGCTTTCGCTATGACGTCCCGCGTTTCTTTTTCCCTCATTGAGGCCCTGCGCGACACGGCCCGCCGCCTGGCCACCGAAGCGCCCTACCAGTGGGGCCACATGGGCAGCTGCAATTGCGGCCACCTGGCCCAGACCATCACCCAGCTCAGCAAGGCGGAAATTCACGCGCAGGCCCTGCAGCGCCACGGCGACTGGGAGCGTCAGCTTGTGGACTACTGCCCCACCAGCGGCCTGCCCTTCGACCAGACCATCGACGAGATGCTCGCCCTGGGTTTTTCGCGCGAGGACCTCACCCACCTCGAAAAACTCGGCGACCCGACCGTGCGCCAAGCCATTCCATTCGAGCGCCGCAACGCGCTGCGCCACAACCAGCGCGACGACGTGGTGCTCTACCTGCGCACCTGGGCCGCCTTACTGACGGAGCAGCTCGTGAGTACCGTACCGCTGTCCTTACCCAGCTTCGCCAAGGCCGAAGCGACCGCGAGCCGGCACCGCGAGCTGGTCAACGCCTGACGCGGCCAGCCTGTTCACCAAAAGAGCGCCTCAAACCAAAGTCCCGCCCACGCCATCAGCGTGGGCGGGACTTTGGTTTGAGGCGCCTTGCGTTAGAATAACGACGAGCCGCGTCCGGAGCTCGATTAGTAGCTCACGTTGCTTTTCTGCGCCTCACGATAGCCTTCGGTGCGATGGGCCCGCTTGTAGGCGGCATCGGCACTAGGGTCTTTTTCGGCGTCGGGGGCCTGCGAGCAGGCGCCTAGCAGCAGGGCCGCGCCAGCGGCCAGCAGGATGGAGTACGTGCGCAGGCTTTTCATGGGTCAAAGATACGGAAGCCGCCCGCAAACGGATAAGACCACGCAGTTAGCAGTGGTCCAGAGCGCTCGCGAAGGACCCCGCTTACAATGGCCCGCCCGCACCGAACGAGACCAGCCCTGCCCAATCGGACCCGCATCAGGCCGGCAGTTGGCCAGAGGCAGCTGATTTACATTTGTCAAGTCTATCAGGACGGTATTTATCGGCCGTTGTTTACTGATTTGGGATGCCCGGCCACATTAGCAAGCCCGCCTGGCTGACTAACGCGCTTGGCGGCATTTGGGCGCGACAGAAAAGGCCGTTTTATCCGGCCAGACGGGCTTGGCAGCGCCCGATACAGCACCTGGCTTGCGTAAGTAGTTGGCAGTCTAAATTTATACTTTACGACGCGACGCGCATGGCAACTCATTTAGTAGGCCGGCATCTGATATGAGGGCGCTAACCATATTACCACATGTTTCATTTTAAATTTATTCGGCCAACTGTGCAGAGGGCATAATTTTATTGAATCAATAGAAGACTAAAACAATTGCAAATTGTTGAAAAACAATAGATTATTAAATTTAAAAGACTGATTCTAGAACGAGCTAATGGGCTACCTACTTAGTATTACTATTCCCAGAAATAGGGCAGACCAATCTTATCGCGTTATAGAGCTCAGGAGTCGTATTTAACCGGTTGAAACCGTGCTGGGTGGGTGCCGACTTAATAAAACTTATCAGCGAATCAGCGTGGCAAAACGCATTAGCTCTCGCCCGAATTGCCCCTGACCAATGGAATAGTCCCGCAGAGCCGGACCAGCCAAGCGCATTAGTCAAGTAAAGAGCCGTACATACGCGGCAGTTTCAGTCTCAAAACTTTCTTTTTCAGAACGATGGCTGTTTGCTCGACAAAACTGCCGTCAGTTACCAATCAACTACCAAGTGGCAATGGGTTACCGGGACTACTGCTCGGGCAGATAGTCGGAAAAGGAGCCGTCGCGGTAAAAAATGACAATGCGCCGAATGGCTTTGCCGGGCTCGCCCAGAAAAGCCAGTGGGCTTAGGTCGGCGGGAGCTGAACCCGTGGCCATCGCCGCAGCTCCGGCCCCAATGGGAAGCGATACGGCAATCGGCGCATGGCCCGAAGCCGCCAAGGGCGACGGCGCGGAAGCCGCCAGCACGGGTGTTTCATCCGGGCGTAGCGAACGCAGAGGGTTAGCGGCCGCTGATGCGGCCGACGAAACCGCCGTCGCGGCCAGCCCTGGCCGCGGCGAAACTGGACTGGGAGCCTGACTAGGAGCCTGACTGGGGGCTGGCATGGGAGCAGCCGGAGCAACCGGAGCCCGCCCGGACTGCGCGGGGGCTGGCTCAATGGCTGCTTTGCGCTCGCGGGGCACGGACGACCGGGCGGGAGGAGCCGCTGATGGCCCCGCAGGCGCGCCCCCGCCAGTACCTAACATGTCGCCCGTGCCTTCCAGCAGCCATTCTAGCGAGATTTCAGGAAACGCCCGGCGGATGTGTAAAGCTACTTCCAGGCTGGGCTTGTTGCGCTCGCTCAAGATGTGGCTCACCACGGGCCGGCCCACGCCGATGCGGTCGGCGAACTGCGTGGGAGTGAGCTGACGTAGCTCCAGAAGTTGACGGATGCGCGCGACCATAAGTGAAATTTATTTCACAAATGTGCGAATTAATCCCCGAACCTACTCTGACCCCACCGCCGCGTTCGACACTCACTACCCCCGAAAACATAGGCACCGGATTGATACAATTGTTTGTTCTTGTCTAATTCGACAATTAAGTAATACAAATGTTACTTCACATATGGGGTTGCCCGGAAACCCCATACCAATACAATTGTAATCAGTCTAATGCCTACGTCATGCCCCTTCACGCGGGTGGCCGCGCGCCCAATGAGCGGCAATTTTCCTCCAGGCTATCCCTTAAAATAAACTTTGGCCAGGGTCCGGTCGTGGCCATAAATGTCATCGCGAAAGTGCGCGTGGCCGGCGGTATCGGCCCAGGCCGTGAAATAAACCAGGTAAACGGGCAGCGGCTGCCGCAGGGTAATATAGCGCTCGCGGCGCCGGGCAATAGTATCCTGAACGGCGCGCCGGCCCCAGCCGGGCGCGTCGCGCAACAGGTAAGTTGCCAGCCGGACCGGCTCTTCCAGCCGGACGCAGCCGTGGCTGAAATCGCGCCGCGACTCGGCAAAAAGCTGGCCGTGGGGCGTGTCGTGGAGGTAGATGTCGTCGGAGTTGGGGAAGATGAATTTCACGTCGCCCAGGTCGTTGCGGGGGCCGGGGCGGCGACGCAGGGTGTAGCGAAAAGTAGCCGCCGTGAGACGAGCCCAGTCGATATTGCCCGGGTCCACGACGGTGGCCCGGCGGCCCGAGCCGCGCACTACTTCCATGTCGTAGCGGGCGAGGCAGGCGCGCGGGTTGGCGATGAGCTGCGGGCGCAGCTCCTTTTCGATAATGCTAAACGGCACGTTCCAGTACGGGGCCAGCACCACGTATTCGAGCTTATCGGAAAAAACCGGGGTGGCCGTGAGCGCCTTGCCCACGATGACGCGCATGGTGAGCGCCTCGCGACCCTGCGTGAACACGCGCAGCCGAAATTCGGGGATATTGACGAGCAGGTAATCAGGCTCGAATTTCTTGGGCAGCCAGCGCCAGCGCTCCAGGTTGAGAATCACCTGGCGGATGCGCTCGTCGAGCGGCACGTTGAGCGCACGCAGGGTTTCGCCCCCCACCACGCCGGTGGGGCGCAGGCCATAATCGGCCTGGAAGCCGCGTACCGCCGCCACCAGCTCCGCGTCGTAGGTGGCCGTGGCGACGGGATTGGCCGCGGCAATCGGACTGGCATTTGCCACATTAACCAAGCTGACTTTCAACGCGCTATCCCGGCTACTGTCGGCAGGGTGAGCGACGGCCGCAGCGCGCAGCCGCTGCCGCAACAGCGCCACCACGAGGCCATCTACCGCACCGGGCCGCAGCAGCGTCGCCGACGGCAGGCGGGGCCAGCCACCGGCGGCTTGGTGGGCCCGCAGCTCGGCCAGGGCCTTTTTGAGGTAGCCGTACTGCGGGTGCAGGGGGGAAAAATCGGCGTAGGCGTAGGAGCTGACGCGCTCGCCCAGGGTGGCGGCCAGGGCGTGGTCGAGCTTGATTTTGTTGCGCTTGACCCGCCAGGCGGTGTTGCGGGTGTCGGCCGGGTTGGCCACGCCACGATAGAAGTCGGAGGCCCAGGTAAAATACAAGCCCGAGAGGCCCACGTCGAGGCCGCGCTCCAGGGCATTGCGGCGGGTGGTGTTGGGGCTTCCCCCGGCGGCGGCCAGCTTCTCGAAAACGCGCAGGCTGTCTTGCACGGCCCGCACAGGGTAGCGGCGCGGGTCGAGACCATCGTCGGCGGCGCGGGCCACGGTGGCGAGCAGCGTGGCGGCCGGCGGCACGAGTCGGTGCTGCCGAAACCAGGCCAGCCGGAACTGCCGCTCGCGGTAGAACTTGCGGGCCCAGCGCTCCTGCGCCCGGAAGCGCGCTTCGGCCTGCAGCGCCCGCACCACGAAGGGACTGTCGAGACGGGGGGCGGGGTCGGCGGCGGGGCTCAGCGCCGAGCCCGTCGCGGCCGTGTCCGGCGGGCGCTTACTGCCGCAGCCGGGCAGCAAGGCCAACAAGCCCAGGCTGGCCAACAGGGCCAGCAGCACGAATCGAAAACCAAGCAACATAAAAACGGAGCAAACAAGCGGCGGGCACGGCCCTCAGGGAGAAGAGGCCGGCGCGGGAGAAGGGCCGCTTTGCGCAAAGTACGTTGCCAACCGACTGCCAGCCGCACGTTCCTCGGTCGCGCGAGTCGGCGAGTAAGGGCGCGCGGGTCGGCACGGGGGGCCCGGTTTGTGGTAGTCGCCACGGACTAGTGGCAGCGACTACCAGCTAATTAACAAATGTGTTCAGGTACGACCTGCGCGAAAGCCAATCTGTGCTGGGGTGGTGAGCGCTAAACATGACCGTCCGGGATTTGAAATCTTTTATAACAAATGTTAATCAATGTCGCCGAATTCAGTCGGAATGGTTATGTGAATTTAGAGTTACCGCCAGCGTTACAAATGTACCGAGTCTTACCCTGGCAGCCAGGTAGGTGCCAGCAGGGCTTACTTTTGCCTCGTTCTCTAAAAACAACCTCACTCCCCCGTATTTGCCAGTAGTGAAAAATTCCCTCCCTCCTCATGGCAAGCTGCTGGCCGTGGGGGGCAACGAAGACAAGGGCACCTACCCTTCGGTGCGCTCGAAGCGCAAGTACTACCTCAACTTTTTTGAGCTGGGCATCCTCAAACGGGTCGTGTCGGAGTCGGGCCTCACCGACCCGCGCATCGAAGTCATCACCACGGCCTCGATGATACCGCACGAGGTGGGGCCAGTGTACACGGCCGCCTTCGCCATGCTCGACTGCCACCGGGTGGGGGTGCTCGACATCGGGCAGCCGGGCCAGGCCGACCAGCCCGAGCACCTGGCCCGGCTGCGGGCCGCCGACGTAGTCATGATATCGGGCGGCAATCAGTCCCGCCTCACTCAGATGTTTGGCGGCACCGAGTTTCTGGCGGTGCTACGCCGGCGCTACCTCGCCGAGCCGAACTTCGTGGTGGCCGGCACCAGCGCCGGGGCCATGGCCATGTCGGCCCACATGATACGCGGCGGCTCGGTGCCCGACGCGCTGCTGAAAGGGGCCGTGAAGATGGGCGCGGGCCTGGGCCTGCTGCCAGGGGCCATCATAGACTCACACTTCGTCAAGCGCGGGCGCTTCGGGCGGCTCATTGAGGCCGTGGCCCTGCACCCGGCCCTTATCGGCATCGGGCTGGGCGAAGACACGGGCGTGCTCATCACCGAAGGCCGCTGGGTCGAAACGGTGGGGTCGAACCTGGTCATTATCCTCGACGGCCACTCGCTGGGCCACAACAACGCCGCCGCCGTGGGCAAGGGCAGCGCGCTTTCCATCGAAAATTTCCGGATGCACGTGCTGGCCAAAGGCAACGTGTATGATTTGCGTGAGCGCAAATTCTACGTCAGCCACGCCCCGCTCATGCTCCCCGACCCAGCCAAGGAGTAGCGCCCACCCCGCCCGGCCTCAGCCCCCGGAGCGGCCGGGGTCACGGCGGGTGTCCACGACGGCGAGCACCTCGATTTCATTCTGCTCGGCGGCGTACTGGTAGTAGAGGCGCGTGGTTTTGTTGGCCAGCCACTCGCGGGTAGCCGGTCGCTGGGGTGAAAGCTTGCCCAGCTCAGGCATAACGGTCAGGGCCGCGCCCGCTTTGGCTACGTCGGCCAGGAAACTCGTTTTGGCGCTCTGCGAGAAGTGCTCTGCCAGCCAAGCGGCTTGTAATTCAATGTTGGCCAACGCTTCGGGAGAAATACTGAGTTTTGTCATGTACCCCGACTGACTACTGCTGCATAAGTTTAGCCATCGCCTCTTCAAAAGGAATACCTTGCCCGGCGGCGAGGCTTTGCTCGCTGCGCAAAATCAGGTCCTGGGTCGCTGGGCTGAGGTCGTTCCAGAAATCTGCTTCGGCCACTGACGCTTCAGCCTGGGTTTGCAGCAGGGCCGCCACGGCTTGCAGAAACGCGGCATTGTCGACGCGCTCAGTCAAGGCGTGGACGGTTTGCCGCACGGCGGCCAAATCGGGCGCGGCGGCGGCGGCGACGGGAGCAGGAACGGTCGGGGTCATAGCGTAAATGTAAAAAGCGTCTTGTAAAAAACTTCGGCCTCCGCGCCCTCTGCGCAACCCTCTGCGCCCTCTGCGGGCTAAAACAACGTTGCAACGAGCCGATACGAAACCTAATAAATAGCCACCCGCTCCTCCCCCGCCGCGTCGCACCAGGCCCGATACATGCCGCCCGAATTGAAGGGCAGGGCCAGCTCGCCGGCCGCGCTCACGGCAATCAGGCCGCCCTCGCCGCCAACCGGGGCGAGCTTGTCGTGGACGACCACGCGGCAGGCTTCGGCCAGGCTCAAGCCTTTGTAGCGCATCAGGCACGAGACGTCATAGGCGGCCACGGCCCGCATGAAGTCCTCACCGTTGCCGGTGCAGCTGATGGCCACCTCGGCGTCGGCCCAGGTGCCGGCCCCGGGCAGGGGCGTGTCGCCGATGCGCGAAAACCGCTTGTTAGTCATGCCGCCCGTACTGGTGGCGGCGGCCAGGTTGCCGTGCTGGTCGCGGGCGACGGCCCCCACGGTGCCTTTTTTCCAGTTAGCATCAACGACTGGCGCGGAGCCGGCGTGGTCGAGCTGCATTCGGCCGGCGGCGATGGCCTGCTGCAACTGGTCGAAGCGGCGCTGGGTGAAAAAATAATCGGCCGGCTGGGTGGGCAGCCCGTGCAGGCGGGCCAGCTCATCGGCCCCCGGATAGCCGAGCAGCACGTGCTCGGTGTGCTCCATGACGAGGCGGGCGGCGCGAATCGGGTTCTGGATTTCGCGCGCGCCGGCCACGGCCCCGACCCGGCCGCTGGCCCCGTCCATGAGGGCCGCGTCCAGCTCGTGGTGGCCGTCGTGGGTAAACACAGCCCCGCGCCCGGCGTTAAATAACGGATTGTCTTCGAGGCAGATGACGGCGGCCTCGACGGCGGCCAGCGCGGGCGCACCCTCGGCCAGCAGGCGGCGGCCGGCGGCCAGCGCGGCTTGCAGGCCGGCGCGGTAATCGGCTTCGAGGGCCGGGGTCAGCTCGGCGCGGGCAATGGTGCCGGCACCGCCGTGAATGGCAAGGGCGTACATGAGGAAAGTAGGGCGGGTCTCCGACCCGCTGATGAATGTGGGGAGCGAGCACAAAGAAACGGCCGGTTATGACCAAGCGGGCGCTGCATCGGCTTGACGGCTTTAGGCAGTTAGCTGGGGTTTCGGCAACTTTCTTTTGGAAATCAGCGGCGGGTCGGAGACCCGCGCTACCGCTCACTACGGTTTTTTTTCGTAGGTTTGGGCTAAAGTTCTTTTTACCTAAAAATCCCTCCCCGATGCCTTACGACGTAACCGGCCGCCTGCACGAGATATTCGACGAACAGCAGGTCAGCGACAAATTCCGCAAGCTTGAATTCGTGCTCGAAGTGCAGGACGGGCAGTTTCCGCAGCAAATCAAGCTCCAGCTCACCCAGGACAAAACGGCACTCATCGCCCCTTACAAAGTGGGCGACGAGGTGAAAGTAACCTTCGACCTGCGCGGTCGGGGCTTCAACAAGGAAGGCAAGATGCTCTACTTCACCAACCTTGAAGCCTGGCGCATCGAAGGCGGCGCCGGCGGCGGGTCTTCGTATGGCGGCGGGCAGCAGCAACAAGCCGCGCCGCGCCCGGCCGCGCCTCAGCAAAACCAGAACCCCGGCCTACGCGCCCAGCCCACGGCTCAGCCCATCGCCGGCGACGACGACAACGACCTGCCGTTTTAGTTTCTGGCTGTTGGCTATCGGCTTTTAGCTGATGGTTTTTTCGGCCTTCCAGTTGTGCCGTCTTCCGCTGGAAGGCGGCACATTTGCGTTTAAACGTCTATCCTGCGCGTCCGGCAACACCGGCAGCCCTCAGCCCTCAGCCCTCAGCCCATGAACAACCT
Source organism: Hymenobacter sp. (assembly GCA_025353905.1). Classification (GTDB taxonomy): domain Bacteria; phylum Bacteroidota; class Bacteroidia; order Cytophagales; family Hymenobacteraceae; genus Hymenobacter. The sequence goes on from JANXNW010000065.1 coordinate 18,829, forward strand.
GCGCGCCCTCATCGCCCAAGGAGAGGGCGAGCAGCTTGAATTCAAGAAGAAAACCACCCACCCGACCCGCATCTCGCGCACGCTGACCTCGCTGGCCAACACGCGCGGCGGGCAGGTACTGGTGGGCGTCGACGACGACGGCCGCGTGGTGGGCGTACGCGACGCGGAAGAGGAAAAATTTATGCTCCGCGAAGCCGCCGCCCACTACGTGGACCCGCCGCTGACCTTGCACTTTGAAGAGGTCGAAACCGACGACGAGCGCATCGTGCTCGTGGTGCGCGTGGCCGAGAGCCAGACCAAGCCCCACCGCGCCCAGGTGGCCCCCGGCGAGTGGCTGCCCTACGTGCGCGTCCGCGACGAGAGCGTGCAGGCTAGCACCCTCACCGAGCGGCTGCTCGAACACCAGCCGCCGCCCGAAATCCGTCTCGAAAAACTGCCGCTCAACAAGGACGAGCTGCGAGTGCTCGACCACTTGCGCGCCCGTCAGCCGCGCATCACGGTCGCCGAATTCGCCGACCTGGCAAACATCAGCCGCCGCCGCGCCTACCGCACCCTGATGAAGCTCACCCTGCACGGGTATTTGCGGTACCACGACCGCGAAAAGGAGCCGTTTTATACGCTGTAATTGTTTGGCTGATAGCTGTTAGCTAATGACTGGTAGCTGTTTCGTTTTGAACTGGCTGTTGAAATACAAGCTGAGCAGCATAAAAAAAGCGACCCGTTGGAGTCGCTTTTTTTCAGATACTGTGGGCATTTGTGCGCTGAAAGTCATCAGCTAACAGCTAAAGCCATTGGCCAGACATCAGCCAAACTAAGCCGCGCTACGCAACGCCTTGATGGCGTCGTGGGCCTGCTTGATGCCTTGCGACTGGTGCTGGAGCACGGCTTGGACGCCGGCGGGCAGGTCCTGGGCTTTAAGGGCGGTTTCGAAGACCATCTTGGCGTGGTCTTCGCCGCGCTCGCACTCGTCAAGAATGGCGTTACGGTCGTGACCAGTAACGAGCGACTTCAGGTCGATGAAGGCGCGATGAGCGGCGGCAACTACCCCCGAGCCTTCGTCGGTATCGGGCTTGAGGTCGAGCTTGAACATCTGGTCCTCAATCTCGGTGATGTAGCCGGCGCGCTGCGCGGCGTATTTCATAAACGTGTGCTTCAGGTCGGCGTCCTTCACGTCCACCATCGCGTCAGCGTAGCCCTTCTGGCCTTCCTTGAGGGTGGTGATGACTTCGTTAAGCAGGGCTTGGGTGGCTTTGGCGTCCATGTTCGGAAAGGGTTTGGGGGTGAAACTGATACGCCTCAGTGTACTGCCCTGGTGAGGTTAAGGTTGCGTTGGGTGAGTGGTGGAGGGGCGTCTGTCATGCTGAGCGAAGCGAAGCATCTTGCTTGCTTCGTTGTAGACGTTTGAGTTTACTGCACCGCGCAAGATGCTTCGCTTCGCTCAGCATGACAAACGCCCCTCCATTACCGCCCACTCATTGCCTGCCCGGCCAAAAAGCCCGTCGTCCAGGCGGCCTGGAAATTGAAGCCGCCGGTGATGCCGTCGAGGTCGAGCACTTCGCCGGCGAAGAAAAGACCCGGCACGAGCCGGCTCTCGAACGTGCTCAGGCTGACCTCGCTGAGCGAAATACCGCCGCAGGTCACGAACTCGTCCTTGTGGGTGGTTTTGCCGCGCACTTCGAGCGGGGTGCGCAGCAGCAGTTCCAGCAGGCGGCCCTGGGCGCGGGCGGGCACCTCGCTCCAACGGGTGTCGGGGCCGAGGCCCGCTTCGGCCGTGAGCGTGCGCCAGAGCCGAGCCGGCAGCCCGAACGGCGGGTGGGCGGCGACTTGCTTTTTGCCGTTTTCGAGCCGGAACGCCAGCGCCCAGGCCCGAAGCGAGTCGTCGGTATGGGTGGGCAGCCAGCTGATGAGGGCCGTGCCGTGGTAGCCCAGCTCGTGGAGGCGGCGCGCGCCCCAGGCCGAAAGCTTGAGCACGGCCGGCCCGCTCACGCCCCAGTGCGTGATGAGCAGCGGGCCTTCGTAGTGCAGTTTTTCGCCCGCCAGCAGCACCCGCGCATGCGGCACGCTCACGCCCGGCAGCTCGCGCAGGGGCGAAGCCGGCACGTTGAATGTGAACAGCGACGGCACCGGCTCGGCCACACCGTGGCCCAGCGCCCGCAGCCAGTCGTAGGCACCCGACTTCGGGTTCCCGCCCGTGGCGACCAGCAGCCGCGCCGCGCGCAGCTCCTCCCCGACCGCCGTCGCGCCTTCACCGTTAATTTTCAATAAAAAACCGCCTCCGGGCAACACCATAATCTCGTCGGCGGCCGTGCGCGTGAGCACTCGTACGCCGGCCCGCCGGGCGGCCTCTTCGAGGGCGCGGGCGACGGTTTCGCTGCTGTCCGTGACGGGGAACATGCGCCCGTCGGCTTCGGTCTTGAGCGCCACGCCGCGCGCCGCGAACCAGGCCACCGTGTCGGCCACGCCGAAGCGGCGAAACGCGTCCTTGAGCTGCCGGCCGCCGCGCGGGTAGTGCTGCACGAGCTGCGCCGCCGACTCGCAGGCGTGGGTCACGTTGCAGCGCCCCCCGCCCGAAACGCGCACCTTACCCAGCAGCTTGGGCGTTTTTTCCAGCAAAAAAACCGGCCGGCCGGGGTTGGCCTCGGCGCAAGCAATAGCCCCGAAGAAGCCCGCCGCCCCGCCGCCGAGCACCACGACGGGTAGATTTTCCAAGTCAGTTGCCACCCCGTAAAGGTACGGCAGGGTGTAACGTGGACTCGCAGAGTCCGCGCTACGGCTCAGCAATCGGCCAGGGCGGCCAGCACGTCATCATGCTGAAATTCATACGGCACCACCGCACGTAACCGGCTGCTTTCGATGAGCTTACCACCCGCACTGTCGGCCAGGAACGTGGGTGGCTCCAGACCCAGCAGGCGGGCAGCGGCGGGGTAAAACTCGCGGCGCGGCGGGTGGCCCTGGGCGCACACGTTGAGCGTGTGGCCCCAGATGCCGCGGCCGACGACCGTGCCGAGCACGCCTACCGCATCGGTGAGGTGCAGCAGGTTCACGGGCGCGTCGCCGAGGGGCAGCTCGCGGCGGCCAGCCAGGAAGCGCCCCGGCGCCCGGCCCGGCCCGAACAAGCCGCCCAAGCGCAGCACCGTGCTCTGCCACTGCCCGTGGCGGGGTACGAAGTGGCCTTCGGTGCGCAGCACGTCCGAGGCCGCGTCGCGGGTGCTGAGCGCGTCGGCCTCGCGCATCAGGCGCGGCTCGTCGGGATAAACGCCCGTCGTGGACACGAACACGACCGCCCGCAGGCCGGCGGCCGCTACCGCCCGGTGCAGCGGTCGCAGCAGGCGCGGGTAGCCCCCGGCCACGGCCGCGCGCGGCGGCACGTTGATAACCAGTACGCTGGCCTGACTGAGCCAGGCTATGAAATCGGCTTCTTCGGCTGGCTCCCAGGCCGGACCAAGCTGGAGCAGCCGCGCCTCGATGCCGGCCCGCGCGAGCGGCGGCAGCTGCTCGGGCGTGGTGGTGGTGCCCAGCACCCGGTGGCCCCGCGCCAATAAATGCCGCGCCAGCGGCAAACCCAGCCAGCCGCAGCCGACCACCGCCACGGTGGACAAGTTTTCGGACGGAAATGGCGGAAGCGTAGAATCTGATTTCAAATGCGAAAATTAAAAAGTTCAGGAGAGCGAATGCAAATAAGAACGACGCAGCCAACGGGCAGGGCCAATTACCTTCGGCCTTTGATGGGGCTGACTATCCGCTGACCATCTTTGTAATTCACCATCTCAGCGCTTCAACCCAGACAAGCCATGTCCAACCCCTACGCCCAACCCATGCTCCGCGACAACGCGCTGGCCGGCAAAACCATCATCGTAACCGGCGGCGGCACCGGCCTGGGCCGGTCCATGACTACATATTTCCTGCAATTAGGCGCCAACGTGGTCATTAGCAGCCGTAAACTCGCCGTACTGGAGCAAACCGCCGCCGAACTACGCGAGCAGACCGGCGGCCGGGTGCTGGCCGTGGCCTGCGACGTACGCAAGTACGACGAGGTGGAAGCCATGCTGGCGCGCACCATCGCCGAGTTCGGGCGGGTGGACGTGCTGCTCAACAACGCGGCCGGCAACTTCATCAGCCCCACCGAGCGCCTGAGCCACAAAGCGTTCGATGTCATCGTGGACATCGTGCTGCGCGGCTCCTACAACTGCACCCTGGCCCTGGGCAAGCACTGGATTGCGGCCAAGCAGCCGGGCACTATTTTGAGCATCGTAACAACCTACGCATCAGTAGGTTCGGCCTACGTCGTACCCTCGGCGGCCGCCAAAGCCGGCGTACTGGCCATGACCCGCTCGCTGGCCGTGGAGTGGGCCAAGTACGGCATCCGCTCGAATGCCATCGCCCCCGGCCCCTTCCCCACCGAGGGTGCCTGGAGCCGCCTTTTCCCCGAGCCGCTGGCTAGTAAGCTCGACCCCGCCGCCAACGTGCCGCTCAAGCGCGTCGGCGAGCATCAGGAGCTGGCCAACCTGGCCGCCTACCTCGTGTCCGACTTCTCAGCCTATGTGAACGGCGAAGTAGTCACCATCGACGGCGGCGAGTGGCTCAACGGAGCTGGCGAGTTCAACAAACTCGAAATCCTGACTCCGGAGATGTGGGACCAAATTGAGAAAACCATGCGGCGCTGATTTGTCGGTGATTTCTAAATGATTAATTACTCGTTCGTCATTGCGAGCAAAGCGAAGCAATCGCACCTGTTAAGCGCGTTAGAAAAGCCTGTCAGACGTGACCTAGCAGGTGTGATTGCTTCGCTTTGCTCGCAATGACAACGAAAAACTACCCACTAATTAAGGCTGATTGCGGGGAAGCGCGCCGATGAGCTGTCAAAAATAAATAGCTCGTCAATTTCCACATCCACGTAAAACTCGAACAAGGGCAGGCGGCCAACGAGCGCCCGGACACTGGCCTCATTTTCGGCGTGAACCGTCATCCAGCCGCGGCCCCGGTCGGCGCTCACGGCGTAGGTTTCCATGACGTGCTCGGCCAGCAATTGATTGACGAAGGCACGATGGCGCGGGATGCGCGCCACAAACTCCTCATCAAGCGCGTCGGGCAGGCGTACGGAAACGACGAACGTAGGCATAAGCAAACGACTGTGTGCCAGCCGGTAAATTATTTAGGAATGGCCCAGCTCAGCCACGGCCGGCAATTGCCGGTCGCCGGTGGCGGGCTGTGGCGCGGGCAGCTGAACGGTGCGCGTCTCCCAATCCCGAAACTTCAGCAGCTCCTGCTGAAACTTGCCCACGAACCAACTCACCAGGCTCAAATCGTCGAGCCAGCCCAGCACGGGGATGAAATCGGGAATCAGGTCGATGGGCGAAAGCACGTAGAGCAGTACGGCCAATCCCGACACGATGGTGCTGGTCGGGATGGCCCGGTAGTCGCCGCTGGCGTAAGCCCGCACGAGGCGCACGAGCGTGAGCGCCGACATGAATAATTGCTTGAACTTATGGTCTTTACTGCTAGCATCGGCCAATTTATCAGCCGTTTCGTTGAGTATCGTCAGCACCTTAAAGGGGCGACCCAGCAGGCTCGTAGCCCGGCTAACGAACATGCTAAAAAGGGCGTTTTTAGAAATTTGCAGACCGCGTTGATACAGCGTAGGCATGGAACAATGGGGGAAAAGTAAAGTGCCTGATACGGCCCGTTGCGCGCCGGGTTAGCCTCGGCCGGACGGGAGCTTATTTTTCAAACAGTGGCGTGGTTCCGCCCACCCAATCCTTATCCTTGTTGAAGTCCACCCCAATCATCTCGCCCCGACTCAGGCGGGCCAGTCCAGTAAGCAACTTCGGCTCAGCCTGTCCGTGAGGCCAGATGTAAAGCAGGCGTATCTCGCACTTAACCAGTCCAGTAGGCGACAGTACTACCGGCTCGTACTGCACTTTGCGCTGCAACAGGTAATTACTTTTGTCGGAGAGCGCATCCAGGTTAGCGGCGGTAATGTGCAGCTTCACACCTGCCCCGGCGAACGAGAAAAGTGGCTTCAGCACATAATTCTCCAGGTCGGCGGGGTAATTTTTTAACTCCGATAAAAAATAACTCGGTGGCGCATACTGACTTTTGATAAATGGCAGCGTGTATTTACTCACGCGAAAAAACCAATTGGGATGACCTACCCAGGTGACATCCAAGTCATCAATCAAGTTAAACTCGGGGTGCAAATCCGGATAGCGTACCAGCTCATCGAAAATAACACGGTTATAAATCCGTTTGATGCGAATTTCGCGACCGTCTTTTTCGTAGAATAATTCGCGGCCGCGCCGACGCACGTCGGGTAGCGATAGGGCTTGTACGCCCCAGAATTTCTCGGTCAAATAAAAATCAATGCGCGTTTTTTGCTGCTTCGGAAACAGCTCCAGCAAAATAACGTTTTCCGGGTTTTCACCCGCTAAAATCAGCTGCTTCATTTCGACGTGGTAGGCCACCGCGTCGGGCACGTCGAGAAAAGCCGACACCGAATCAGGAATCGGGTAGTGCGCGGAAAACACCTCGGGCAGATACGACTGAAACGCGTACAGCGACGGAAATCCCTGCATCTCAATGAGCTGTGGCTCCAGCTCGCCGTGCGCGTCGCGGCATACGGCGAAATCGAACGTCAGAAATTCAGCGTGCGCATCCTCGTTCGGCACCCGCTGCCCGGCCGGAATAGCCGCCTCGGTGAGCTGCTTAAAATCGGGACGCTGCAACACGTCAATTATGTCGCGGCCCGCCCGAATTAATTTATCCCGCAAACCGGCTGGCACGAATACCGGCGACTCGGCCACCCGAAAATCAAGCTGCCCCGGAAGCTGCTGGTCCACGTCGGCCAACATTTGCTGGTAGCTTTCGGGGCTGAACGCGGCGTTGAACTGCTGACGAGGCGTGAGTATCATGAGTCAAATATTACGTCAAAAAAAAGGCGCGAACCGGGTCGATTCGCGCCATTAAAATTAAAGTAAGCCGCAGAATTTAGCCAGCGGGTACCAACTCCATAAGCCCGGCTAGCGCCTGTCGCAAAAACGTAGGCACGATAACCGCTTCGGTCGCTTCAATGGTCGTCGGGTCAGCGAGCAGGCCCACCATCTCATCGTATTTACTCGCGCCGTAGGTAGTAATAACCTGCTGCTTGCGCTCTTCAGTGCGCATATAGCGCAACATCCCGTCGCCGTCAGCTTCAGGGTGGAATTGCGTGGCGAGCACTTCGGGCGAAATGCGTAAGGCCATCACGGCGCGAGCCAATGGGATGCGCGGGCGCTTTTTCTCCAGCACCAGCACTTCTACACCCAGCTCCGTCAGGCGCTCGGCGTGCAAGTTAGTGAGCTGATAGTCACGCGAATCGACGGCATAAAACGGGTCAGACAGCTCGCCCAGCACGGAGTCGGCCCGCCCGGCCCTGGTGAGGTGCATGGGCAGCACGCCGAAGGAAGTGGACTTGCGGCGGCTCACTTCGCCCAAGCCCAAATGCAGGGCGACGAGCTGAAACGAGTGACAAATAAGCAGCAGATGTTTTTTGCGGTCGGCCGTTTTGTTGTGCGCCAACAGCGCGTCGATAAACTTAAAATAACGTGGCTCCCAGGCCGCGCCGGATTCGAGCGGGCTGCCGGGGCCGCCGCTCGAAATATACACGTCGTGGTCCAGGCCCGGCACTTCGTTTCGGCCGCGCACGTCGAAGCTCATTACGCTAAACGTCAGCTCATTTTCTGCTTCGGCGCGGCTCAATAGTTTGCGGATACAGCGCATTCCTTCGTTGGTCACGCCATCGTACATATCCAATATGGCAACTTTAATCAACATAAATTTACGTAAGCTCGGCGATTGAATGAAAAATAATTTGGGCGGAGCAAGCGGCAAAAATACGTCGAATCCAGCTTTTTGTTGGCTACAATCCGTGGGTAGTTTCGCTCATGATGAAGTCCACGACCTTGGTCAGGTCGCCGGTTTGCTGGAATACGGCAAGCTGTCGGTCGGCTCCGGTACCCATTTCCAGCATTTGGAGCACGTATTCGGCCTCGTGGCGGCTACCCAGCTCGTCAAGCACGTCGTCCACGAAATCGAGCAATTCGAGGATGAGCTGCCGGGCGGGTTTTTCTTCCTGCGAGCCGAAATCAATCAGATTTCCCTCGATACCGTAGCGCGCGGCGCGCCATTTATTTTCCTTAATAAGCGCACTGCGGTAGAGTCTGAAATTCAGGTTTTGCTTTTTAAGCTTGTAAATTTTCGCTACCAAAGCTTGCATAACGGCGGCCACGGCGATGGTTTCGTCAGAGCGCATCATCATGTCGCAAATACGGTATTCGATGGTATCGAAAAACGGGTGCAGGCGCAAGTCCCACCATATTTTCTTGCCGTTGTCGATGCAGCCGGTTTTGATGAGCAACGCGATATACTCATCGTATTCCGACGCGCTGTTGAAATAACCCGGGATACCGGTGCGCGGAAACCGTTCGAACACTTTAGTCCTGAACGACTTATAACCCGTTTCACGCCCTTCCCAAAACGGCGAGTTGGTGCTCAGCGCAAACAAATGCGGCAGAAAATACCGGAGCGCGTTCATCATGTACACGCCAATATCACGGTTTTCGATACCCACGTGCACGTGCATCCCAAATACGAGATTCGAGCGGGCGGCCTCCTGCAACTCCTCCACTATTTTGCTGTAGCGCGGGTCGGGCGTGATGGTCTGGTCCTGCCAGCGCGAAAACGGGTGAGTGCCGGCAGCGGCAATTTTTAGCCCCACACGGTCGGCCAATTCGATTACCTGCCGCCGCAAATGCAATACTTCCACCCGCGCCTCGTCAATATTCTGGCAGATGTTGGTGCCGACTTCCACCACCGACTCGTGCATTTCGGCCTTCACCTGCTCGTGGAGCGTGATTTTGCCGTCCTCCACGATTTTCGACATGTGTGAGCGCAACTCCCGCGTTTCGGGGTCAATCGTTTGAAACTCCTCCTCGATACCGAGGGTAAACGTGGGCGTTGCCATGTTTTTATTTAGCTGTTGGTTTGTAGCTGTTAGCTGATAGCCGGTTTATTATTGAAATCGATAAACTGAAAGTTATCAGCCAACAGCCCAAAGCCAATAGCTACTTTTTCGGCGTGGCTTTGCGGACTTTCGCGGCTGTATCGGTGGGCTTGTCGGCGCCCTTGTCGGTGGTTTTTCTAGCGGCGGGGCGGCGCGTTTTCGGGGCAGGCGTGGTGGCCGTGCCGCCGTGCAGCTCGTGGATGGGGCCGCCCATTTGCACGTCGCCCGTGCCGAAAGCGGCCGTGCCGCGCGCCGAGCGCTGCACATAGGTGCCCCAGGTCAGATTATCCTGGCCGGGGCGCTGCACCTGCGCCCGCTCGATGGCCAGCAGCGCGGCGTGCTCGACCACCCACTCGAAGTTTTCAGCCCCAACCGAATGAATGTCGGCATCGGGCGCGGGGTTGCCGAAGTCGATGGCGATGGGCACCCCGCCGCGCACCGCAAACTCCACGGTGTTAAAATCATAGCCCAGACCCTGGCACAGCCGGAGCACGTAGTCCTTGATGGTGGCGAGCAGTTGCTTGCCGGCCTCGCCCTGGGTTTTCATCGTGGTCTGGTAACGCTCGTGCGGGGCGTTGCGCGGCTCGTAGGGCATGATGAGTACGTGCTTGCCACCGAGGCAGTAGCAGCGGAAATAATCGTCAAAATCCACGGCTTCCTGGTAAAGCATGACGAGCTGCCCGGTTTCGTCGTAAGCCCGGAAGGCTTCGTAGGGATTGTCCACCTTGTAGACGCTCTTCCAGCCGCCGCCGGCGTGGGGCTTCATAAAGGCCGGGAAACCAATGTGTTCGAAGGCTTTGTCCCAGTCGAACATGGCCAGGTTGCGAAACGAGTTTTCGCTCGTGTCCGTGGGCCGCGCCTTGCTAGGCAGCAGCAGCGTTTTGGGCACCGGCACGCCGAGCTGCACGGCCAGCGCATTGTTGAAAAACTTCTCGTCGGCGCTCCACCAAAACGGGTTATTAATAACGGCCGTGCCCGTGAGGGCGGCGTTTTTCAAGTAAGCCCGGTAAAAGGGCACATCCTGCGAAATACGGTCGATAATAACCGCGTAATCCGTGGTCACAGCTTGCTCGACTTGTTCAATTTTGACGAACTCGGCCGTAATGCCGTCCACGTTTTTATGGTTTACGCGGTCAATGAATGCTTGCGGAAAAGTATTTTCCTGGCCGAAAAGAATGCCGATTTTTTTCATATAGAGTTTGGTTTGGGGAAAATGCCGAAGACGGCAAAATAGAACAAGTAAATGGTCAGCGTGAAATGGTAATTAAGGTAAAAATCAGGCTCAGCAGAGTCAGTATCAAGCCAATTAAAAAGTTAGCGTAACCAATGTCCTTCTTCTCATCATCGCCATGCTGACTTGCTCGCCGCCAGCCGAATACCGACAAAACAGTACCTGCTAAGTGGGAAGGAAATAGACTAATCAAAAATAGGTAGACGAAGTATTCCGAAACAGAGCAGAGTGGTATAAAAACAAAAGGTATTGCGTAACAAGCCAGCGCCCAGCGATAAAGTCTCGTTACTTTTAGTCGGTAAACGAGGTCATCGGGCGTGGTTTTCATCTCTTAAAATATCGTGCTCACATACTCCGGAAACATCTCGCGCCATACCGGCCAGTCGTGGTCGCCGAAGGGCTTCACGTCGAGGCGGTGCGGAATATTCTTGCGCGATAAAATCTCCGACATTTGAAAATTAGAGCCTTTGCAGAAGTCGTGTTCGGCGGTGCCGAGAATAATATTCATTTTGTAAAAATATTCGCTCTGAGCGTTGGGGATAAAATCAGGCGGGTTATGGAAATACGCCTGCTCGTCGTAGTGCCCGCTCAGAAACTGCTTGATATCGAACGCGGCTCCCATCGTGAAGAGGTGCGCGACTTGGTCGGGGTGCCTAAATGCAAAATTAAGGGCCTGATAGCCACCGAGCGAGCAGCCGACCACGCCCACCTTATCCACCTGACACTCTTGTTGCAGGCGCGGCAGCAGCTCCTCGCTCAACATGCGGTCGTAAAGGCCGTGGTTGTGGACGCGCACGGCCGGGTGCAGATGCTTGGCGTACCAACTCCATTTGTCGCCCGAATCCACGCAAATTAATTTAATAAGTCGGTTTTCGACAAACCAGCGCACGGCCCCGACCAGGTGAAAATCTTTGGCTTCGTGGTAGCGGCCGTTGGAAGTAGGGAAAATAATAACCGGGTAGCCGTAGTCGCCCACCACGAGCAGCTCCATGTCGAGACCGAGGTGTTGGGAGTGGAAGCGGCGGTATTCTTCGTGCACGATAAAAAGGCGGCTGGGGAGAGCAGTAAGTACCCGAACCGGCTGCAAACTAAGCCGGAAAACCCGAACCGTAAGCCCGCCCGTATCGCGGCGAACCCGTTTCTTTGCGGCCTTTATGAGTTTATTACGCTTTCAATCGCCGCGCGGCAAGACCGTCATCGTCCTCCGCGATGAGACGTTGCTTTCCATCGCGCTGGGCCGGCTCGTGCGCTTCGACGTGGTGCTGCCGCCTGGCCATGACCCAGCCGCTAATCTGACTACCAGACGCGCTTATCCGGTGCTGTATCTGCAAGACGGCCAAGACCTTGACCGGCTGCGGCTGCCCGCCACGCTCAACCGCCTGTACCGGGCCGGGGCGTTGCGGCCGTTCGTGCTGGTGGCGGTGCGGGCCGCCGACCGCCTGCGCGAGTACGGCGTGGCCGCCCGGCCCGACTACCTGGGGCGCGGCGACCGGGCGGGGCAGTACACTGAATTTATGCTCAACGAGTTGCTACCGCTGGCGCAACGCCGTTACGGCGTGAGCAACGACCCGGCCGAGGTAGCCGTGGCGGGCATGTCGCTGGGCGGCCTGACGGCTTTCGACCTGGCCTGGCACCACCCGGAAGCGTTCGGGCGGGCGGGGGCGTTCAGCGGCTCGTTCTGGTGGCGCGGGCGCGGGCTGAACGACGGCTACACCGATGCCGACCGGCTGATGCACAGCCTGGTACGCGCCCGTCCGGTGAACCTGGGCCAGCAGTTCTGGCTGCAAACCGGCACCCTGGACGAGACCGGCGACCGCAACCACAACGGCATCATCGACGCGATTGAGGATACGCTCGACCTCATCGCGATGCTGAAGCGGCAGGGCCTGCCACCAGCCGCCGTGCGCTACCTCGAAGTGCCCGGCGGGCATCACCACCCCGATACGTGGGCGGCCGTATTGCCCGATTTTCTGCGCTGGGCTTTCGGCACTGGGCCGCTGGAGCCGGCCCCGGACGCGGCGCGGCGGCCGTTGCCGGGGCGACAGCGCGGACCGCTGGCCCGGCTGCATCGACCGCAGGGCGCGCGGCGGTGGGTGGCTCAGGCCACGCTGGCCCATTCGCGCCGGGCGGCTACCTTTACCGCCATGCCGCCTGCCCCTACTCTGACCCGGCCCACGCCCGGCGCGTACCTGCCCTTCTACCAGACCTACCTGGACTTGGTGCCCGCCGGCGAGGACCCGCTCACGCTGCTCCAGGCGCAAGCCGCCGAGCTGAGCGCCGCGCTCGCCCCGCTAACGGAGGCTCAAACGCTGCTGCGCTACGCCCCTGGCAAGTGGACTCCGAAGGAAGTACTGCTGCATTTAATTGATGCTGAGCGCGTTTTCACGTATCGTGCCCTGCGCTTTGCCCGCGCCGACGCGCAAGACCTGCCCGGCTACGACCAGGATGCGTTCGTGGCTAACAGCGAGGCCAACCACCGCTCGCTGTCCGATTTGCTGACTGAATACGCGGCCGTGCGCGCTGCTACCTGCGCTTTTTTTGGCAGCCTGAGCGTCGAGCAGCTCGACCGCGCCGGTCGTGCTAACGGCGGCCCGGCCACCGTCCGCGCCTGGCTCTACATCATCGTCGGCCATGAGCGCCACCACCTGAACCTGTTCAGCGAGCGCTACTGGCCGTTGCTGACGGGCGCGCTCGCCGCCACCATAGCCACCACGACTGAACAGCAAGCCGAACACGAAGCCCAACAGCATGCCGGGCAGCAGACCGAACAGCAAACTCCACAACAAGCCCCAATCGAAGCGCGTTGAGCCGAGCTGATTAAATTAATTAAAATCGACAACTCAATCAGACCAGTACTTTTACCACTCTACTCCTTCTTTTCACCTCAACCCGTTTTCACTCATGGCCAAAGCTCAGGATGCCCGCAAGGAAAAGAAAAAAGAACCCGCCAAGTCGCTCAAAGAAAAGAAAGCGCTGAAGGAGGAAAAGAAAAAGACCAAAGAAAGCCGCTCCGAATAAAGAACGCGGATTTTGCGGAAAGCTCGTCTGGTGTTGGATTCCTCGTCAAGAGTTGGATTCAGACGTGCCCTAAATTATTTTTTAATAAAAAAGCCGCCTTATTAGGCGGCTTTTTTATTTGCAACTTTTTATTTTTCCTACGCTCGCTGCTCGACCGATTTACTCACGTGCGCAAGCAGCTTCACGTCCGAATCCAACCCTTGACGAGGAATCCAACACCAGACGAGCTTTCCGCAAAATCCGCGTTCTTATTCGTCGTAATTCTCGCGTTTCGCACCGTAGCCGCCGCTGCTCTCGCGCTTCGCGCCGTAGCCGCCGCTGTTGCCACCCTGACCGCCGCCGTCGCGGTTGCCCTTGTAGCCGCCGCCCTGGCCACCGCGCTGATAGCCACCGCCTTGGCCACCCTGACCGCCGTCACGGTTGTTGCCATAAGGCGGACGGCTGCTGTTGCCGTAGCTACTGCCGCCGCCTTCGCGGTTGCCCTTGTAGCCGCCGCCCTGGCCGCCGCTGTAGCCGCCTTCACGACGCTCACCGCCGCCGTAGCTGCTACCGCCGCGGTTGTTGCCGTAGAGCGGGCGGCCGCCTTCGCGGCGGTCGCCCCGGTCGCCGCCGCCGAACGCGGGGCGCTCAGGACGGTTGAAGCCTTCTTCTTTGGCGGCCGCGTCCTGCACTGGGGTGGCGATGCTGAACGTAACCGGCTGACCCTGAATGGTACTGCGACCGAGCTGACCCACTACCTCGTCGGCAAACTCGCTCGGTACTTCCACGAAGCTGAACTTGTCGTAGAGGGCGATATCGCCGACTTTGTTACCGGGCAGGTTGGTGCTCTCGCCAATCAAGTCCACGATGTCGCGCGGGTGCAGGCGGTCTTTTTTGCCCATGCTGATGAAGATGCGCGTGTAGCCGGGGCGCGAGGCTCCTTTTTCACGGCTCGCGTCGAGGCCCTGCTCGTTGCGCTTGTCTTCCTTCATCGTCATTTTGAGCAACGCGGCAGCGATGTCGAGCGACGTGATTTCCTCGCTTTGGTCGAGCAGGCGCTGCACCCGGCCGATGTATTTATCGAGGGTGCCTTTATCAATGACATCCTTGATTTGATTCAGGAAAAGCGTGGTTTTTACCTCCGACACATCGGCGAACGACGGCACCTGAGCCAATTTAATATTGGCTTTGGTGAAGCGCATAATATCGCGCAATTTATAAATATCACGGCCGCTCACGAACGTAAACGCGCGGCCCGACTTACCGGCCCGGCCAGTGCGGCCGATGCGGTGCACGTAATATTCCTCGTCGGCGGGCAAGTCGTAATTAAATACGGCTTCCACGTCGTCCACGTCAATACCGCGGGCGGCGACGTCGGTAGCAACCAGAATTTCGAGCGTGTTCTTGCGGAATTTGTCGAGCGTGTTTTGGCGCTGGGCCTGGCTCATGTCGCCGTGCAGACCGTCGGCGAAATAGCCTTTGGCTTGCAAATCACCCACGATTTCGTCCACCATGCGCTTGGTATTGGCGAAAATGATGCTCGATTTGAGGCTGTACATGTCGAGCACCCGCGTGAGCACGTCCTTTTTCTGGGGACCGCGCACCTCGAAATAGCTCTGCTCGATGTTGGACACCGTCATTTCCTGGTGATTGACCTTCACTACCTGCGGGTCGCGCTGGTATTTTTTGGTCATCTCCATAATCGGCTTGCTCATCGTGGCTGAGAAAAACACCGTCTGGTGGTTCTGCGGCATCTTACTGAGCACGAACTCGATGTCCTCCCGAAAGCCCATGTCGAGCATTTCGTCGGCTTCGTCGAGGATAATTTTCGTGGCCTTGTCGAGCTTGAGCGTGCCGCGCTCGATGTGGTCCATGACGCGGCCGGGGGTACCAATCACGATTTGTACGCCGCGCTCCAGGGCGCGGAACTGGCGGTCGTAGCTGGAGCCGCCGTAAATCGGCACCACGGCCAGGCCGCGCTTGTACTTACCGAGCTTCTGGATTTCGCCCGATACCTGCACGGCCAATTCGCGCGTGGGGCAGAGCACGATAACCTGCACGTCACGCGAATCGCCGTCCACGGCCTCGATGGCGGGAATGGCGAAAGCGGCCGTTTTGCCGGTGCCGGTTTGGGCCTGGCCGATGACATCGCGGCCGGCGAGCAGCACCGGAATGGCCGCCGCCTGAATCGGCGAGGCTTCCTCGTAGCCCATCTCGGTAATGGCGCGCTGCACTTCGGCCGATAGGTTCAACTCATCGAAGCGCACTTTGGGCTTTTCCGAATTTTTGTCGCCGCTCTTAGTAGCAGGCTTGTCCGTGCTTTTGTCGGCACCTTTGTCAGCGCCTTTCTTCGGGCTGGTTTCGGCGCTCGTATCGACCGGGCTTTCAGCGCGTTCGACGGTTTCGAATTCTTCGTTTTCCATGTCGGAAAGGGAATGGGGTTTAGGGCCGGCGGGCTGTACACAACAGCACCAACAACCAAAAGGGGGAAAGAGACTACGCTCTGAAAACAGCCGGCTCAACAGCGGCGGCGCTTCTTCCCCCTCAACCTTCCTGACTTAACGACAAAGGCGGAAAAAATACGACCGAAACAACGGGAACTACTCGGCAGCCAACTTCTTAGGTTTTGATTTCCTGCCAAAACCCTGGGCCACCCCGGCCACTCAATTAGGGACCGTTCTCAAACGCGGGTGCAAAGATACGGATTTCCGGGGGTAATAGCTAACGAGTGGTCAGTATTTGGTCGGGAAGTTCCCGCAGAGGTACGCGGTGGTAAAGCGCGGTGGTACGCGGAGAACAACGTCCGCGCTCAGCGTACCTCTGCGAGAATCACAGCGTACCTCTGCGGGAAC
>JANXNW010000086.1 GCA_025353905.1 Hymenobacter sp.
TGGCGGCGGCCCGCACCGCCGACTTCGTGAACCCCCAGCGCCAGAGCAGCGTGAGCCAGTTTTACCTGGTCGAAAACCGCCAGGGCGCGCGTCAGCTCGACGGCCAATACACCGTTTTTGGGCAGGTGATTCAGGGCCTGGACGTGCTTGAAAAAATCGCCGCTCTGCCCCGCGATGCCCGTGACCGTCCGCTCACCGACCTCAAGATGACAGTTACGGTGCAGAAGCTCAAGAAAAAGAAAATCAGTCAGCTTTACGGGTACGCGTATCCGGCATTGTGACTCGTTCTGACGTGGCTCATCGCTCAACTACCCCAACCGCCTCGCCATGAAACTGCTGCTCACCGGAGCCAACGGACTGCTCGGCCAAAAGCTCATTGGCCTGCTCCACGCCGACCCGGCCGTGGAGCTGGTTGCCACCTCGCGCGGAGCCAACCGCCTGGCCGATTATTTTCCTGACCTGCGCTTCGTGCCGCTCGATGTGACTGATGCTGCCCAGGTGCGGCAGGTGCTCGAAGCCGAGCGGCCCACCCACGTCGTGCATACCGCCGCCATGACCAACGTGGACGAGTGCGAAACCAACCAGGCGGCCTGCTGGGTGCAGAACGTGACGGCCACCGAGCACCTCGCCGCCGCCTGCGCCGCGCTCGACATTCACCTGACTCACCTCAGCACCGACTTCATCTTCAACGGCGAGCACGGCCCGCTGACCGAGGACGACCTGCCCGACCCCATCAGCCACTACGGCCACAGCAAGCTGGCCGCCGAGCGCGCCGTGCATGCCGCGCCCGGCCTGCGCTGGGCCATCGCCCGCACGGTGCTGGTGTATGGCACGCTGCTGGCCGGCGGGCGCTCCAACATCGTGCTCTGGGTGCGCGACTCGCTGCGCAAGGGCCAGACCATCAAGGTAGTGGATGACCAGTGGCGGACGCCCACGCTGGCCGAAGACCTGGCCCAGGGCTGCTGGCTGCTGGCCCGCGCTTCGGCCCAGGGCGTGTTCAACGTCAGCGGCCGCGAGCTGCTCACACCCTACCAGATGGCCCACCAGGTAGCCGACTTTTTCGGGCTCGATAAAACGCTGATTGAGCGGGCCGACAGCTCGACTTTCACCCAGGCCGCCCGCCGCCCGCCCCGCACGGGCTTCGTCATCACCAAAGCCGAGCGGGAGCTGGGCTACGCCCCGCGCTCCTTCGCCGAAGGCATCGCTATTGTTGATGGGCCGTAAAACGGAGTGGCACTCCGTTTATCGCCGCCCGGCGGCGAATCTTCGTTGTTGAGTCGCGTTCGCTAAAACCCAGCAATGCCCATTCGCCGCTGCGCGGCGATAAACGGAGTGCCACTCCGTTTTACTCCACTACAATCTCCTGGCTGACGCAGTTGCTGGCGGCGCAGGAGCCGGGGCCGTAGCCGCGCAGGGCCATGCGCACGGCGAAGCGGCCGGGCTTGCGAAACACGTGCGTGACGCGGCGGCCCTGCTCAATGCGACCGTCGCGGAAGTCCCAGATAACGACTACTTGTTGGCAAGCGGGCAGCACCGAATCGAGCGCGTCGAGCACCACGGGTTGGCCCACGCGCACGGTGAGCGGGGCAGCGGCACCGGTGCCGTTCACGCTGAAATTGAGCACCGGGCGGCTGAGCAGGTCCACGTCGAAGGTGCGCTGGAGGCGGCGCACATCGTCGGTGCCAGGCACGAGCACGTCGAGCACCACTTGGTAGCGCCCGCGCCGGGCGTAGCAGTGCGATACGCGCAAGCCGGTGAGCGTGTCGCCGTCGCCCATCGTCCAGCGGTAGGTGAGCGAACCGGCCCCGGCATCGACCGAGCGCGAGGCGTCGAAGTCCACGCAGAGCTCGGCCGGCAGCGGCTGCCCGCACACGGCCGCGCCGGGCACTATCGTAGCGGATGCTTCAGCCGCCTCAGGCGCATCGGCTGGAGCAGCTGGGGCGGCTGGAGCGGCGAGCGAGTCGGCGGGGGCGGGCCGGGTTTGGGCCAGCGCCGCCAGGCTCAACGTGAGTAAGACGCCGGTGAAGGTGAGCGAGCAGGTGAGCGAGTGCGCCATGAAATAACCGAATAAACAGCGCTGAATTTTAGGCAGAAAATTGTGTGCTAAAGCTTATTGAGCCGTTGCAGCAAGCCGCGCTGGTAGGTCTGGCCCACGGGGATGGATTTGCCGTTGATGAGCACGTTGTTGTCTTCGAGCGCCTGCACGAAGTCGAGGTTGATGATGAACGAGCGATGCACCCGCAAAAAGCGCTTGGCCGGAAATTTTTCCTCAATCAAACGCATCGTGCTGTAGACGATAAGCTTGGCGCGGGCCGTAACCAGGTGAACGTAGTCGCCCAGGGCCTCCACGTAATACACCTCCGCGAAATCTACCCGCACGAGTCGGGTATCTACCTTCACGAAGGTGAAGTCGGCCGACGACTCCGGCGGCCGGCCGGCCGGGGCGGGCGTGAGGTGGGCCAGCACCTTCTGGGCGGCTTGCAGGAAGCGGGCGTAGGTTAGGGGCTTGAGCAGATAGTCGGCCACGGCAAATTCAAATGCCTGCACCGCGTACGACTGGCTGCCGCTGATGAGCACCACCTGCGGCGGCTCGGGCAGGGTGCGCAGCAGCTCCAGGCCCGACATCTCGGGCATCTCGACATCCAAAAACAAGACCTCGAAGGGTTGGGTGCGCAGCAGCTCGGCCGCCTCGATGGCGCTGCCGCAGCTGGCCGTATCGGCCAGAAACGGCGTGTTGGCGATGCAGCCGCGCACGATTTGCACCGAGAGCGGGTCGTCGTCCACGACGAGGCAGCGCAACGGGGCCAGGGGCAGGGCTTCTACTTCAGGAATAGAAATCGACATGAAACCAGCGGGCTAAGATGAAGTCAGCGAGCAAAAATAGCGGCTCGCCGCTAACTCGCGGGTAAGGTAGCTGGCAGAAGCTCATCGGCCCGGCCCGCGCGTTGGCTGGTTGGTTCCCTGTAGCTTGTTTTCGGTTTCAGGTTCTGTTTTTATTTAAAGGACTTACGCAGAGCGCAGCGAAGCAATGCCGAACGCTCTGCGTAAGTCCTTTAAATAAAAAAACTAGAAATCAGCTCTGCGCTATCCGGCCACCGGGTGGGCGCGCAAGGCGGTGCAGAGCTGGCCCAGCTGCCGGCGCACGTCGGCCAGCAGCAAGCCGCATTCCGCGCCGCATTCCGGGCCTTCGGGCTGCCGGGCCTGAGCTTCGAGGGCTTCGAGGCGGGCGTGCAGGCTCGGTACGCCGAAATACGCCACCTGGCCCTTGAGCTTGTGAGCCAGCGCGCCTACGGTGGCCGGGTCGTGGGGGCAGGCGGCAGCCAGACGGGCTTCGAGCGCGGGCGCTTCGGTCAGAAATATGTTGATAATCTGCTCGATGAAAGCCGGGTTGTGGCCGCTTAGCTCTTCCAGCAGTTGCCAGTCGGGGAGCAGCGGCGCGGCCAGCTCGGTGGAGCGGGCGCTGGTTGGCGCGGCCACGGCCGGCGCGGCGCGGCCGGTGAAATAAGCCAGGCGGGCGTGCAGCACGGCCGGCTCGAAGGGCTTGGCCAGCAGCTCGCTCATGCCGGCAGCCAGGGCCAGGCTGCGCTCTTCGGGCAGCACCGAAGCCGTGAGGCCGATGACGGGCAGCCGGGCCGCGTCGGGGAAGTGGCGGCGCAGGGCGCGGGTGGCCCCGTAGCCGTCGAGCTCGGGCATTTGCACGTCCATGAGCACGGCATCGAAGGGTGCGCCCTCGGCGGCGGCGGCCAGGGCGGCTTCCACGGCCAGGCGGCCGTTGTCGGCGATGACCACGCGCACATTCCAGTTTTCGAGCGTTTTGCGGGCCACGAGCTGGTTGAGGGCGTTGTCTTCGGCCACGAGCACCCGCAGGGTCGGCTCGAAGGCGGGCAGCGGGCCGGCCAGCGCGGCGGCGGCCGGAGCCAGGGCAGCGTCGGCCACGGGGTAGCGCAGCTCAAAATAAAATACCGAACCCTGGCCCGGCTCGCTGCGCACGGCCAGCTGCCCGCCGTGCAGCCGCACCAGGTGCCGGGCAATGCTCAGGCCCAGGCCCGTGCCGCCGTACTCGCGCGTAGTGCTGGCATTGGCCTGCGCAAAGTCCTCAAAAATGGCCGCCTGCTGCTCCGGCGCAATGCCAATGCCCGTGTCTTCGACCTCGAAGCGCAGGGTGACTAGTTGGTTGTTAGTTGTTAGTTGTTGGTTGTTGGTTGTTGGCTGATTGGGTTCGGCTGGCGGCAGGGTAGTTGGTTCCGTGCCCGAACTGTCGCCGACGGCCAACGTCGGCCCGGTCACTACGCCCACTCGTACCCGCACGCTGCCCTGGCGGGTGAATTTGAGCGCGTTGCTGACCAGATT
Source organism: Hymenobacter sp. (assembly GCA_025353905.1). GTDB lineage: Bacteria > Bacteroidota > Bacteroidia > Cytophagales > Hymenobacteraceae > Hymenobacter. Next base: position 4,351 of record JANXNW010000086.1, read on the forward strand.
GACCAGCACCTGCTGCAGGCGCACGGGGTCGCCGAGCACGGCCGTGGGCACCGTGGGGGCTACTTCGACCCGGAAATCCAGGTCCTGGCTG
>JANXNW010000338.1 GCA_025353905.1 Hymenobacter sp.
CCGGGTGAGCGTCGTCGTGGCCGACTTGGCGCTGCTGGCCGACGTGCGCCGCGCCGGGGCCGACATCCACGCCCGCTACCCCCGGCTCGACGGACTTATTAACAACGCGGGCCTGCTGCTGGGGCCGCGCCGCACCGTCACGGCCGAGGGCAACGAGGCCACGCTGGCCACCAACCACCTCGGCCACTTCCTGCTTACCAGCCTGCTGCTCGACAGTTTGCGCCGCAGCCCGGCCGCGCGCGTCATCAACGTGGCCTCGACGGCCTACAAGATGGCCCGGCCCGACTGGGACGATTTGCAGGCCGCGCGCAGCTACGCGGCGGGGCGCATGTACGGCAACACCAAGCTCTACAACATCCTGTTCACGCAGGAGCTGGCCCGCCGCCTGACCGCCCACGGCATCAGCCAAATTACGACTACCAGCGTCCACCCCGGCGTGGTGCGCACCGGCTTTGGTCGCGACTCGGGCGGAATTTTCAGCCTGGTGCTGAAGCTCATGCGGCCGTTTCTGCTCACGCCCGAGCAAGGCGCGGCCACCACGCTCTACGTCGCTACCGACCCGGCCGTGGCGGGCCTCAGCGGTCAGTATTTCGAGAAGCAAAAGCCAGTGCCGGTGCAAAGCCCATTCAGCACGCCGGAGAACGGGCGGCGGCTCTGGGAGCTGAGCGAGGAGCTGACGGGGACAACGTTCTTGTAGAGAATGTGCAGTAGGCTTCAGCCTGCCGTTACGAAACCGTCCCTACTAAAAAAGCCCCGTTAGCTATGCGCTAACGGGGCTTTTCCATAACGGCAGGCTAGAGCCTACCGCACGTTCTTAGTACCGGTACAAGTCCGACTTGAACGGGCCTTGCGTGGGCACTTTAATGTAATCGGCTTGGTGCGGGGTCAGCTCGTCCAGCTCGACGCCGATTTTGGCGAGGTGCAGGCGGGCGACTTTCTCATCCAGGTGCTTGGGCAGGGTGTACACCTCGTGCTGGTACTGCTCGGCGCGCTCCCACAGCTCCAATTGGGCCAGTACCTGGTTGGTGAACGAGGCCGACATCACGAACGAAGGGTGGCCGGTGGCGCAGCCCAGGTTCACCAAACGACCTTCGGCCAGGATGATAACCTCTTTACCCTCAATATTGTAAATGTCCACCTGCGGCTTCACTGTGTCTTTGGTGTGGCCGTAGTT
>JANXNW010000137.1 GCA_025353905.1 Hymenobacter sp.
TGGGCAGCACCAGCAGCACGTAGGGCCACAGGTAGGAACCCGCCGGGGCCGAAGCCAGGAACCGCTCGGCCTCGACCCAGGGCATGAGGCCGGCCAGCCCCGCGCCCAGCGGAATGCCCGCAAACACCAGCGCCGCAATGACATACGACCCCAAAAACCGCCCGCCCAAATACCCCCACTTGCCGATGGGCGTGGTGTAGAACAGCGGGTGCGAGCGCGTCTCAAAGTCGCGGTACACCGGGTTGCCCATCAGCGACGAGGCGATGATGATGCCAAACACGCTGACGGTACTGATGAGTACACTCAGCGAAAACGGCGAATTGACTTTGACCGTTTGCCCGTCGCCGCCGATGCTGACGCTCACGCCCGTGCCGAAACCCCCGCCGGCCAGCGTGATGAGGAGAAAGGCCATCAGCAGCAGTAGCGCGAAGTAAATCCAGGTAGCCGGCCGGCGCAGCCGATAGCGGATTTCAAAGAGAAAAATAGGGAGAAACATGATTTTAATTAAAAATTATGAATTAAAAATTAAAAATTCGGTGAACGAGAGTCGTCCGAATGAGTCATTCAGGCCACTGGGAGGCCACTTTTAATTTTTAATTCATAATTTTTAATTTCCGAAAAATACACGTCTTCTAAATCGGGATTAACAGCCTCAAACCCGCTGTCCGGCGCATTGTCGGCCAGCACGTGGACTACCGTTTTGCCCGCGAACAAGCGCGAGCTGATGACGCGCTGACTGGCTTGCAGCGCCGGCAATTCAGCTTTCTCGATGAGTTTTTTCCAGATGCGGCCGTGTAGGCTGTTCATCACCGAGAGCGGGTCGCCGGTGAGCAGCACCTCGCCCTTGTTGATGATGGCCATGGCCCGGCACAGGTCCGACACGTCGCTGACAATGTGGGTACTCAGAATCACGACCAGGTTCTCGCCAATCTCGCTCAGCAGGTTGTGGAAGCGGTTGCGCTCGGCCGGGTCGAGGCCGGCGGTGGGCTCATCGACGATGATGAGGCGGGGGTTGCCGAGCAGCGCCTGCGCGATGCCGAAGCGCTGCTTCATGCCGCCCGAGTAGCCGCCGACGTACTTTTTGCGCACGTCGTAGAGGTTGGTTTGGTGCAGCAGGGCGGCCACCATCTCCTTGCGCTCGCGGGCGTTGGCAATGCCCTTGAGCGTGGCGAAATGCTCCAGCAATTCCTCGGCGCTCACGCTCGGGTACACGCCAAACTCCTGGGGCAAATAGCCCAGCACCCGCCGTATGGCCTCCTTGTCGCGCAGCACGTCGATGTCGTCGAGCATGATGCTGCCCGTATCCGCGTCTTGCAGCGTGGCGATGGTGCGCATGAGGCTGCTTTTGCCCGCGCCGTTTGGCCCGAGCAGGCCAAACATGCCGGTCGGGATTTCCAGGCTCACATTTTTAAGGGCCTGCGTCCCGTTGGGATAGGTTTTCGAGAGGTTGCGGATGGAGAGGGCCATGACGGTGAAATGGTGAAATAGTGAGGTGATGAGCGAGGAGGTTAATCGCGGCGCACGGGCGGGCATTACGGCCGCTGGCCGGGCAGATGAGCCAGCCGGACGGTTGGTTGCCTGACTGGACGGTTTGCTGGGTCAAATATCCAACAGTCAGGGTTGTGGCCGCGTCTTTTTAATGACCAGCGCCTAAGGAAAATGACCAACGCCGCGCCGGGGCGGACGAACGCCGGGCGCATAGCTGATTTTAGCGTCAGGGACGAGGGTGGCCGGTGAATGCAGCTGATGAAAGTGGGAAGGAGCCTGCGAACATCCGCCTGCGCCTGCCGCCCCAGCCCGGCTTGCAGGCGGGCCAGCTCGGCGGCGGCGGCAGATTTTTCGGTTACCGTGGCCTGAAGCTGCCCTGGGGTCGGATGCCCGGAACATGCTGGTGAATGGCGCACTACGCGCCCTGGGCGAGCGACCGCGCCCCGGCCAGGCGCCAGAGCAGGGCCGCCCCCGGCAGCAGTAGCGCGTGCAGACCCGCCGTAAACCCGGCCTCGGGCACGACAGCCAGCACGGGCACGCCCTGCACCGCCGCGTAGGCCAGCACCACCACCACCAGCTCGAAGGGCCGGGCGCTGCCCGTGAGCGCGCCCAGCGCCAGCCCCCAGGCCGGCAGCGACAGCCCGACCAGCGCCCCGGCCAGGGCCGCGACGGGCCGGCCGGCCAGCAGCAAATGCAGCAGGCCGGGCAGGGTCAGGGTCCAAATCAGCAGCAGGTTGCTCAGCGTGCGGGCCAGCACCACGCGCTGGCCCCCGCCTACGGCGCTCCGCACGAAAGCGGCCGTCTGGGTTTCGGTGTCGCGCAGAGCGAGGTGGCCGAGCTGGTCGAGCAGCAGCACCCAGGCCCCGAGCAGGCCCAGGTCCACCACTTGCGGGTTGGGGCCGGCCACTTGCGCACCCAGCGCGCCTGCCAGGGCCAACCACCACCAGCCGCGCTGGGCGCGCAGCGTCAGGCGCAGCTCGGCCGCTACGAGCGCGCCCCCGGCCGAGCGCTGCCAGGGGGCCAACAGGGTTTCGAGCCAGCGCAGCCGGCGGCCGGCTTGCTGGCTGGCGGCGGTGGGAGCGGCCGGCGCGCGGCCGGCGGCCCAGTCCAGCAGCGGGCCGGCCAGCAGCACGGCCAAGGTGCTCAGCAGCAGCCAGCCAGCCCACCCGACCCAGGCTCCGGCGGGCACATCCCAAGCGGGCCAGGCAAACAGGTGAAGCGTTTCCCCCGAGGGAGCGGAGCTGCCGATACTTAGGCCGGTTAGGTCGCGCCCGCCAGGGCCGAGGCCGGGAATGCCGGCCTGCCGCACCGACTGCCAGAACACAGTCAGCCCGCCGGGGTCGCGGGCCCAGCCGGAGCTGGTCCCCTGGGTCCCCATCAGGCCTATGACCGGCCCCATAATCAGCGCCAGCCAGACGAAAAAATACAGCACGTTGCCAGCCGTGCGCCGCAGCGCGGGCAGCACATCGAACCACACGGCCAACGTGGCGGTGAGGGCCAGCGCGGGCAGGCTCAGCAGCAGCGTCGGCTGGAGCAGCTCCAGCAGGTGCAGGTGCGCGTCTTCGGCCCGCACGAGCTGGGCTACCGCACCCACGCCCAGCCCGGCTCCGGCCAGCAGCAGCAGCACGGCCAGGTGGCTCACCCACTTGGCCAGCAGGTAGCCGGCCCGCGACAAGGGCGTGGCG
>JANXNW010000155.1 GCA_025353905.1 Hymenobacter sp.
TGCGCACCCGGTTGTACCAGTTGGCGTAGCGGTCGTGCCCATCGGGGTTTACGCAGGGGTCCACGAGCACGACGGTGTTCTTCAACCAGCCCTGCATTTGCGCGTCCTGGCCGTTGGCCAAATCATACAAAACGCGCATCACGGCCTCCGAGCTGACGGCTTCGTTGCCGTGGACGTTGTAGCTGAGCCAGCAGATGGCGGGCAGGCTCCGGTTTGGAGTGCCCGCGTCTAGTCCCGCCAGGCGGCGGCTATTGGTTTGGATATCAGCCAAGCGCGTGAAATTTTCGGCGCTGGCGATTTCAACCACTTCCAGCGGGCGGCGCTCGTAGGTTTGGCCGTAGCGCACGAGCCGCATCCGGCCGGGCGCGTGGGCCACCACGTGGCGCACGTAGCGGCTCAGCTCGGCCTGGGGCGTAAAGCGGCTGCCGAGCGCGTAGCCCAGAAACTGGTCGGCCGGCAGCAGCGGCCCGGCCGCGTCGGCGGCGCTGGTGGGAATGGTGGCGGCGGTGGCTTGGGTAGCGGGCGTGGTTTGGGCGAGCGCGGCTAGTGGAGCCAGGGGGGCGAGCAGGCTCAGCAGCAGGGCGCAGCCCAGGGGGGCGAGGCGCAGGGGTAGGGGAGTTGTCAAGCGAAGAAGCGGGAAGCGGGGAAATAAGAGCGGCAAGGTAGAGTTATTTTGGGTTTGGGGGGGTAGCTCTCCGGTGGTAGCCGCTGCTCTGGCGGCACCTCACGAGACCCCTGTGGGACCTGGCCCCCCTCTCCAAAAGAGAGGGCGCGCTCAGAGGCTGTTTTAAGTTAGTTCATTTAGTTTATCTTACTGTTTAGCAGCATCTCACTTGCTCGTCTGACGTTGCGCCCCACAGGGGTCCCGTGAGGCGCAACGTCAGACAAGCAAGTAGTTGTTGGACAATATTTTATCAAAATTTTCCTAACTTAAACGGCCACTTAAACATTTACAAGAATGGTCCGAAATTAGACGTGCTCCATTCAGGCAAAGAAACACTGCACTGAACCAGCGTTCGCGCACAAACGAAGGGCGAAGCAGACCCTTATCCTGACCCGAAACTTTATCGGGAAGGGACCGCCGTAGAGCGGGCCAACTCCGGGCTGGACAGTTCCAAGACCTTGCTCGTACGCTTTGAAACAACCGCTGAACACTGACTAACCTTCCATTTTTTGGTTTTTGCGGTGCTTTCACCGCGCAAAATCCGACTTGACCAGAAATCCTAACCAGCCGCTTCGTGGGCGATTGATTGAACGTCAGTGTCAGTGTCTCAGTCGGCGAAGGACAAACCCTTCCAGCGTATTAACCGCTGCGTTGTTGGCTACGTGCTTGATAAGCGAGATGTGCGTATCGGCCAGTGTTGGCAGCACAGCCGCCTCGATGGCCTGCAAATCGTCGGGAATCATGGTTTGGGGCATCACCGAAACGCCCATTCCCGCCCGCACCGCCGCAACCGCCCCCGCATAACTGGGACTCGAAAAAACAAGCCGCCACGGCTGGCTCGCCTGCTCGAGAGCCTCAACAGCCGCTGCCCGGTACACGCAGGGTTGCGGAGCTAAAATAAGGGGAACCGGTTTGGCGGGGTCAATCAGGCTCCGGTCGCCGACCCATTTCAGGGGCTCGGACCACACATCCAGCCCGTTGGGGAAATCTTCCGGCCGATTCATTTTCACCAGGACCAGGTCGAACTCCTTCTTTTTGAAACGCTCGAAGAGGATGAGCGTCAAATCACATTCGATATTGAGCAGGATGCGCGGATGAATGCGTGAAAAATCAGCCAATATCTCCGATAAATAAACACTGGCAAAATTCTCCGGCAGGCCAAAGCGCACCTCCCCTTCGAGTTCGGGTTCTTTAAACCGGTCCAGTGCTTCGCGGTGAAGCGCAAAAATCCGGCGCGCATACCCCAGAAAAATTTCTCCTTCGGGCGTTAGGGCAAACGCTTTGCCCCGCACTAGCAACACCTTTCCCAGCAAGCTCTCCATCTTGCTTATCTGTTGGCTAATAGCCGATTGGGTGCGCCCCACCCGTTCGGCAGCTCTAGTAAAACTACCCGTTTCGGCAAGCGCAATAAAGCACTGTAGGGCTATGGTGTCAATGTGCATAAGAATTTCTAATAAAAATTATAAGAATTTCGACCTTTTTTAATAGCAGAAAGGCTAATACTTTTGAGCGCTGAAACAAACATACCTTATAACTGAACTTGCCATGACACCTTTCGTACCCGATGGCCTCTTTCACGTCGACCGACTCTCCCTGACCATGATGGGACTGGTTGCATTTATCGGGGTCTGCGTGGGCAGTTTTGCGCGGCGGTATCTGAAAGGGGATAGCCACTACCCATCGTTTTTTCTCTGGCTCACGTTGCTCATTGGCTCGGTTATGCTGATGGTAAGTGCCGACCACCTGTTGCTCTTGCTGGGGGCCTGGTGCGTGAGTAACAGGCTGCTGGTTCGATTAATGATTTACAAAACCAGTTGGCGAGCCGCCAACGCCGCCGGTCGGCTGGCGACCAAAAACTTCGGTGTGGGTGCCGTCGGATTGGCCAGCGCTTTCGGGCTGATGTATGCCACCACGGGCCAAACCAGCATCCAGACCGTGCTTCATCAGCCAACACTTTCCCCGGCCCTGCTGCTGGCGCTGGTTTTATTGCTGGTCGGGGCCATGACCCAATCGGCCATCTGGCCCTTCCACCGGTGGTTGCTTAGCTCGCTGAATTCGCCGACGCCGGTTTCGGCCATCATGCACGCGGGGCTCATCAACGGCGGGGGCTTCTTACTGGTCCGATTTGCGCCGCTGTACCTGAAAAGCCCCGTCTTGCTGACGGCAATCGTCGTCATTGGCTTCTCAAGCGCCTTGCTGGGCACCTTATGGAAGCTCCTGCAGCCCGACGTGAAGCGCATGCTGGCCTGTTCGACGATGAGCCAAATGGGGTTCATGTTTGTGCAGTGCGGACTGGGCCTGTTCCCGGCGGCGGTGGCGCATCTGGTCTGGCACGGCATGTTCAAAGCCTATCTGTTTCTTGCCAGCGGCAGTGCGGCGAAAGAAAAACGCGTCGACCAGGCTTATCCGCCCACCTTGCTTGCCTTCGTGGCTGCCCTTGTTTGCGGGCTGGTCGGCAGTTTCAGCTTCGCTGTGTCCAGTGGCAAAGTCTGGTTAGCCGGCGATACCACCTTCGTGCTGGTGGTCGTGGCTTTTCTAACCGCCAGTCAATTCGCCCTGCCCCTGCTCCAGGCCAACACGCTGCGCCTGTTACCGGGCGCCCTGGTTGGTACCGGCCTGTTCGGCGTTCTCTACGGTGGCAGCGTCCAACTCATCAGCTGGTTTATGGCTCCGATGGCGCTGATGCAGCCCCAAGCGCTGAACGGCTACCATGTGGCTGGCCTGCTGGCCCTGACGCTGGCCTGGCTGTCCCGGCTATTCCCCCGAAAACAGCAGAAAGAAGCCCCGGCTCCGGACTGGATGCTGAAAGGCTATGTGACGGCGCTCAACGCGAGCCAGCCGCATCCTCGGACCGTCACGACCCACCGTAACCATTACCAGTATCAATAGGGACACCCACCATGGAAACAGCCGTTAAGACCAAATCCGTTGCTAAACATCTGCCGCTGGCAGAACAGGGGGATATTGCCCGCTTAGCCGAGCAGGTGGCGCATAGTTTCAACACCATCGCGCCTTTCTGGCCCCTGAAAAACCTGATTGCCGTTAATCCCCTTCAGGGCCTGGAAGACCTGCCGGTGGAGGAAGCCTTGCCGTTGGGAAGCGCTTATTTTCAGCAGGCTTCGCTACCTGAGCCGATGGAGGCCGTCAATCGGCAAACCATTAAATGGCTGCAAGTATTTTTTGATGACGGGCAGGCGACCCTGCCCATGCCGCTGCGCCATGGGGGGTTATATGCCGCCTGGCGGCAGCTGGCCGTTCACGATGCCTGCCTGCATGAACACGATGAGCAAAAGAAAACCTGGCTGACTCGCCTGCCCGAAAACCCGCATCAGGCGATACAGAACTGCCTGCTTCAGCTGGGCATTGCCCGCGCCGAACACCAGCCGTTTCTGACCCTGCTGCTGACGACGCTGCCAGGCTGGGCCTCCTTCATTCGGTACCGCACCGACTGGGCGGGACTGGATGCCCAGCATCGGCATCCGGTCACCCAGGCCGATTACCTGGCCGTCCGGCTCATCATCATCTGGTTGCTATGGCCGGAAGCTGGTGCGTTGGTGGCCTGGCATCAGCAGATGCTGGACCAGGTCCGGTCGAAACCCGCCGTGCTGGAGCAATTGCAGCAGGCCGAACGCGCGTACCGGTTGCCGTTGCTGGCGCAACTGGCCGCCCAGCCCCTGAAGCAGCCGCGCGTAGCGGCCGCCCAACTGGTCTTCTGCATCGACGTCCGTTCGGAGGCCTTTCGGCGGGCCCTGGAAGCGACGGGTGATTACCAGACGCTGGGTTTTGCCGGCTTCTTCGGAGTTCCGGTTCAGATTACCGATACCGTGACGGGCGAATCGTATGCATCCTGTCCCGTGCTGCTCTCGCCCCAATGCACCGTCAAGGAATCGCCCGGCAGTGGTGCGGCCGAACAGGAGCAAAACCGCCGGGGGTACGTTCGGCTCACGAAACTCAATCAACTGTATCAATCCCTGAAATACACCTTTACGACGCCTTTTGCGCTGGTCGAGAGTCTGGGGATAGCCACCGGTACGTGGATGGGCCTGTGCAGTCTGGCACCCGGGATGGCATCCAGGCTTAAGAGCAGGGCGATTCAGGCGATTCGGGAACCGGTAGCGATGGAGCCGTCGCTGGGTACGCTGTCGCTGGCGGACCAGTGTGCGTATGCCGAAGGGGCCTTGCGGTTGATGGGACTGACCCATCATTTTGCGCCGCTGGTCGTATTCTGCGGCCATGGCAGCACCACCCAGAACAATGCCTACGCGACGGCGCTCGACTGCGGGGCCTGTGGCGGCCAGCACGGCGCGCCCAACGCTCGGATACTGGCTGGAATGCTGAACACACCGGCCGTCAGAACGTACCTCGGCCAAACAGGGATTGCGATTCCCGACACCACCCGGTTTATGGCGGCCGAGCATAATACGACTACCGACGAAGTCACCCTCTTTGGCCATACCCCGTCCGAAGCGCTCGACACGCTAACGCAGGATTTGGCCAAAGCACGGCAGGCCAATAGCCGGGAGCGACTTGGACAGATGCAACAATCGGGGCGCCCTGGCGAGGAGGCACAACAAACCTGGTTGCGTTCGCAGGACTGGGCGCAGGTTCGTCCGGAATGGGGGCTGGCGCGCAATGCGGCCTTTATTGTTGGTCCGCGCGACCTAACGGCGGGCCTTGATTTGGAAGGACGCGCGTTCCTGCACTCCTACGACTATACCCAGGACCCGACGGGCAGTGCCCTCACCACCATCCTCACGGCGCCGATGGTCGTAGCCGAGTGGATTAATACGCAATACCTGTTTTCGACGCTGGATAACGTGGCCTTTGGCGGGGGAAGCAAAATAACACAGAACATCACCGGTAAAATCGGCATCATGCAGGGCAATGCCAGCGACCTCATGACGGGCCTGCCGCTGCAATCCGTGTATGCCACTGACCGCCTGGCCTATCATCAGCCCCAACGCCTGATGACGGTCGTTTACGCCCCCCGCCCGCTGCTGGATGCCATTATTAGCACCCAGCCGGTGCTGCAAAAACTGTTTGGGAATGGATGGGTGCAACTGGCCTGCCTGGACCCGGAAACGCATCGACCGTATCTATTAACCCGTGACCTGGCATGGCAGGCAGCGCCGTGAAACAGCCATCCGTCTACCGCGAAAGCTGTGTACAGGACTTTGAAACCATCGAGTTTGGTTAGAAAGAAGCAGCCGTTGCGAGTCCAACCAAACGGTAGGGGCTGTTGCAGAAGTCACGCTCTCAGAGTCCGCACCGGTTGGTCGGGCGATTTCGCACCCAAAAATGCTGTTTCAAGCGCTTCCAGGGTGTTTTCGCTCGATAACACCACACCTAGAGCGTTTGTCGAGAAGTTCTGCAACAGCCACGGTAGTTTGGGGTGGTCGAGTCAAAACGGACAGGGAGCCAAGGTAGATAGAAAGCGGTGTTCGAGTTTGACTTCGCGCGGGGTGCGGTAGCCATGACCAACGTTTGGCGTAAGTCCTATCTAAAACAGACGTAGGGTCAAAGACTAAAACCAGGGCTAGTTCCCCCCTCTCTACGGGAGAGGGGGGCCAGGCCCCAAAGGGGTCCCGTGAGGTGAACGAGCGGCGAGCCGTAGCTTAGGCGACCGTTGCCGACCACCCAACCCGTCAGCGCCGGCTTTTTATGAAAAATATCTGCGCTCTGCTGGCCCTGCTGCCCCTGGCTGCCCTGGCCCAAACTACTCCCCAAACTAACTCCCAAACCACCCCGCCAACCGCCGCCGCCCCGCGCCCGCTCAGCCTGCGCGACCTGCTGCGCCTGCGCGATGTCGCCGACCCCCAGCTCGCCCCCGACGGGCAGTGGGTGGCTTACACGGTCAGCCGCGCCGATTCGACCACCGACAAGCGCGATGCCGACATCTGGATGGCCCGCACCGACGGCTCCCAAAACCTGCGCCTCACCACCAGTGCGGCCAGCGAAAGCCGCCCCCGCTTTAGCCCCGACGGCAAATATTTGAGCTTTATTTCGAGCCGGGGCGAGCCGGAAGGCGGCGGCGGCGAGGCCCAGCTCTGGCTGCTGAACCGCGCCGGTGGCGAAGCCGAAAAGGTGACCAAGCTCAAGGGCAGCGTCTCGGACTACGAGTGGGCCCCCGATGGTCAGCGCGTGGCCCTGATTATCCGCGACGCGGACCCAGACTCGCTCAGCGCCGGCCAGAAAGCCCAGAAGAAAACCCCGCCGCCCATCGTCATCGACCGCTTCCAGTTCAAGCAGGACGTGGACGGCTACCTGACCAAGCAGCGCCAGCATTTGTATCTTTTCGACGTGGCGACGCGCCGCCTGGTCTGCCTCACGCCGGGTGCGTTCGACGAGCACCTGCCCGCCTGGAGCCCGGATAGCAAGCAGCTCGTTTTCAGCAGTAAGCGCGGGGCTGACCCCGACCGCCACGACAACTATGACCTGTTCATTATGGACGCGCGCGCCGGGGCCACGGCCCGCCCGCTGCTGGCCACGGAGCTGCCCGAAAGCGACCCGCGCTACGGCAGTCGGCCCGCGTTCAGTCCCGATGGCCGCACCCTGGCCTTCGCCCAGGCCGCCGTGCCCAACGAGACGATTTACGGGGTCCATCAGCTCGTGCTGCTGCCCGTGGCCGGCGGCCCGGCGCGCGTACTCACCCCCGGCCTCGACCGTAACATGAGCCGCCCCCAGTGGTCGCCCGATGGCCGGAGCCTGTATTTTCTCCTCGAAGACGACCGCGCCGAGTCGCTGATGCGGGTGCCCGCAGCCGGTGGCAAACCCGAAACCGTACTGGCTGGCCCCCGCGAAATCGACGCTTTCGATGTGGCCCGTGATGGCCGATTGGTCGTGCTCAGCTCCCAGCCCCAGCAGCCGGCCGAGGTGTTTGGGCTGGATAAAAAAGGCGCGTTGCGGCCGCTTTCCCGGCAAAACGACGCTTGGCTAAAAACCGTCTCGCTCGGCGCGGTGGAGGCGGTGCAGGCCAAGAGCAAGGACGGCACGCTCGTGAGCGGCTTCGTGGTGCGGCCCGTGGGCTACCAGGCGGTCCGCGCGTACCCGACGCTGCTGCGCATTCACGGCGGGCCGGTGGCGCAATTCGGCTACGGCTTTTCGTTTGAGTGGCAATACTTTGCGGCCAACGGTTACGCCGTGGTGGCGGCCAACCCGCGCGGCAGCTCGGGCCGGGGCTTGGCCTACAGCCGCGGCATCTGGGCCGACTGGGGCAACAAAGACACCGACGACGTGCTGGCCGTCGTGAATTATGCCGTGGCCCAGGGCCTGGCCGACCCCGCCCGGCTCGGCGTGGGCGGCTGGAGCTACGGCGGCATCCTCACCGACCAGGTTATCGCCCGCGACGCGCGCTTCAAGGCGGCCGTAAGTGGGGCCAGCATCGCCAACGTGCTTGCCGGCTACGGCACCGACCAGTACATCCGCGACTACGAAACGGAGCTGGGCACACCCTGGCAAAACCCCGACGTATATCAGCGCGTCTCGTACCCGTTCTTCCACGCCGACCGCATCAAAACGCCCACCCTGTTCGTGTGCGGCGAAAAAGACTTCAATGTGCCGCTGCTCAACACCGAGCAACTATATCAGGCGCTCAGAAGCATGAACGTGCCCACCCAGCTCGTCATCTACCCCGGCCAGTTCCACGGTATCAGCACCCCGAGCTACGTGCGCGACCGCTACGCCCGCTACTTAGGCTGGTACAACCAGTATCTGATGCCGAAAACCACCGCCGGCACCGGGAGCGGCAGGTAGCGCCCGCCGCCGAAACTTCGCCGGATGAGCCGCTTGTTGCGCAAGAGCCGCCCCGTAACTTTGAAACTATGGACCTGATTGTAACCGTACCCGACGAGCGGGTGAGCTTTGTCAAAAAGCTCCTGCGCGAGCTGAATCTTCCCGTCAAACCCATCGCCCGGCCCAAGCCGGCTGTTGCCGGGTCGCCCCCGCGCCAGTACACGCCTGAGCAGCAGGCGTGGATTGATGATTTTCGCGAGGCGCTGCACGAGGTGGAGCTGCACCAGCAAGGAAAAATCAAATTGAAAACCGCTGAGCAGCTACTCGATGAGCTTCGTCATAATAACGTCGGATAAATTCGACCGGCTCATCAAGCGCCTCGGCAAAAAATATCGGTCCATCCCGGAAGATTTTGCTGGTTTGCTGACCGAATTGTATGCTGACCCCCGAAGTGGCGACGCATTGGGCCGCGACTGCTACAAAGTGCGAATGCGAATAACGAGCAAAGGCAAGGGCAAAAGCGGCGGAGCCAGGGTTATTACGTGCGTCAAAATTGTGGGCGAAACGATTTACCTGCTCACTATTTTTGATAAGTCCGAGCAGGAAAGCATCAGCGACAACGAGCGCGACGAGTTGTTGCGTGAAAACGGCTTGGTGTAAAACAAGACAAATACACATCCCAACTTTAATTTTAATTACGTCTATGCGCCAGGTTATTCTCACCGTTCCCGACGAGCAGTACGCGCCCCTGATGAAGGTCGTCAAGAGCCTGCCGTTCAGCATCAAGGCTAAAGCCGTTGCTCCGCCCAAGCCCATCCCCAAGCCCTACACGCCCGAGCAGCAGGCGTGGGTTGATGATTTCCGCGAGGCCCTGCACGAGGTGGAGCTGCACCAGCAGGGGAAAATTCAATTGCAAACTCTCGACGAGTACATACATGAGCTTCGAAATAATTCTGACGAAGAGCTTTAAGCGAAGCGCCAAGCCACTGGTGAAGCGCCATGCTTCGTTTGAGCAGGACATGGAGGGTCTGCAAGAAGAGCTTTTGACGGAGCCGAGAAGTGGCGACGCGCTCGGCCGCGACTGTTTTAAAATACGCATGGCCATCGCCTCGAAAGGCAAGGGTAAAAGCGGCGGGGCCAGGGCCATTACGTGCGTCAAAATTGTGGGCGAGACGATTTACTTGCTCACTATTTTTGACAAATCCGAGCAGGAAAGTATCAGCGACAACGAGCGCGACGAGCTGTTGTGTGAAAACGGCCTGGTGTAAAAAGAAAACAGCCCGCTACACACGTAGCGGGCTGTTTTGTCTAATCCTGACCACGAAATTAAACGACTACGTTCACCATCCGCCCCGGCACGACGACGACCTTCTTCACCGCTTTGCCCTCGCCAAAGCGGCTCAGAAAATCCGATTCCAGCACGGCCGTTTCTATTTCAGTGGCCGTAGCGGTGGCGGCGAACTGCCGCTGCTCACGCACCTTGCCATTGATGGCGACCGGGTAGGTTACGTTGGCCTCCACCAGATATTCCTCTCGAAACTCCGGGTACGCCGCGTAGCTGATGCTGCCGGGGAAGTGGCCCAATTCCTCCCACAGCTCTTCGGCCAGGTGCGGGGCGAAGGGCGAGAGCACGAGGAGCAGCGGCTCCAGAATGGCGCGCTTGTGGCAGCCGAGCGCAGTCAGCTCATTCGTGGCAATCATAAACGTGCTCACGCTGGTGTTGAAGCTGAACTTGTCGATGTCCTGCGCCACCTTCTGAATCACGCGGTGCAGGGCTTTCAGCTCGGCCGGGGTGGCCGGCTCGTCCGTTACCGCCAGCGCCCCGTCCTCGGGGTGAAACAGCCGCCAGAACTTCTTCAGAAACGTGGCTACCCCGCTGATACCGTTGGTGTTCCAGGGCTTAAACTGCTCTAGCGGCCCGAGAAACATTTCGTAGAGTCGGAGCGCGTCCGCGCCGAATTGGCTCACTAAAACGTCGGGATTAACAACATTAAATTTAGCCTTTGACATCTTCTCGACTTCCGAGCCACTGAGGTAGCGGCCGTCGTCTTCCGTGATAAATTCAGCCGAAGCAAAATCTGGCCGCCATTTGCGAAAAGCGTCCATGTCCAACACGTCGTTGTGAACGATGCTGACATCGACGTGCAATGGAGTAATTATCGGATTACCAAATTCAGCTTCGGAGAAAGAACCATCTTCACTAACTGATAATTTAAGCTTTCCTAAAATCTCGCGCAAACGGGTACGCACAATTCCACTCTTATTTTTAAGAATCTCGCTTGGGTCGTGAGAATTAAACTGCTCGTAAATGCCCTTTGACACGAAAATCAAAGGACCGTTCGCTTCCTCAAGCTGCTTTTGCTCATTTCTACGCTTGTAAGTCAAATTCAACCGATACACAAAATTCGACCGACCCAAAATCATCCCCTGATTTATTAGCTTCTGGAACGGCTCGCCGCAACTTACTAGGCCCAGGTCTTTCAGGAATAAATACCAGAAGCGCGAATACAGCAAGTGGCCGGTGGCGTGCTCGGCGCCGCCCATGTATAAATCCACCTGACCCCAGTATTTCTCAGCTTCCTCGCCCACGAAACGCTCGGCGTTGTGCGGGTCCATGTAGCGCAAGAAATACCACGATGAGCCGGCCCAGCCGGGCATCGTGCTCAACTCGAAATCAAATTGCCCGCGGTATTTCCAGTCTGTGGCGCGGCCCAGGGGCGGCTCGCCGGTTTCGGTGGGGCGGTACTCATCTATTTCGGGCAGCACGAGCGGCAAGTCCGCTTCCGATACGCCGTAAGCGGTGCCGTCCTTGTAATAAATCGGAATCGGCTCCCCCCAGTAGCGTTGCCGGCCAAAAATAGCGTCGCGCAAACGGTAAGTTATTTTCGACTCGCCGATATTTTTCTCCTGTAAATAAGCCAGTAGTTTATCGGTCGCCGCGCGATATGTCAGGCCGTTGATAAACCCGGAATTCACGTAGCGGCCCTCTTTGGTCGGGTCGGCTTGCTTGTCTAAATCTTTTTGCGCATCGGACACGGCCACGATGGGCAGGCCGAAGTAAGTGGCGAACAGCCAGTCGCGCTGGTCACCGCTGGGCACGGCCATCACGGCCCCGGTGCCGTAGCCGGCCAGCACGTAGTCGGCCGTCCAGACCGGGATAAACTCCTGGTTGAACGGGTTTTGCACGTAAAAACCCGTGTCGGCCCCGCTCACCGTTTTCACGTCCGTCTGGCGCTCGCGCTCCGAGCGGTTCACCGCCGTTTGCACGTAGGCTTGCAGGTTTTTCCAGATTTGGGCCGTGTTGGTGTTGCCCGACGCGTAGCCGTCGGCCAGCCGGGCGGCCCGCTCGCCGAGGCTCAGCGTGAGGTCCAGCTCGGGGGCCAACACCAGAAAGGTAGCCCCAAAAATAGTGTCCACCCGCGTGGTAAACACTTCTATTTCTTCGGCTTGCGCTACGAACTTGCCGCGACCCTGGTTGGCCCGCAGGTCGTGCAGAAAAACCTTAAACCGCACACTCGCCCCGGTCGAGCGCCCAATCCAGTTGCGCTGCATTTCCTTCACGGCATCGGGCCAGTCGAGCGTGTCGAGGCCGGCGAGCAGGCGGTCGGCGTAGGCCGTGATGCGCAGGTTCCACTGCGGCATCAGGCGGCGCTCGACGGGGTAGCCGCCGCGCTCGCTTAGCCCGTCCTTCACCTCGTCGTTACTGAGCACGGTGCCCAGCGCGGGGCACCAGTTTACGTACGTATCCTGCTGGTAGGCAAGCCGATACGTATGCACTACTTCCAGGCGCTGGTGCTCGGTAAAGAGTTTCCACTGCCCGGCCGTGAACTGATGGCGCGCCCCCTCGTCGCCCGCCGCCCGGATGCCTTCGGAGCCGTTTTCCTCGAACTTCGCCTGCAAGTCGCGGATGCTCTCGGCGCGGTCGGTGTCGAGGTTGTACCAGCAATTAAACAGCTTCAGAAATATCCACTGCGTCCACTTGTAGTAAGCCGGGTCGGAGGTGCGGATTTCGCGGTCCCAGTCGTAGCTAAAACCTAGCTGGCGCAACTGCCGGATGTAAGTTTCGATGTTCTTGTCCGTGGTCAGGGCCGGGGCTTGGCCGGTCTGGATGGCGTACTGCTCGGCGGGCAGCCCGAATGAGTCGAAGCCCATCGGGTGCAGCACGTTACGGCCTTGCAGGCGCTGAAACCGGGCCACGATGTCGGAGGCAATGTAGCCCAGCGGGTGCCCTACGTGCAGCCCCGCCCCGCTGGGGTAGGGAAACATGTCAAGCACGTAGTATTTGGGCTTATCCGATTGATTATCGGCCTGAAACGTGCGGTGTTGCTGCCAGTGGGCTTGCCACTTTTTTTCGAGGTCTTGCGGGCGGTAGGCGGGCATTTTGAAGGAGTTTATCAACCCCAAAAGTACGGCGCTGCCCTTAGCCCACGGGAGTCCGCTTAGCTTTACCGTGCTGAACGGTTGTTCGGCCACCACGGAGCCTTGAAAAAGGCGAAGCCCGTGGTTGGCCAACCACGGGCTTCAATCTGGGGTGATTTGTTCATCCTCTAATGTTTGAAGACCATGAGGAACAAACCAAACAGCGGCGACGATTACGTGGTAATCGTCGTCAGGCTCCCGACTAAGCTGCTACGGCAGTTGGGTCGGTGGCTGGTGCTGGCAGCGGGCACTTACGTGCTGCTGCATCACTAGTCCGTAGCCGGCAGGGAGGGTTCGCGCCCTTCCTGCTTGGAGCTGTAACTACGCTCAGCCGCCGGGAGTTGCGCAAAGATGCGAAATTTTTGGTAAACCGCTGCGGCTGGAGATGTGCCGCCCGCGCTGCCGGGCGGGTGTAGATTTGGCTTCCTGACCCGCTGCCCGTGGCCCGCATCCCCAAAGAAACCGTTGACCAGATAATTCAAACCGCCGACATCCTCGAGGTCGTCGGCGACTACGTGCCGCTGAAGCGCAAGGGGCAGAATTACTGGGCCTGCTGCCCGTTCCACAACGAAAAATCGCCTTCGTTTTCGGTTACGCCGAGCAAGGGCTTTTACAAATGCTTCGGCTGCGGCAAGTCGGGCAACGTGGTGGGCTTCGTCATGGATGTCGAGGGCAGCTCGTACCCGGAGGCGTTGCGGCAGCTCGCCAAAAAGTACGGCATCGCCATTCCCGAAGCCGAGGAGCGCACCCCCGAAGAGCAGCTCGCCCAGAATGAGCGCGACTCGCAGTACATCGTATCCAACTGGGCTAAAGACCACTACCACGGGCTGCTGCTCAATACAGAGGAGGGCATGAGCATCGGGCACGGCTATTTGCGCGAGCGCGGCCTGAACCTGACCACCGTGCAGACATTCGAGCTGGGCTACTCGCTCGACCAGTGGGACGACTTGCTCAAAGCGGCCGAGAAAGCGGGTTACCAGCTTAAATACCTGGAAAAAACTGGTCTCGTAGTGCGCCGCGAAGACGACGCGGGCCAGGACACGGGCCGGCGCTACGACCGCTTCCGGGGCCGGGTCATGTTCCCGATTCACAACGCGAGTGGGCGCGTGGTGGGCTTCGGGGCGCGTACGCTCAAGCGCGACGACGGAGTTAACAAAGCTGGGGCGAAGTACCTCAACTCGCCCGAGTCGGAGATTTACCACAAGTCGGACGTGCTCTACGGGCTGTTTCAGGCCCGGCAAAGCATTCGGCAGCAGGAGCTGTGCTATCTCGTTGAGGGCTACCTCGACGTGCTGAGCCTGCACCAGGGCGGCATCAAAAACGTGGTGGCCTCGTCGGGCACCTCGCTCACGGAAGGCCAAATCCGGCTCATCAAGCGGTATTCGGAGAACGTGACGGTGCTCTACGACGGCGACGCGGCTGGCATCAAAGCATCGCTCAGGGGCGTGGATTTACTGCTCGAAGGCGGGCTAAACGTGCGCGTCGTGCTTTTTCCCGACGGCGACGACCCCGACTCGTACATCCGCAAGGTCGGCGACCAGCGCTTTACGGAGTATATCGAGAGCCAAAGCCAGGACTTTATCGCGTTTAAGACAACGCTCGTCGCGCGCGAGGCCAGCGCTGACCCGGTGAAGAAAGCTGAGGCCATTCGCGACGTGCTGCAAAGCATCGCCAAAGTGCCCGACGGGCTGAAGCGCCAGGTTTTTTTGCAGCAAACGGCCAGCACGTTTGGGTTTGAGGAGCAGGTAATTATTACCGAATACAACAAGCTGCTCAAAACCAGTAATCAATTAAAAATTAAGAATGAAGAATTAAAAACCAGGTCGCCGGGCGCGGGCGCTTCGTCCGTATCAAGCCGGCCGCTGACGGACGAAGAAGCCGCCGAAGCGGCGCTGTACGGCGACGCGGCGGATGAGTCCAACCCGTCTGCCCGCCCGGCTTTTGACCCCGACGAGACGCCCGACGTGCTCACGCAATGCGAACAGGCCGTGCTGCGGCTGCTGGTGCTCTACGGGCAGCACGAGCTGCAGCCCGATGTGTCGGTGGCGGCGTATTTACTTGGTCAACTGGAGGGTACGCCGCTGCAAAACGCGCTTTACACGCGGGTGTGGGAGGAAGTCCGGCAGGACTTTTTGCTCAACAAGCTGCCCGATTTGCGCCAGCTCGCCCACCACCCCGACGCGGCCGTGCGCGAGCTGCTCGCCGACTTCGCTACCGAGCAATACGAGCTTAGCCCGAACTGGCGCATCAAGGATATTTATGTCCCGACCGAATTAAACCTGCTGCAATTATCCTGCGATAACGCTATTTTGCGCCTCAATAAATGCCACGTGCAGCGCGAGCGGCAGCAGTGCCTGGCGCAATTAAATAATCCGGCGCTCGATGATAATGAAAAATTAAACGTGCTGCTGCGGCACAACGAATTAACCAAACTCGATAATCAATTAGCGCAAATGCTGGGTACCGTAGTGGCCAGGGGCGCGTGAGTTCATTGCTCATTGCTCATTGAAAATATGAAGGCGCTTAATCTCAACCGGCTTTACCTCGCGCTGGGCTTGCTCGTGTTCAGCTTCGCGGTGGGCATCGCGGGGTTTATGGGGCTGGAGCATTTCCGGTTTCTGGATGCGTTCTACATGACCGTTATCTCGGCTTCGACCGTCGGGTTTGGCGAGGTGCATCCGTTATCGGACGCGGGGCGGCTGTTCGTTTCGTTTTATATTTTATTTAATCTGCTCGTCGTTGCTTACCTCGTGTCGGTGCTGACGACGTATGTCTTCGATGGCGAATTGCGCCATCTTTTCCGCATGATTCGCACCGACCAGGAAATCAAAAGCTTTCGCCAGCACGTCATCGTGTGCGGCTTCGGGCGCAACGGCTACAAAGCCTACGATGAGTTGCGGCTGAGCGGGACGCAAACCGTGGTAGTCGAGCAAAACGAAACTCTGCTGCGCGCCACGATGGCCGTCGAAGATGCCACTGAGCGCGAAATCCCAGCCGTATATGGCGACGCCACCCTCGAAACCACGCTGCGACAGGCCGGCATCGAGTACGCCCGCGCCCTCATCACGGCCCTGCCCAAAGACGCCGACAACGTGTTCGTGGCCCTCACGGCGCGCGAACTGAATCCGAAGCTTATCATCATTGCCCGCGCCAGCGCTCGTACCAGCGTGAGCAAGCTCATCTCGGCTGGGGCCAACTCGGTGGTGATGCCCGACGAAATCGGTGGCTCACATATGGCTAATCTTATCATCCGGCCCGAAGTAATTCGTTTTTTGGACATGATTTCGGGCCTCGACCCCAATAAATTGCGCCTCGAAGAGTTAGCCTTCGGCCAACTAAAACCCGCGCTGCGCGGCCAAAGCATTCGGGAGCTGGATTTGCGCTCGCGCACCGGGGCTACGGTTATCGCGTTGCGCCACGGTGAGGGCGGCGAGCTCGAAGTCAGCCCCGCTGCCGACTACCGCCCGGCCGCCGGCGACGTGCTGCTCGTGCTCGGTAACGAAACTCAGATTCAGGCGCTACACCGGCTGTTTAAGTAGTTTATTGTTTATTGTTTTTGGTTCATTGTTTTTCAGTAATGGTCAAAACAACAAATCAAAAACAACAAATCAAAAACAACAAGCTAAAAACAACAAGCTAAAAACAATAAACTAAAAAATATGCACATCCTGCAAGTCAGTCCGCGAGTGCCGTTTCCGCTGCACGACGGCGGGGCGATTGGCATTTATAACATTACCAAAGGGCTGCTGGAAGCTGGGCACCGCGTGACGATGCTGGCGATAAACACGCCCAAGCACCACCAGCCGAATGACGTACTGGCGCACCTGGGGCCGGCGTTTCGGCTGGTGACGGTGGATGTGAACACGAATTTGAAGCCAGCTAAAGCGCTGCGCAATTTGCTGTTTTCGCGCTTGCCCTACAACGTGGCTCGCTTTATCAGTCCGGATGTTATTCAAGCGCTAGTTAATTTAATTCAAACTGAAACCTTCGATGTCATCCAATACGAAGGCACATTCGTGGCCTGGTACCACGAATGGCTCGATTCGGAAGAATTAACTCCGGTGGGGTCAATAACGATGCTGCGGGCGCACAATATTGAATATGTTATCTGGGGGCGGTTGGCGGAAGGTGAGCGTAATCCGTTTAAAAACTGGTACCTGCGTGATTTATCCGGGCGAATGCGTCGTTTCGAGCGACACTATCTGCCACTCTTCGACGGAATAGCGGCCATCACCGACGAGGATGCGGCCCGGCTGCGGGCGCTGGGCTGCCAACAGCCAATCGCCATCGTGCCCGCCGCCGTCGAGCTGAGCGATTTTCGGCCCGACCCGGCCGCCCGGCCCCGGCCGCGCACCGTGTTTATGATTGGCTCGCTCAACTGGCTGCCTAATCTGGAGGGGCTCGACTGGCTGCTGCACGAGGTGTGGCCGGCTGCCCACGCTGAAATGCCCGAATTGGAGCTGCACGTGGCCGGCTCGCACCCGCCCGCGCGCCTGCTGGCCCCGCGCCAGGACAACGTGTTCGTGCACGGCTTCGTGGCGTCGGCGGCCGATTTCATACGGCAGCACGAGCTGATGCTGGTGCCGCTGCTGAGCGGCGGCGGGATGCGCATTAAAATCATCGAGGGCATGGCCGCCGGCAAGGCCATTCTGAGCACCACGGTGGGGGCGGAGGGCGTGGCGGCGACGGACGGGGCGAGCATCGTGCTGCGCGACGAGCCGGCCGCCTGGCTCGCTGCCCTGCGCGACTACTACCACGGCCGGCTGCCGGTGGCCGTCCTCGGGGCGGCCGCTCGCACCGCGGCCGACACCTATGGCAACGACCGTGTAACCGAGCGCTTTGAGGCGCTTTATGAGGCGGTGAGGGCCGGCGCTACCTTTGCCGACGCATGAAACTGCTGGTGCTGCTCTCGCGCTTTCCGTATCCGCTCGACAAAGGCGACAAGCTGCGGGCCTACCACCAGTTGCGCTACCTGGCGGGGCAGGGCCACGAAATTGCCCTGTTTTGCCTTAGCGACGAGCCCGTGAGCGCCACTATGCTGGCCGCTGTCGAGCCGCTTTGTCGAGGTGGGCTGACGGTGCATCGGCTGCGGCGGCCCGGCATGGCCCGGCAGATGGCGCATGCCTTGGCGCAGGGCCGGCCTTTGCAAGTGGGTTATTTCTACAACCCCACCGCGCAGCAGCTGCTTGATAAGGTGCTGGTTGAATTTCGGCCTGACCACGTGTATTGCCAGCTTGTGCGCATGGCCGAGTACCTGCGGCCCCACGGCGGGCGCTGGCCGATGACGCTCGACTACATGGACGCGTTTTCGGCGGGCATGGCGCGGCGGGCGGCCGTCGCTTCGGCCTGGCAGCGGCCGGTGCTGGCCCTCGAAGCCCGCCGACTGGCCGCCTACGAGGCCGAAGTTTTTGGCTGGTTCAGGCACCACACCGTTATCAGCCCCGCCGACGCGCACCAGTTGGCTCACGTGGGCGCAGATGCCAAGCTGCCGCTCCACGTCGTGCCCAACGGCATTGACCTGACGTATTTTCAGCCCCAGACCAGTGCAGCGCTGGCCCACGAGATATTATTTTGCGGCAACATGGGCTACTACCCCAACGTGGACGCGGCCGGCTGGCTGGCCAACGAGATTATGCCCCTGGTGCGGGCCACCCACCCGGCCGCCCGCCTGCTGCTGGCCGGCACCACGCCCGCCCCGCGGGTGCTGGCCCTGGCCCGGCAGCCGGGCACCACGGTCAGCGGCTGGCTGCCCGACATCCGTGCGGCCTACGCCGGGGCGCGCGTGTTCGTGGCCCCCATGCGCCTGGGTTCAGGCCTGCAAAACAAACTGCTTGAAGCCCTGGCCATGGGCCGGCCTTGCGTAACGACTTCGTTGGCCAACAATGCCCTTGGCGCGACACCCGGCCACCACTTACTGGTGGCCGACACCGCGCCTGCCCTGGCCGAGGCCATCAGCGGGCTGCTGACTGATGAGGCCGAAGCCGCGCGCATAGCCGCCGCCGGCCGCACCTTTGTGGCCGAAACCTACGATTGGGCCTCCGCCACGAGTCGGCTGGAGGTGCTGCTCGTGGGCTGAGCTTTGGCTCGGCGACCGGGCGCGCCAAACGAAGTCGGCGCGCCGCTGGTTTTACCAGCTCTTTCTACATTACTGCGAGCTGAAGCTCGCGCCACATTTATGCTTAATTCCATCGAAAGCGCCATCGAAGATATCCGGGCCGGTAAAGTCGTGATTGTGGTGGACGATGAAGACCGCGAAAACGAGGGCGACTTCATCTGCGCCGCCCGCGCGGCCACGCCCGAAGTCATCAATTTTATGGCCACCCACGGGCGGGGGCTGGTTTGCACGCCGCTCACTGAGGCGCGCTGCGACGAGCTGGGCCTGGAGCTGATGGTGGGCCGCAACACGGCCCTGCACGCCACGCCCTTCACGGTGAGCGTCGATTTATTGACCAACGGCGTGACGACGGGCATCTCGGCTTCGGACCGGGCCAAGACCATTCAGGCCCTCATCGACCCCGCCACCAAGCCCGAAGAGCTGGGCCGGCCGGGCCATATTTTCCCCTTGAAAGCGCGCAAGGAAGGCGTACTGCGCCGCGCCGGCCACACCGAAGCGGCCGTCGATTTGGCTCGCCTGGCGGGCTTCGAGCCGGCCGGGGTACTGGTCGAAATCCTGCGCGAAGACGGCGAGATGGCTCGCCTGCCGGAGCTCGAAAAAGTGGCCGAAAAGTGGGGTCTGAAGCTGATTTCGGTGCAGGACCTGATTAAGTACCGCCTGGCCCAGGAAAGCCTGATTCAGCGCGAAATAACGGTGAAGCTGCCCACGGATTTCGGCGATTTCGACCTCTATGCCTACACCCAGCGCTCGACCGGCGCGCAGCATTTGGCCCTGGTCAAGGGCGACATCACGGGCAGCGAGCCGGTGCTCGTGCGGGTGCACTCCTCGTGCGTGACGGGCGACATCTTCGGCTCCTGCCGCTGCGACTGCGGCCCGCAGCTGCACCAGGCCATGCAGCAGATTGAGCGCGAAGGCCGCGGCGTGGTCATCTACATGAACCAGGAGGGCCGCGGTATCGGGCTGCTCAACAAGCTCAAAGCCTACAAATTGCAGGAGGCGGGCCGCGATACGGTGCAGGCCAACGAGGACCTGGGTTTCCGCGGCGACGAGCGCGACTACGGCGTGGGGGCGAGTATGCTGCGCGATTTGGGCGTACGCCAGATGCGCCTGCTCACCAACAACCCCCGCAAGCGCACCGGGCTCAGCGGCTACGGCCTGGAAATCACGGCCACCGTGCCCCTCGAAATCAGCCCCAATCCGCACAACCAAGCGTATTTGACGACCAAGCGCGACAAGATGGGCCACGATATACTGGGGTCGGCGGCGGCGGACGCGGCGGCAGCATAGTCAAGACCGACTTTTTCGACGTATGAACAAGGTGCTTTTTGTCCTGCTGGTGCTGAGCTGCTGGACTACGGCTGCTCCGACCGCCCTGGCCCAACCCTCGGCGAAACCGCTGCCGACGGCAGCCGGGCTGAAACAAAACATAGCGGCGGTAGCGTCGAGTACGGAAGGCGGAAGCAACGCCGCGGACAGCCTGACTGCCGCCACGGCAAAACAGTTGGTAGCTTACTTAAAGGCGCACGAGGTGTCGGCGGTAACGGCTAAAAACCTGGGTCTGGGCTACGTCGCCTCGCGCGAAGCATCTTATCTGAAGGTATTTACTTACGAATATTCTTCGGGCGGAACCAGGGGCACCATTCACCGCCCGGTGTTGCAGTGGAAGAACGCGGCGGGTCAGCTTTTTGCCTACGCCGTGGCTGAGGAGAGCGACTTTTACGAAATTCATCGGCTGGTCAGCCCCGGCCGGACGCTCTATCTGCTGTTGGGCGGGGACAAGGGCGACAGCAATTGCTACAATTACGAGGCATACGTGGTGGAGCTGAAAGGCAATTACCTGGTGCTGACCAATGCAGTCTTCGGAAAAAAGCCCTCATTTTGCTTGTGCAACGTGCCCATGAGCTTCGAGGCAAGCCGGCAAATCTTGCGGCTCGACCTGACGGACTACAGCACGGAGCACGACGAAAAGCTGCTGCCGGAGTGGGGCCGCCGTGCTGGTAAGAGCATGCGTCTGCAATTCGATGGTCAGCGCTTCGTCAGGCAGTAAAGCGACCAGTGAGCCTTTGCAAGCGCCAGCCTCGCTTCACCATTCCTACAAGCCCGCGCCCGCCCCAAACCGCTGCTTCAGCTCCGCGTAGGCCCGGGGCGACAAGGCCAGGTGCTTGACAACGGAGGTGGCTGCTTCGGTGGCTTTGCCCTTTTTGTCGAGCGTGCGGGTAATGTTTTCCAGGGTCAGGTACTGGCAGTTGCCGTCGTTGGGGGCTTTGTGCAGGCTCAGGCGGGCGTACTGGTCGGGTCCGGCCTGGGGCAGGTAGGGCGTGAGAGCCTGAAAATGACCGGTTTCGAAGGCCGGGCGCAGGGTGGCGGCATCGGTCAGGTAGGCGGCGCGCTGGGGCAGCGTTTCGGAAGCGGCCCACTCGTCGGCTACCTCCGAGAACGGGTTGGTGGCCTGGTCGCGGGCCAGGAAATACGCCGCGCCGATGACCATGACGGCTTCGGCCAGCCAGATGAGCGCCAGCCAGATGCCCGAGGGTGTAGTGTTTTTTACCGACCAGGAGCCGGTTTCGTTAAGCGAGGCCAGGTATTGGACCATGCCGAGCGGGTCGGTGAGGATGGTAGCCAGCAGGCCCGCGTCGAAGTGGGTGGTGGTGTCGGTGCCTATCGTTTCGGAGTTGGTCAGCAGCATCAGGTACACGCCCCAGTTCAGGTAGATGGCCACCAGGCCCACCAGCCCGGCCAGCGCGCCCACGCCGCGCGGACTGCGCAGCTTGCCCGCGCGCGCCAGCGTCATCAGCGCCCAGCCCAGCCCGACCCCAAAAAACAGGCACAGCAGCACATTCACGTACACAAACGGCAGGTACCACATGGCATACACGTAGGCCAGGGCCAGGACGGCGGCGGCCAG
>JANXNW010000160.1 GCA_025353905.1 Hymenobacter sp.
AGCGGCGCACCACCAGGCAGTGATGCTGCTGAATCGCGGCCCGTAAAACCGCGCTTTTTTTTTCCAATCGAAGGTCGCCAAACTGTGCCATTGACCCAAAATTAATCCCGCCCTGCCACTTATGTGTACACCCTAGCTCCACGAGAGAGGGGGGCTAGGGGGGTGAGGTCCGCGCCCGACCTCACCTGACCCGCCAGCCCAGCAGTGCCCCGCTGTAAAAATTGCGCCCCGGCGCGGGCTGAAAGTAGCGGCCCCCGAATGCGTTCAAGTCGTTGCCGAGGCTGTAGCGCCGGTCGGTGACGTTGTCGAGGCCAGCGTAAATATCTGCTTCCAGCCGGCCAGCCAGCGTACGCCGCCACCCGGCGCGGCTGCCGAAAACCCAGTAGCCGGCCGCGTACGTGAGGTTGGCATCGTCGAGCGGCAGTCGGGCCTGGTGGCTCAGCGTCGGGCTGAGGTAAAAACCCAGCTGCTGGCTGAAATCCAACCCCGCGCTCAGCGTGTGCGGCGCGGTGCCGGTGAGCTGGTTACCGCTAAAATCCCGGCCCGTGGCCGACGCATAATTTCCGAAGCGAAAGCGGTTATAAGCGTAGCTCGCCCAGGCCCGCAGCCCAACCGGCGGGCCAGGCGAGGCAGATGCTGCAAGCGTGGTGGGCGCGGACGCGCCGGGCTGCCAGAGCCAGCCGCTGGCTGCCAGCTCGGCCCCGCGCTGCCGGGTGTCGCCGCTGTTGGCAAACAGCTGGGTGCCCTGGGCATTGCTGCGCGAAACAATGGTCTGACGCAGCTCAAAATCAAACAAAGCCACCTCCCATCGCAGCCGGCCGCCGAGCAAACTGCCGCGGCCGCCCAGCTCGTAGCTGATGCCGCGCTCGGCCCGCAGGTCGCGGTTTACGCTGCCGTCCGACGGGCGCAGCTCGGCTTCGGTAGGCGGCGAGGCCCCGGTGCTCAGGCTGGCGTAGGCCATCATTTGCGGGCCGAATTCCTTGAGCAAAGCCAGGCGTGGCAGCACTTCGGGCCGGAATACCTGCTCCGTCACGTAGCTGGCGGGGTTACTGGCCGCCGCCGACACCCGCGCCAGGCGGTAGCGCAGGCGGTGGTAGCTGGCCCCGGCCGTGAGCAGCAACCCCGCCGGCAGCTCGTAGTCGGCCTGCACGAATCCGAAGCCCGTACGGGTGCTGATTTCGTCGTTGTAGCGCAGCGCGCCCGGCGTGCCGGCCTGGTTCTGGTAGCTGCGCGCATCGGTAAACGATGCCTGCCCCTCTCCGCCCACCTGCGCCCGCACCGGATGCCCGGCCAGCGCGCCGAGGTAGCTGAGCGTGGCCCGCCCGCCGCCTTCCAGCCCCGCATCGCGCTCGAAATCAATCAGAAAAGGTGTTTCGATGCGGGTGGCGCGCCCGAAGAGCGTGGCCGACGTGCGCCAGCGCGCGCCCAGCTCCAGCTCGTGGGTAGCGCCCAGCAGGCCAGTCTGGGAGGCGTAAGCCGCCCGCTGGGCCACGGTGCCGGGCAGCGTCGCCGTAGCCGGCCGGGCCTGGCGGGGGTCGCGCTCGGCTTCGGCGCGGGTGAGGCCGCCGGGCAGCTCGTAGGCCAGGTCGGTGTAGAGCGCGTGCAGGGCCAGCGTCTGCCGGGCGGAGGGCCGCAGCTCGCCGTCGAGGGCGTACACGTCGCGGCGCAGGGCGCTGTTCTGGCGGTAGCCATCGAGTTGCTGGTGGGCATATTGAGCGCGCCAGTAGTCGCCATTCGGTCCACTCACTTCGGCGGCCACCGTGGCCCGCCCTAGCCCGAACGAGCCGGCCGCGCCGCCTACCTGTACGCGCGCTGTGCCGGGAGTCGTGCCGGAAGTAGTGCCAGAGATGGGCCGGTGGTTTTCGAGGCGCAGCACGCCGCCTGTGCCCGCTCCATAAACGCTGCCCGCTGGTCCCTTGAGCACTTCTAAGCGCCCGAGCTGGGCGGGGTCGAGCAGGTTGAGGGCCGTCGTCCCGTTGGCCTCGGTGAAGGGAATATCGAAGTAATACACTTTCACGTTGCGCACCCCGAACGGCGAGCGCAGCGTGCTGCCCCGGATGCTGAGGCGGTAGCTGGCCGTGGCCCGCTCCTCCAGCCGCACGCCGGGCAGCGTGTTCACCGCCGCCGTAAGCGAGTTTTCGCTGAAGCGCTGAAGTACTGCCTGGTCGATAACGCCCACTCCGGCCGCGGTGCGCCGCAACGGCAGCCGGTAGCCGTAGCCCACCACCGTCGCTTCGGATAGCCGGGCCGTGTCAGGCGGGGCCTGCGTCTGAGCGCTAGCGGCGGGCGGCCCCAGCCAGCCCAGCCCCATCAGCCCAATCAGCGACAGATACCGGCGAGTCATCAGATAGGAGGAAGTGTGGAGTATTTAAAGCAAAGTAGCCACCCGCGCCGTCCATCGGTGCGGACTTTCGTCGCCGTCCGACTTTTATTAGACTGAGAAGCCGTTTGAGTTTAGTTAGACCTGAGACATGAGACTTTCCTCGGGGAGCTTCTCATGTCTCACCTCCCACAGTCTCAGGTCCCAGGTCTTACTAAACTCAAACAGCTTCCAAAATAGCGGCGTACTCGGCGTGGTGGCGCGCGACGAAGGCGGCCATGAACGCGCAGCTCGTGCGCACCCGCAGGTGCTGGGCGCGGGCGAAAGCCAGCCCGGCGCGGGCCAGCGCGTCGGCCTCGCCCTGGCCACGCCGGGCCTCGGGTACGAAGGTGTGGACGAAATCCACGAGGCCCGGCGCGGGCAGCTCGTAGGCCAACTCGGCGGGCGGTTGATGGGCTTCGCCAGCGGTAAACAACTGGCTGGCAGCATTATGTTGAATATTCACGAGCTTGGACAAGTTCAAAGTGGAAGAAACACGCTGATTCCATACGGCCCGGCGCTGAAAAAAACGCCGTCGGGTTCTGTATTTAGCAACGCGAACCGGCGAAGTGTAGTAAGAGAAGCCTCCGGTCCGGCCAGCGCGCGGGGCCATTTCACCCGTTTCCCCTTTCTCCCATGAGTCTCTTTGAATCTGCCGTCGCCGCCGAAGCTAAGCGCGTCGCCGAAGACCCCCGCCCCGAAGGCCAGCAGGCCAGCGCCGAGCCGTTGCTGGTTAATCCAAATGAGGCCGCCACCCAGGCTGAAGCCGGGACGCCCCAGTACGCCAATTTCGGCCGCATCGGCGACGCGCCCGCTACGCCCGACTACGACGCGCAAGGCAACCCCAGCGGGAGCAACGACGGCTCGAACGACAACCCCGACGAGTTTAGCGAGCTGCGCTCTGCCGGCAAAAACGACGAGCCAGCCTCCGAAAAAGGTGCCCGCCTCGGCCACGCCGACCAGAACCAGGCCCCGGAGACCGTCGCCGCCACCCAGGACAAAGATGCCGACGTGCAGTGTGCCGCCTGGAGTGACGATGACCGCCGCTACGCCGGCGGCAAGCCCGAAGCCACCTGGCAGGAGCTCAACGACCGTGAACACCAGCCGAAAAGCGAATAGTGACCAGCGACGAGTGACCAGCACCTTCAACGTGCTGGACACCGCGTCGTACATTATCATTTTCTCACCCACTTGTCACCAGTCTCTCATTACTACCCACTAACCACATGGCTACCCCCCACGACCAAACCGAAACCGAGCGCGAATCCGACTCTTTCCTCGACCGCGAAACCGCCGGACAGGTATTCGACGACCGCGACGGCCAGCAGCAAGCCGACCGCATGGACGACTCGATGCGCGCCGAGATGCCCGCCCCTGCCGGCCGCGCGCCCGCATCCGACCAGAACGTGCCCGACCAGCTCAGCCACCCGAGCGAGGCCAATTTCACACTGCCCGAAACCCAGCAGCAGGGCCGCACCCTGACGGCGGACGGCGACGACGAATAAACCGTGCGGCAAAAGTTACGAGAGCGCCCGTGGCTACCTGGCCGCGGGCGCTTTTGTGCATTGCGCGGCGCGGCGGCATCGGCAAGGCTGGGGAAGCAGTAGTTTCCTCACCTGATTATGCGGGTACCTCGTCGTTGCCGTCGTCGTTTGTTGTTGCCGCCGGGCTGGGTGGCGCTGGGGTTTTTGCTGCTGCTGGGGTGTCAGGCGTTGCAGCCCTGGCGGGGTCAGCTTCGGCTTTGGAACATGCTGCAAGTCACCATGCCGCCGCTCAAACCCGTGGATGGGATGCCGTGGAACCATGTAGTTTATCGGTCGCCCCTTCAGCTAAATCATTTTCGTGGCTGGCATGAAGTGAAATTGGCAGGTCAGCTGCTGCCAGATTTTCTTAGTTTTAATCAGCTAGAAGCGGCAATACGGGTTGTTCAGTTGGATACACTACACGCGGGCGGGGTGCGGGTTCGCTTTGGACCGCAAGCCACTTACGCCAATTTAGTGCAGGTATTGGATTGTATGCTGTACACGGGCCAGCGAAAGTATTGGTGGGATATTCGTAGCAAGCATACTGTTTTCTATGCCATTACAGAAAAGTGGGTGCCACCAACACCAAGCAGCAGGCCGCTACTATTCATCTGTGGTACCCGCAATGCTACTTTCCACCTGGAAGACTCGCCAACCGAGCCAGCGTGGTGGACTGCGATGAAAGAGTTAAGCCAACCAGTTTGGCGCGGTACTTTATTCGGCTGGATGCTCTTGGCTGGGTTGAGCTTCAGGCGCATAGTTTCTTTGCAAAAATTTCACTCCTAGCCTTTGCCCACGCTCCCGCCCGACCTGCGCCGCGCCCTGCTGCAACTGCCTCCGAAAGAGAAGGACCAGCTGCTGGCTCGCCTCGTGGGGCAGGACGCGCTGCTGAGCGAACAGCTCAGCTTCCGGCTGCTCGAAGGCCCTGACGCGCTCGAAGCCCGGCGCGAGGCGTTGCGCCGACTGGTGGATGACCCCGTGCGTGGCTTTCACCAAACGCCTAATGACCTGCTGGTTATCCTACGGCAGCTGCAAAGCCGGCTCGCCCACCACACCCGCGTGACGGGCGCCGCGCTGGGCGAAAACGAGTTGAGCTGGCGGCTGTTGGCTGAGGTATTGCGGCACCAGCCGGCCGTGCTGGCGCGGTTGCATGGGCCGACGCAGCCGCTGCTTCAGCACTTGGTGCGCCGCGCGCAAATAACTATCAGCCAAGCCGAAAGCCTGCACCCCGACTATCTGGTGGAACTGGCCGACGTGGCCCAGGCGGTGCTGACGGGCTTGTTCGCGTCGGGGGCCGCGCCGCTCGCCCGCGAGGCCGGCCTGCCCGCCCGGCTGGCCTGGTCTGATTGAGGCAAATTGGCCCGACTGGCTGCCCGGCTTATCCGGTGACAGCGGGGTCGGCAAACCAAGTGGGGCCAAGCCAGTTAGCTGATAGCGAGCCGCCAACGCGGCCGTGTCTGGCTGGGCTTACCTTTACTTGCTGCGCGAACCCTTGACTCGCCCGATGAAGAAATACCTACTTATTCTGCTGCTGATGAGTGCGCTGCCTGGCGCAGCCCAACTGCCTGCCCCGCCCACGCTGCCGGGCCGGCTCGTGCTGAAGCTGCGCCCGGCGGCGGGCGGCGCGTCGGCTGCCGGGCTGGCCGCGCTGCTGCCGGCCTTGCGCGCGTTGGATGCCACGGGTCTCACCCAGAAATTCCCGCGCACCGTGACCCCTAGTCCCGAACGGCCCGGCGGCGTGGACCTGCGCCAGGTGTACGAGCTGACCGTGCCGCCCGGCCTGCCGCTGGCCAAGGCCCGCGCTTCGCTGCTGGCCACCGGTGCGGTCGAGTACGTCGAGCCGCTTTACCGCCGCGAGCCGCTCTACCAGCCCAACGACCCGCGCGCTGATTCTGCCGCCGGCAGCCAGTACCATCTGCGCCTGACTCAAACTTACCGTGCCTGGGACCTGACCCAGGGCGACACTACCGTCGTTATCGGCCTTACCGACACGGGTATCCGAATCAGCCACGAAGACTTGGTGCGCCAGGTAAAATACAACTACGCCGACCCGGTGAACGGCCGCGACGACGACGGCGACGGCTACGTGGACAACTTCCAGGGCTGGGACTTCGCCAACAATACCAACGACCCGCGCCCCGAAGCGACTGACACGCATGGCAGCATGGTGTCGGGCATCGCGGCCGGGCAGGCCGACAACGGCAAGGGTGTGGCGGGCGTGGGTTTCAAGTGTAAATTTTTGCCTTTGCAGGTATTTGCCAGCAACGCTACGGGCTCGTTCGCTGGCTACGAGGCCATTGTCTACGCCGCCGACCACGGCTGCCAGGTCATTAATATGTCGTGGGGCGGGCAGGGGGGCTACTCGCGCTTCGAGCAGGACGTGTGCACCTACGCCGCCGTAAACCGCGATGCCGTGCTGGTGGCCGCCGCTGGCAACACGCCCGCCAACGTGCTTTTCTATCCCGCCTCCTACGAGCACGTGCTGTCGGTGGCCGCCACCGATGCCGCCGACAACAAGGCCAGCTTCTCGACCTTCAACCGCCGCGTGGACCTGCTCGCGCCGGGCGTGAGCATCAGCAGCGTCTACGGCCGCTCGCCGGCCTCGGCCACGATGGGGCCGCTCAATGCCGACTACTGGCAGGGTTCGGGCACCTCATTTGCGGCCCCGCAAGTGGCGGGCGCAGCGGCGCTGGTGCGGACGCGGTTTCCGCAGCTGCGCGCCGAGCAAGTGCGCGCCCTGCTGCGCCGCAGCGCTGATGCGGCCATGCTGACGCTGCCCGCCAACGCGCCTTTCCAGGGCCTGCTCGGCGCGGGCCGCCTGCACGTGGCGCGGGCCGTGGCCACCCCCGACCGCCGCGAGGCGCGCGTGGTGCAGAGCACGTTCGGGCCGCAGCCATCGGCGGGTTTCGCGCCGGGAGCCGCGCTGCAGCTCAGCATCCGGGTGCGCAATGAGCTGCTGGCCATCAGTGGGTTGCGGGTCGAGCTGAGCTCGCTCTCGCCTCACCTTACGGTAACGGCCGGCAGTTTTGTGGCGGGCAGCCTCGGCACCCTCACTGAAGTCGGCAACGGGGCCTCGCCCTTTCAATTGACCGTCGCCGATAGTGGCGTACCGCTCAACACGACGGCCACGCTGCGCTACCGCCTCAGCGCCGACGGCGGCTACCAGACCGACCAGTACCTGGAGGTGCTGCTCAACCCGGATTTCGTGCAGCTCGATGCGGGCGAGCTGAGTATGAGCCTGTTCAGCACGAGTAACCTGGCGTATGCTGACCTCTCGGGCAGTCCGGGCCAGGGCCTGAGCTTCCGGGGCGGCACCCCGCTGCTGAGCGAGGGCGGACTGCTGTTGGCTACCTCGGCCACGCGCGTAGCCGACCGTTTGCGCACCCAGGGCGGGGCGGCGCGGCAGTCGTTTTTCAGCCTGAGCCAGGTGCGACGGCTCGCGCCTGGCCCGCGCGCCGACCAGCAGGCGCGCGGCACGTTTCGCGACTCGCTGCCCGACCCGGCCCGGCCCCGCTCGGTGGGCGTGCGGGTGCGGCAGCGGGGCCAGAGCTGGGCCGCGCCCGCCGAGCGTCGCGGAATAATTCTGCTCGACTACGTGCTCACCAACCTCACCGCCGATACGCTCAAACCGCTCTACGCGGGCATTTTTGCCGACTGGGACCTGCCCGGCGAAACCGGGCGCAACGTGGCCCGCTACGACTCGGTGCGGCGCCTGGGCTACTGCTACGACCCGCTCGCCCCGCGCTGCTACGCCGGCGTGCAGGCACTGGGTCCGCGCCCGGCCGGCGTGTATTGCCTCGACAACAACGCCCCGCCCACCGACCCCGTCTGCCTGCGCGACGGCTTCACCCCGGCCGAGAAATACCTGGCCCTGCGCGACGGTTTCGGCCGTGCCCACCGCGCCGCCGGCACCGACGCCGCCGGGGCCGACGTATCAGTCGTTATGAGCCAGCTCATCCCGAAGCTCGCGCCCGGCGACTCGGCCACCGTGGCATTCGCCGTGCTCGCCGCCCCTGATTTGCCCGCCCTGCAAGCCGCCGCCCAAGCCGCGTCGGCCGCCTACCAACAGGTGCTGGCCACCGCGCCCGCCGCCGCTTCGGCCCCCGACTGGCAGCTGTTCCCGAACCCCACCACCGGCCAGCTCCGCCTGAGCCTGCCCGCCCGCCTCGGCCCCACGCGGGTGCAGGTGCTCGACGCGTGCGGCCGGGCGGTAGCCGAAGCTACGCTGCCCACCGGCGGCGGCGAGCTGAGCCTGAGCGCATTGTCGCCGGGTCTGTACCTGGTGCGGGCGGTTGGGCTGGGTTGGGCGCGCCGCGTTTGCCTCCTGAAGTAGAACTTCCGCGCAGCTGGTTTCCCGCGGCGGTCAGCTGAAAAACTCCGCGTACCTCTGCGTTTTACTTCTGCGAGCCTCTGCGAGAAAACGATATGGCAGTTCACCAAGCCAGCCTCGACAAAAAAAGGCTGCCCCGAACGAGGCAGCCTTTCCAAAGCGAACAAAGGTAATTAGTTGGCCGGCATCAGCACGGTGTCGATGACGTGAGTTACGCCGTTCGACGACATGGCGTTGGCGGTGGTCACGGTGCTCATGCCGCCTTTGGCGTCGCGCAGCTTCACTGAGCCGCCCTGGGCGACTACGGTCAGCGTTTCGCCCTCTACGGTGGTCAGCGTCTGGCCATCTTTGAGGTCGGCGGCGGTGAGGCGGCCAGCTACCACGTGGTAGGTCAGGATTTTGGTGAGCGTAGCCTTATTTTCGGGCTTGACAAGTGTGGCCACCGTGCCGGCGGGTAGCTTGTCGAAAGCCGCGTTGGTGGGGGCAAACACCGTGAACGGCCCCGTGCCTTTGAGCGTACCGACGAGGTCAGCGGCTTTGACGGCAGCCACCAGCGTGGTGTGGTCGGCCGACGCTACGGCATTGTCTACGATGTCCTTGTCGGGGGTCATCATGGCTCCGCCCACCATCACGCCCTTACCCATCCCGGCCGCGCCAGCCGCGGACGCATCGGCCTTTATCTTATCTTTGCGGGGCTTCGTGGTGGCTTTCATGCTGTTGCCAGCAGCATCTTTGCTCTTGACCTTCATCTTGCCGTCGTCGGCCACTTTAGTCTTTACGGTCGTGCCGTCCGTGGTCGTCGTTTTGGTTTTGTCGCCGTCAGTTTTAGTAACCTGGGCGAAGGCAGGGGCGGCAGCCAGGGCTAGCACGAGCGTGGTGCAAGAAAAGAGGTTGTTTTTCATGGGAATGAATAAAGTGAAAAAAAAGAGTTGCCTGCTATACCGCAAAGTCGAGCTTTAGGTTTTGGGTGCCTGTTGGTTCAGGACAAAAAATCAGGAAAATCCGGCAAACCCAGTCCCTTGGACAGTGTGCTGTCCTACTATGTTGCCCCAGTAGCTGCCCAGGCGGCTTTCTTACCCACCCTGCTTGGCCAAGCGGGCAAATGGCCGTTCGACCCAGCGGTAGAACAGGGCGGCCACCGCCAGGGCGAGGACTAGGCAGCACCCCAGCACCACCAGCCGGCCGGCGTCGGTGGTGGGCGTCAGCAGCCGGTAGAGCACGTATTCGACCGTCCGGTTTCAGGGCCTCGGCATTGGCGCGCGCCCGGAGCACGCCGGTAGAGCACGTATTCGACCGTCCGGCCCGTAAGCATATGCGTCAGGGTCAGCGAATAAGCGATTCTGCCCACGGTATCCAGGCCGGGCACGGGCTTACGCAGGAAAAGCAGGGCGAGCACCAGCAGTACCGAGGCCGCGGCCGCCAGCGGATTCAGCAAGGCTGCTTCCAGCAGCCCAAAGCTCAGCAGACCAGCCAGGTAGGGTAGCAGCGGCAGCTGCCCGCGCTGCCAGAGCAGCGTGGTGGTGCCCAGGGCAAACAACGGTGAGAACGTGAGCAGGCTCAACCCGCCCGATGGTAGCAGCTGCCACGTCAGCAGCCCAACCGTGGCGTAGAGCGCCAAGCTCAGCCACCCACCCCAGCGCGCCGCGAAGAGCAGCGGCAGCAACAAGCCAATCAGCAGGTAGAACTGCCACTCGACCCCCAGCGTCCAAGCCGCGCCGATTATCCACTCCTGGGTGGTGTAGGGCACAGTAAAAAGTAGGTTATGAATAACCTTTGCCAGGCTCGGGAGCAGGATGACTGACGTGCCTGCCGGCAATAAGCGACTGACGACCACCTGATTCAGCACCGTGAGCAGCGCGGCTATGTAAAACGGCGGAGCAACGCGCACGAACCGGCGCCGCAGGAAAGCCCCGTAGCGCGGCAGCCGATATTGCTGCCGCAGCAGGCTGTAGGGCACGATGTAGCCCGATACGACAAAAAAAAGCTGCGCCCCGCTCGGCAGATAGCCCAGTATTTCACGTAGGGCAGCCACCTGCTCGCGCTCCGGCAGCAGGTAGGCAAAGTGCCGCACACAAACCAGCAGCGCCGCGATGGCTCGCAGCGTATTAAGCCCCACCAAATAGGGGTAGGCCGGCGCCAGGGACTTACCTGAGGACTCGCTCAGGAGCTCACTCAGGGGTTCGCGCAAGGGCTGGTCAGGTGTGGGCGGGGCCACTACGGCCGGCGGTTCAGGGCGTTCAAATCCTCAAACGCTTGCTTGAGGCGCGCGCTGAAGGTTTTTTCGCCCTCTCGCAGCCAGACCCGCGGGTCGTAGTATTTTTTGTTGGGCGCGTCGGGGCCGCCGGGGTTGCCAATCTGCCCCTGCAAATACGCCTCGTTCTTCACGTAATAGTTTTTGATGCCTTCCCAGAGTGCCCACTGCAGGTCGGTGTCGATGTTCATCTTCACCGCCCCGTACGAAATCGCCTCCCGAATCTCGGCCTGGCTCGAGCCCGAGCCGCCGTGAAACACGAAGTCCACCGGCCGCTCGCCGGTGTGGAAATGCTCGCGCACGTAGTCCTGCGAGTTTTTGAGAATAATCGGCTGGAGCTTCACGTTGCCCGGCTTGTACACGCCGTGCACGTTGCCAAACGCCGCCGCGATGGTGAAGCGCGGGCTGATTTTGCGCAGCTCCTCGTAGGCGTAGGCCACTTCCGAGGGCTGGGTGTAGAGTTTCGAGGAGTCCACGTCGGAGTTGTCCACGCCGTCTTCCTCGCCGCCGGTTACGCCCAGCTCGATTTCGAGCGTCATGCCCAGCCGGGCCATGCGCGCCAGGTAGGTTTTGCAGGTTTCGATATTTTCCGCGATGGGCTCCTCCGACAAGTCGAGCATGTGCGACGAGTACAGCGGCTGGCCGTGCCGGGCGTAGTGCTTCTCGCCCGCGTCGAGCAGACCGTCAATCCAGGGCAGCAGCTTTTTGGCGGCGTGGTCGGTGTGCAGAATCACGGGC
The DNA here is from genome assembly GCA_025353905.1 of Hymenobacter sp. GTDB lineage: Bacteria > Bacteroidota > Bacteroidia > Cytophagales > Hymenobacteraceae > Hymenobacter. The sequence goes on from JANXNW010000160.1 coordinate 11,202, forward strand.
ACCCCGTAGGCTTCGGCCATCAAATGCACGTGCTGCGCCCCCGAAATGCCGCCCGCGATGCTGGCCTGCTGCCGGTCATTGGCTAAGCCTTTGCCGGCAAAAAATTGCGCTCCGCCGTTCGAGAACTGAATAATGACGGGCGAGTTCAGGTCGCGGGCCGTTTCGAGCACCGCGTTCACGGTATCGGTGCCGGTGACGTTCACCGCCGGCAGAGCGTAACCGTGGGCTTTGGCGTGCGCGAAAAGCGCCTGCACTTCGTCGCCGTGCAGGACGCCGGCCCGCAGGCCGGTCAGGGTAGGAATTGCCATGGAAAAGGGCGGCCCGAGTGAGGCCGCCCCGCAAAGAAAACGGCTAACTGGCTTACGGCGGGCCAAGCCCCCGGCTCGCCAGCCGTAGCGCGAAGGCCAGCTGCGGGTCGCGGTTGGCCCGAAAGTCGGCCGCCGACTGCCGCACCTCATAATCCGGCAGTACCCCGCGGCCGGCTGGCTGGCCAGGGCGAAGCGGCACGTCCTGACGCAAATCCACCCAGAAAAAGCTGGTTTCAATGCCGGTATTGGGCAGCGTGTAGCGCAGCTCGCCGTGCCCGGTGTGCCCGTAGTAGCCGCCCATCGTCTCCTCGCCGATGACCACGGCCGGGGTGTTGCCCCGCACCATGGCGGCAAACATGGAGCCGGCCGACGCGACGCGCGGGCTGATGAGCAAAAAAACACGCCCCCGAAATCGGTTTTTCTGGGGCCGAAAGACCGGGTTGCCCCGGGCGTTTTCGTGCAGACGCCCGTCGGGCCCCGGCGCGAAATCAGTGCGCAGCTCCGTTTCAATTTCCCGCACCAGCACCGCGCGCTCGGCCGTGTCGCGCGCCACGCTCAGGTAGCGCCGAAACGGCACCCGTCGGAAAGCCACCGTGGCCCCGCGGTTCTCACGGAACGGCGCGGCGGCCAGGTAGCTGAAGGTCAGCATGTCGTTGTCGTCATCGCCCCCGCCGTTGGCCCGCACGTCTACCACCAGGTTGCGAACTGCCGGCGGGCGGCGCAGTTGCGTAAAGCACGAATCCAGAAAAGCCGCGTACCGGCGATGACCGGGCGAATTATCTTCGCCGAGGCTGAAGGTGTTGATAGTCAGCACCGCCGTTGGCTGGCTCGCTACCCGGCGAAACGTATACGGACGCGGTGCGTCGTCAAAAAAGTCGTGGTCGAACGCCCGCGAGTAGCGCGCGGCGAACGCCTGCTGGTAGCGGCCATACGTGACGGCCGGCAGCGCCTGGAGTAGCGTATCGGGCCTTGTCGGCAGGATGTAGCGCACCTGGAAAGCTGCGTGCGGCCCGTATTCCAGCCGGTAGTATTCGGGGAAATCCGCCGCTAGCCCCACCGTTTTTCCGGTCTGGTTAAACCCATCCGTGGTGTAGTATTTGCCCAGCTCGCGCACCAGTTGCCCGGCCGGCCGGCCATCGACACTCACCAGCGCTGCCCCGGCCGGGATGGGCGCGTGGGCCGAGTTGAGCAGCAGCCGGCCCGCCACAAGCTTCACCGGATACGGAAAAAACCCGGCCTCGGCGTGCAGCGCGGTCCGCACCGAATCGGGCAGCCGGGTGTCGTTGTGCAGGCTGCCCTCAAAGTCGGTCAGGCCCACTACCAGGCGGTAGGCATCCAGCACCGTTGGGCTGTCGGTAACCTGCGCCCGGGCAGCAATAAATGCGCTGTCCATCCGTGCTTTACTCCGATACTTGTACAGGCCCGCGTGGGCCGCCTCCTTAATGCGCTGGAACAGCAGCAAGTCGTCCAGCACCCGTTGCTTAGCCAGCATGCGCGTAAGCGGTGAGGGCACCGCTTGACTCGTCGGGGTTGGTCGGCACGCCCCCAGTATTCCGGTCAGGCCCAGAACCAGACCCACCCACCAGTGTCGATAAAGCGGCATGGGGCCAGAAAACAGCACTGCCCGGCTTTTAGAAAAAGGCCGGGCAGTGCTCAATTTGACAAGTGTGTGGCCGCGCTAGGAATCGAACCTAGACCAAAAGCTTCGGAGGCTTCCATACTATCCGTTGTACTACGCGGCCGGGGTAATGGGCCTGCAAAGGTAGCGGCTGGCGCGGCGGCGGCCAACTATTTTCTGGCGGATACACCGCATAGTTTGGTGGTGACCGCGCTAGGAATCGAACTTAGACCAAAAGCCTCGTGTGCCCGGTGTGCAAACCCCCAAGGCAAGCCGCCCGTCCAAAACCTAAAACCTAGAAAGTCGGTAAGCCCAGCCAACCTTTTCAACTTTTCTCAGACATGGAATCCACTAAAAAAAACCTCTACACGGCCGACGCGACGGCCGTCGGCGGGCGCTCGGGCCACGTGCGCTCGGCTACTGGCATCATCGACCTCGACATGAGCGTGCCCGAGGGCCTGGGCGGCAAGTCGGGCGCGACCAACCCCGAAGAATTATTCGCGGCTGGCTACGCCTCGTGCTTTCAGCAGGCGCTGCTCGTCATCGCGCAGCGCGGCAACGACCGGCTCGACCCCCAAACCACCGTGGCCTGCTCAGTCACGCTCTTCCAGGAAGGCGAAGGCTACGGCCTGAGCGCCGTGCTCGACGTGGACCTGAAAGCGTTCGATAAGCAAAAAAGCATCGACATGGTGCGCCAGGCCCACAAAATCTGCCCATATTCGGTCGGCACCCG
>JANXNW010000181.1 GCA_025353905.1 Hymenobacter sp.
TCGGCCCCCGGAATGAAGTGGGTGCGGTATTCGCGCAGCACCTGCTCGAAGGTGGTGCCGGGCGGCGAGTCGGTGCGCCACAGCTCGCGCCGCCACCACTCCTGCGAGTAGAGCCAGGCCGTCCAGACGGTAGCGAATGCCTCGATGCCCGTGGTGGGTGGCGCGGCGTAGTCGCCGCCCCGGAACGCCGCATCAGCCGTGAGGGCAGCAATTTGGCCTTCGAGCCGCACCACGCCGTGCGGATAATTCTTGGCCGTGCCGCAGGTAGCCACGAGCCGGTCGGCGAAGCTGGGGTAACTCACGGCCCACTGAAACGCCTGCTCAGCCCCCATCGAAAAGCCAATAATGGCCCGCAAATGCGTTATTTTCAGCTCCTTCGTCAGCAGCTCGTGCACGGCCGCCACGTTGTCGCGGATACTCATTCTGGGGAAGCGCGGCCCGTGAAAGGGTTCGGGCGTGTTGCTCGGCGACGACGAGTGGCCGTTGCCGAACAGCTCGGTCGTGACTAGAAACAGTCGGGTCGTGTCCAGGCACTTGCCGGGGCCGATGAGCCACTCGTAGCCGTGGTGGTCGGCCAGGTAGTGCGAGGGCAGCAGCACGGCGTTGTCGCGCCGGGCATTGAGGTGCCCGTAGGTGCCGTAGCCGACCAGCGCCTTTGGCAGCACGACTCCACCCTCGGTTCTGAAATTGAGGATGGTAAAAAAATGGTGCGGTACTCGGTCGGCGGGCTTTGGTTGGGCCGAGGCGGAGAGGGCGGCGAGGAATAGGGCGAGAAAGAGGCGCATACACGAGGTCAGGGTTGATAGTTTGAAAGGGCCGTCATGCTGAACGCAGTGAAGCATCTCGCTCGCCTCGTTCGCTCGGGCCGTTCAACGAAGCGAGCGAGATGCTTCACTGCGTTCAGCATGACAAACACCCACTTGCCAAGTAATGCGGCGTTATTTCAAGGCCAGAATCTGCTTTAGCTCGACCTCGCTCACCGTAAGCAAACCCACTTTGGGCAGCCGCTCGGTGAGCACCCGCCAATTCGGCTCGGCCCGAAAAATCGGCCCCAGCAGGGCCAGCGCGGCGGGCAGCTGCTGCTTGTTGGCGAGCGTGATGGCGTGCCAATATTTCATTTCCAGGTTCTGGGGGAACATCTTTTCGGCGGCCTGGTACTCTTCGATGGCGTTGGGCATGTCGTTTTTCTCCACGGCTAGGTCGCCGGCGTTCATGTGGTCGTAGGCGCGGGTGAGGCGCAGCAGCCGGCGCAGCTCGGGCAGCGGGGCGGCGCTGTCTTCCACACGCAGGTCGATGAGGCGGTCGGCCCAGGGGCCTTCGGTGGCGGTGCCGCGCACCACGAGCAGCGCCGCCGACTGCCGGCCCCGGATGTCGCCGCCCGCCGCCTGGGCGGCATCCAGCGCAGCGAGCGCCCGCTCGGCCAGCGGCAGGGCGGCGTTGGCTTCGTAGGCTTTGGCCATCGCGCCCCACACCGTGGCGTTGAGCATCATGTTGGCCTGCACCGAAAATTGCGCGCCCTGCTGCTGGCCGGCCATGTCCACGCACTTTTTCCCGGTGTGCGTCGCCACCCGGCCCTGGTTGTCGAGGATGGCCACCTGGCGCACCTCGCGGCCCTCGTCGGCGGCCAGCAGCTCGTCGAGCGCCTGCTGGGCCGACTTGCCGCTCTTCAGCAAAGCCAACCCGCGCAAGCCAAACGATTTGTTGGTGAACGATTGCGTAGCCACTACGCCCACGCCGGCCTCGCCCCAGCTCACGCTCGTGCCCACCGAAAACCAGTGGCTCTGCACGGCCACGGCCATTTCGCCGGTGCGCGGGTCGCGGGCCACGATGCTGAAGGTGTGGGCCAGCGGGTCGGTGGCGGAATAGATGCCTTGGGCGGCGGCGGGTAGGGTTAGGAGGAGCAGGAAGGGGAGGAGGTAGCGCATGGGATGGGGGGCTGGTATAGGGCCGGAAGGTAAGCCAGTGGGACGCAGCCTTTGCTGCGTCAGCGAGCGCAGCGAGCAGTTGGGGGCGGACGCTGCTCACGCGGGCTGCTCGCTGCGCTCGCTGACGCAGCGAAGGCTGCGTCCCACACCCCCTAAAACGGATACCCAATCGCCAGATTCAGCCGGCCCGTCTTGCTATCGGGCGTGCCGTAATTAGCCCGAATCGGTACCGCGTAATCAAACCGAATGACGAAAAACTGCACGTCGATGCGCAAGCCCAGGCCCGCGCCCACGGCGAGCTGCTTCAGAAACTGGCTGGCCACGAACTGCCCGCCGGGCCGGCTTGGGTCGTTATTG
>JANXNW010000182.1 GCA_025353905.1 Hymenobacter sp.
CAGGGCGGGGTATAGCCCCAGGGCTTCGTCCACGAGGCTGGCCAGCGCCCGGTGATACCCGCCGGTATGCGTCAACGCGTAGTTGGCCGTGTTGGCGCTACCCAGCGCATCGCGGCGCAGCACGGTCCCCACCTGCCGCCCGAAAACTTCGGCCACGGGTCGCTCCTGGCCGGGCAGGTGGCAGTACAGCGTCCAGTGCACATCCAGATATAGCCTAAACAAGGAGCTGCCCAATTGCTGAAGTGGCAGCTGCCCCCGTTCTTCCTCGTCCGCTTGGGGCAGGCTGAGCGTTGGCTCCGGGGAGGCCGCCAGCAGCGCCTGCACGGCCAGCTCCCAATCGGGCAGTCGCGCCACGAAAGCTTCGGCGGCGGCTTTGACGCGGCGTTTTCCCAGAAGTTTGCCTACCCCAGTGAGGTGCTTGGTGATTTCAGCCGCGTGGGTGGCCAGGTCGCGGGCATAGACCTGAGCGTAGGCCACGGCCAGCAGCAGGTCGTAGGCTTCGGCTTCGCCAAACGCTTGGGTGAGGTCGTCGAGCAGGCGCTCGGTGGGGGCGGGCAGGGCCTGGGCCGAGTAGCCGGGCAAGGTGCCGAGGCGAGCCAGCAGGTCAGGAGGAAGCGGGAGCATAGTGCACACTGGTGGAGCGCCAAATGTAACGCGCCGCCCCTGGCCGGTTTGCGCGAGTCTGGAGACTCTGCCCCCCTGATTGGCCGGCCGTTGCGCGCTGCGCGCTCCGCGACGGCTGGTAACGACCCGCCAGTACCTTTGCCCTCGTGCAAGACTTAGAGCAAACCCTGAAAAACGCCCTCAACTCGGCTGCGCTGGCCGTTTTTGAGCAAGAGATTCCCGCCGCCAGCCTCGGGCTGCAACCCACGCGCAAGGACTTCGCGGGCAGCTTCACGCTGGTTACGTTTCCGCTGACTAAAGCCTTCGGGCGCGGGCCGGAGCAGATTGGGCAGGCGCTGGGCGAGTGGCTGCTGGCCCACGCGCCGGCCGTGCGTGGCTACAACGTGGTGAAGGGTTTTCTGAACCTCGAAATCGCCGATGCCGAGTGGCTGCGCCTGTTTCAGACGTTGCGGGCGCGCCCGGCGGGCACACCGGTGCCGTTTGCGGGGCCGAAGAAAGTGGTCGTCGAGTATTCGTCGCCCAACACGAACAAGCCCCTGCACCTGGGCCATTTGCGCAATAACTTCTTGGGCTACAGCGTAGCCGAGATTCTAAAGGCAACTGGGGCCAAGGTGGCGAAAGTGAACCTGGTGAACGACCGGGGCATCCACATCTGCAAGTCGATGCTGGCTTATCAGCGCTTTGGCCATGGCGAAACTCCGGCGAGCGCCGGGATAAAGGGCGACCACCTGGCCGGCAAATACTACGTGCTATTTGAGCGGCACTTGCGCGAGGAAATCCGGCAGCTCGAAGCCGAAGGCGTAGCGCCCGAGGTGGCCAAAAAGAAGGCCCCGCTCATGCTCGATGCCCAGCGGATGCTGCAAGCCTGGGAAGCCGGCGAAGCCGACGTGCTCGCCCTCTGGCAGCAAATGAACGGTTGGGTCTATGAAGGCTTTCACGAAACGTACGCGCACATCGGGGTCGATTTCGACAAGTTCTATTACGAGTCGGGCACCTACCTGCTGGGCAAAGAGCGGGTGGAGGAAGGCTTGGCGAAGGGCGTGTTTTTCAAGAAAGAAAACGGCTCGGTCTGGGTCGATTTGACGGCCGAGGGCTTGGACGAAAAGCTGCTGCTGCGGGCCGACGGCACAAGCGTGTACATCACGCAGGACCTGGGCACGGCCGAGCTGAAATTCCAGGATTACGACTACGACGCGAGCATCTACGTCATCGCCGACGAGCAGAACTACCACATGCAGGTGCTGCGCGCCACGCTGGCCAAGCTCGGCAAGCCCTACGCGGCGGCCATCGAGCACCTGAGCTACGGCATGGTCGATTTGCCTTCGGGCAAGATGAAAAGCCGCGAGGGCACCGTGGTCGATGCCGACGAGCTGGTGCGCGAAGTCGAAGCCGCCGCCCAAACCGCCACGCTGGAAAAAGGCAAAACCGAGGGTTTGAGTGAACAGGAATTAACTCAGCTCTACCACACCCTGGGCCTGGGCGCGCTCAAGTATTACCTGCTGAAAGTAGACCCCAAAAAGCGGATGCTCTTCAACCCTGAAGAGTCGGTGCGGCTCGAAGGCGACACCGGGCCGTTCGTGCAATATTCCTACGCGCGAATTGCGGCTATCCGCCGGCGCGCCCTGGAGCAGGGCGTGAGCGAGTCGCTCGATTTCAGCGCCTTAACCGAGCTGCACCCCACCGAAGCCGAACTGATTCAACTGCTGGCCGGCTACGACGCGGTGGTAGCCGAAGCCGCCCGTGCTCTCTCGCCGGCCGGCGTAGCGCAGTACGCCTACGAGCTGGCCCGCGGCTACAATCGCTTCTACACGGAGGTGTCAATCTTTAACGAGCCGGATGCGCTGAAACAGTCGTTTCGGGTGGCGCTCTCGGCCCAAACTGCCCAGGCAATTAAAACGAGTTTGGGTTTGCTCGGTATCGAGGTGCCGGAACGCATGTAACCCCCCCTGATGAACAGCATTGCTATCTATTGCGGCTCCGCCGTGGGCAACCAGCCCATCTACGCCGCCCAGGCAGCGGCCCTGGGCCGGGAGCTGGCCCGGCGCGGCCTCACGCTCGTCTATGGCGGCGGGCACGCCGGCTTGATGGGAGCCGTGGCCGATGCCGCGCTGGCCGCCGGGGGCCGGGTGGTGGGCGTCATTCCCGAGTTTATGATGGCCCGCGAGTGGGGCCACCAGGGCTGCACCGAGTTGCACGTAGTCGAGACGATGCACGAGCGCAAGCAGCTCATGGCCGACCTCGCCGACGGCTACCTCGCCCTGCCCGGCGGCTTCGGCACACTCGAAGAGTTGTTCGAGGTGCTGACCTGGGGCCAGCTGGAGCTGCACGCCAAGCCCGTGGGCCTGCTCAACGTGGCCGGCTTCTACGACCCGCTGCTGACGCTCATCGAGCACCTGCGCACGGAAGGCTTTCTGCACCTGGCCGGCGAGCGCCGGGTGGTGGCCGCCGCCGAGCCGGCCGCGCTGCTGGATTTGCTGTAGGACGCAGCCTTCGCTGCGTCTCACGCGGGAGTAGGATGCAGCAAAGGCTGCGTCCTATTTCGCTAATCGCAATCCCGTAAACTGCCACCTTTTATCAGCGTGGAAAAAATTACGGTAGCTGACCCGGATGTGGCTCTCAGGCGTAGCGCACGAGCCGCCGCGCAGCACAAGCTGATTGACCATAAACTTGCCGTTGTACTCGCCCAGCGCGCCGGCCGCGCGGCGGTAGCCGGGGTAGGCGTGGTAGGGCGAATACGTCCATTCCCAGACGTCGCCGAAGAGCTGATGGCAGCGCGCCGGGTCGGCACCGGCGGGCAGCGGGCGCGGGTCGAAGCGGCCTGCTTCGAGGAAGTTGCCGCCGGCTGGCGTGGCCCCGAAGTATCGGGCAGCGGCTTCCCACTCGGCCTCGGTGGGCAGGCGCGCGCGCGCCCACTGGGCGTAGGCATCGGCTTCGTAAAAGCTCAGGTGGCAGGCCGGGGCAGCCAATTCCAGCGGGCGCAGGCCGTGGGGGCCGTAGCGCAGCCATTGGCCGCCGGGCGTTTGCTGCCAGTAGAGCGGGGCCGTCCAGGCTTCGCGCTGCACCAGCTCCCAGCCCTCGCCGAGCCACAGCTCGAACCGCTGGTAGCCGCCGTCCTCGACAAAAGCCAGGTAGTCGGCGTTGGTCACGAGCCGGTTTTGCAGCGCGAACGGGGCCAGCAGCACCTCGTGTACGGGCAACTCATTATCAAAACAAAACCCATTGGCCTGGTGCCCGACCGGGTAAATACCGCCCGGCACGCTCAGCCAGGTAGGATTAGAGGATAAGGGATTAGAGATTAGGGAATCGGGACTTGGTGAGTTTGAATGCAAAAAGCCCGTCGGAGCGTCTTTCCGACTTAGCTGCTCAAACCCCAAGTCCCTAATCTCTAATCCCTCATCCTCAAACCCCAAATACGCTGGCGCTAACGGGTTGGTGCTGAGGATATATCTGATGTCGGTGGCCAGCAGCTCCTGGTGCTGCTGCTCGTGGTGCAGGCCCAGCTCGATAAGCTCCAGCGCGGCGGCGGGCAAGGCTTCGGGGCGGTCGAGCAGGGCGGCGAGGTGGGCATCGACGTGGGCGCGGTAGCGATACACCTCCGCCAGCGGCGGGCGCGAGAGCGTGCCCCGGTCGGCGCGGTTCACGCGCGAGCCAAGCGAGTTATAATACGAGTTGAACAGGAACGCGAAAGCCGGGTCGAACACCTGGTAATCAGCCGCGTAGGGCAGCAGCAGGAACGTTTCCCAGAACCAGGTCGTGTGAGCCAGGTGCCACTTTGGGGGGCTGACATCGAGGGCGGGCTGCACCACGGTGTCTTCGGGCAGCAGGGGCGCACAGAGCGCTACCGACTGGGTGCGCACGGCCAGCAGGCGGGTGGCGAGGCTGGTCGGCGGGGTGGCCGTGGCGGAGAAAGCGGATTTGATAAGCAAAGTCATAATAAAAAATAAAGAGCTGGGAGCGAGAAGCTAATCTGATGGCCCGTGCCGCCAAAGCTTCTCCCAAACCGGCTGGTAGAGAAGCTGGTCTGGCACTTCAACCGCCTGGTATGGGTGACGGTTGGAAAAATAAAAAATCGAGTAAGTAAGCAAAAAAATCCGAGAGTGAACGAAACCATTCTGCGGCTACCAGCCGTTTGAGTGGCTTTACCGAATAGTTAATTAAAATTTGGTAATTTTGTAATAAGAACGTCCTTCTATGACTACACAAATTGATATTGTAAGCCTCGCTGAGCCACATTCCGTGTCCACCGAAACTACCCGCCGCACTCCTAAACGCCCCGCCCGGCGCATCGGCGAAAAAAGCCGTCGCGGCTTCGCCGCCATGTCGCCCGAGCAGCAGCGCCGCATCGCCAGCGAAGGCGGCCGCGCCTCGCACCGCAACGGCAACGGCCACCGCTTCACCTCCGAAGAAGCCCGCGAGGCTGGCCGCATCGGCGGCAAAATCAGCCGTCGCGGTCCGCAGAAATCGAAAACCAAAAAGAAATAAATTCGTGTAATCTCGCGTGAAAAGGGGAGGGCCAGCCGACGCTCCCCTTTTCTTTGCGTCATGTTAGAGCTGGATTATTCACGGCGGGCGTTGCGGTTTGGCTTCGCGGCCCGCACCTCGCGCGGGGCGCTGAGCGAGCACGTCGCCTACTACCTGCACCTGCGCCGCGCCGACCAGCCCGGCGTAGTGGGCCTCGGCGAAGCGTCCCCGCTCGCCGGTCTCAGCCCCGACTACGGCCCCGACTTCGAGCAAATCGTGGCAAACTTCTGCGCCCGCTTCAACACGGCCCGGCATCCGGCCGACCTGACTCCCGAAGCGGCCGCCGCGCTCGTGCCGGCCGCGCTGCCCGCGCTGCCCGCGCTGCGCTTTGCCCTCGAAACGGCCGTGCTCGACCTGCGCAGCGGGGGCCGGCGGCAGCTTTATCCGAACGAGTTTAGCCGGGGCCGGGCCGCGCTACCCATCAACGGGCTGGTGTGGATGGGCGACGCGGGCTTCATGCGTGAGCAGATTGCCCAGAAGCTGGCCGCCGGCTACGCCTGCTTGAAGCTGAAAATCGGCAGTCTTGATTTTGACACCGAGCTGGCTTTGCTGGCCGAAATTCGCGCCGTGGCCGGCCCCGAGCGCCTTATGCTGCGCGTGGATGCTAATGGGGCCTTTGCGCCCGGCGAGGCGCTGGACAAGCTCGCGGCGCTGGCCCGTTTCGGGGTGCATTCCATCGAGCAGCCCATCGGGGTGGGGCAGTGGGCGGCGCTGGCCGCGCTCTGCCGCGCTGCGCCGGTGCCGGTCGCGCTCGATGAGGAGCTGATTGGCCTCACTGACCCGGCCCGGCAGGCGGCGCTGCTCGATGCCGTGCGCCCGGCCTACGTGGTGCTCAAGCCGACGCTGCTCGGTGGCCACGCCGCCACCCGCCAGTGGATTGCGCTGGCCCAGGCGCGCGGCATCGGCTGGTGGATGACTTCGGCCCTGGAATCGAACATTGGTCTGAACGCCGTGGCTCAGCTCGCGGGCGAGTACGAGGTGGCCGGCTTCGCGCAAGGGCTGGGTACGGGGCAGCTCTACCTCAACAACTTAGCCGCCCCCCTGCACATCGCCGCCGGCGAGCTGCGCTACGACCCCGCCGGCGCCTGGGAGCTGCCGTTTAGTGAGACATGAGACCTGAGACTTTGGGAAGTGAGACATGAGACTTTGGGAAGTGAGACCTGAGACTTTGGGAAGTGAGACATGGGACTAGGACTTACGCAGACGATAATCCCATGTCTCACTTCCCAAAGTCTCATGTCTCAGGTCTCAGGTCTAACACTTCCTGGTGAGCTGCGGCGGCGCCGACTCGCCGCGCTCGTGCCATTCTGCGGGCTTTGGTGTTAGCTTTAGGGCTGACGCAAACGCACGTTGCTAGGAGGTATGTTCGGGCTTATTCCAGGCAGAAAACTAAAGAGAGGCGGCTGGGCACTGCTGGCTGGCTTGGCGCTGGCCGGCCGCTACGGGCCAGTAGTTGGGCAGTCCGCACCCGCGGCGCCCGTGGCGACGGTTGTGGCCGCGCCTGCCGTGCTGCCGGCAGCCGTACCCGCCGCGTTCGTGCTCACCCGGCGGGGCAAGCACCAGGCTCGGGTGCCGTTCCTGACTCAGCGCAACCTGCTCGTTATCAGCGCCCGACTCAACGGACGCGGGCCGTTCAACTTTTTGCTCGACAGTGGCGTGGGCAGCAGCTTGCTCACGAGCGTGGCCCTGGCCGATTCGCTCGGCCTGCGCCACGGCACCGAGTACCGGCTGCTCGGCGTGGGCGGCACCGACAGCGGCCTGCGCGCTTACGAAACGACCAATGTGCGCACCACCCTGCCCGGCGGTGTCGAAGCGGCCGGCCTGACCTGGCTCGTGCTCACGACCGACGTGCTCGACCTCTCGGGCTATGTCGGCATGCCCATGCACGGCATTCTCGGGGCCGATTTGTTCCGCTCGTTCGTCGTCACCATTCACCCCGACACGCGGGTGCTGGAGCTGAGTGACCCCGCCACCTACCGGCCGCCGACGAGTAAGCGCTGGGCCAGCCTGCCACTGACTCTCGACCAGGACAAAGCCTACGTGATGGCCGATGTGGAGCTGCTGGCCGCCGCGCCCGGCCCCGGCCCCGGTGCCAGGGCCAGGGTTGAGCCGCCGGCTCCGCTGCCGCTGCGGCTGGTGCTAGATACCGGGGCTGGCCACGCGCTGAGCCTCGAAACCAGCGCCGACGCCCGCCTGTACCTGCCGGCCGAGCGCCTGCGTACCGACCTGGGCCGGGGGCTGTCGGGGCTGGTGAGCGGCTGGCTGGGGCGGGTGGCGAGCGTGCGGCTGGGCCGCTACCAGCTGCCGCAGGTGCTCACGTCCTTCCCCGACTCTTCGCAGGTGCATGGCCGCCTGAGCGGCCCGGCCCGTGGCCGGCAGGGCAACCTGGGCTACGAGATGCTCAAGCGCTTCACTACCGTCATCGACTACCCGCACCGGCGCCTGCTGCTGCGGCCCAACGCGAGCTGGCGCGAGCCGTTCGAGCACGACATGTGCGGGCTGGACTTGCTGGCTACCGGCCCCGATTTCCGGCGCTACGTGGTGCTGCGCGTGGTGCCCGGCTCGCCGGCCGCCGCCGCCGGCATCGTGGAGGGCGAGGAAGTAATGAGCCTGAATTTTTTGCCCGCCAGCGCTTACTCGCTCACCGACCTGAGCCGCCTGCTGCATTCGCGCGACGGGCTGGTGCTGTTTCTGATGCTGCGCCGGCCCGATGGGGAGAACCACGTGGCGCGGGTGCAATTGAAAAGGCAGATATAGTGGTCAATGAGCAATGAGCAATTATCAATGAGCAATTCGGAACAGGTTCAGCGTGGTCAGCGCTGAATTGCTCATTGATAATTGCTCATTGATGATTGCTAATTGCTCATTGTTTTCCTTACCTTGCCGGACCGCTCCATTCCGTCTATTATGCTCACGCCTACCTTCGCCGCCGACAAGCTGCCGCCGCCTGAGATTCAGGCCAATCAGCACATCTACGACGATTATTTCGACGAGGATTTTACCCGTGCCATCGACTGCGATATTTTGCAGCTGCTCGACCGGGTGTGGTTTCGCTCCAAGCTGGTGGGTTTTGAGCCCTATCCGCAGCGTAATAATCCGGCCCGGCCGCTGGTGTTCGCCTCCAACCATTCGGGCATGGCTTTCCCCTGGGATGCCATCGTGGCGCTGGCTCACCTGTTTCGGGGCGTGGCCGACCCGCGCGACCTGCCCCGCCCGCTCTCGGCTCCGCTCTTGTCGAAGACGGCGCTGATGAACCCCTATCTGGTGCGGAACTTCTGGAAGAAGTGCGGCTGCGTGGATGCGACCTCGCTCAACTTCGAGACCATGATGTACTACCAGCGGCATAACCTGATGCTTTATCCGGAGGGCGTGCCGGGCATTGGCAAGGGCTTCGATAAAAAATATAAGCTTCAGCGCCTGGCTTCGAGCATGGTGCGGCTGAGTTTGCTGCACGACACCGATATCGTGCCCTACTACTGCATCAACGGCGAATACCTCAACCCGTTTGCCTACACCTGGCCCTGGCTGAACCGGCAGATTGAGAAAATCGGCATCCCGTTTTTGCCCCTCACGCTGCTGCTGCTGCTGGTCATTTTGCAGCCCTGGGCGTTTTATCTGGCCCTGCCCGCGCAGCTCACCTTCGTGATGGGCCGCCGCATTCGGCCGGATGAGCTGACCGATAAGAAATCCGAAGACCTGACCCGCCCCGAGCTGCTGGCCCTGAGCGAGCAATTGCGCCAGCAGATGCAGGCCGAGATGGATGCCGCCGTGGCCGAGCATGGGCAGCGGCCCTACGCCTGGCGCGAGCTGTGGCAGCGCATGAAGGAAAACCGCCGCTACTTCCCGTTTTTCCTGCCTTTTGCTTGGCCCGTGGCCTTCACCGAGTTCGAGCGGCGCTACGTGAAAAACGGCGAGCGCGATTTCCGGCTGCCGCTCGACGAGCCGTTTGCGTTCTGGAAAATGGTCTGGCGCAACCCGTTCGTGCTGGCGTACTATATTCCCTTACTGGGCTGGATACCGCTGGCTATCAAGGGCTACAGCGGTAACAAGCTCAAGGTGAAAGAGCCAAAGCGACACTTCCCCAACCCCGTAGCGGCTCCCGTGGCAGCTTCCGTGAGCGTACCCACTCAGCCGCCAGTGTAAAATTCGCGTAGTAAGTTCGTTTTCTGACCGTTGGCGGCGGGCGTGCGAAAGTAGTCGGCTTGCCTACTACTTTTGTAGTCTCAGCCGCGGCTGCTATTTTTCACCTTTCCAAACCCTCACTCACATGGACGACCTGTTTAAGAAATTCCTCAACACCGGCGTGGGCTTCATTGCCCAAGGCAACAAAGCCATGCAAGTCGCCATCGACAAACTTGTGAAGGAAAGCAAGATGTCGGAAAAAGAAGGCAAGAAAATCGTGGCCGACCTCATGAAGAGCGGCGAAGCCAAGCGCGCCGACCTCGAAAAGCAGTTCATGGGCCTCACCGACACGCTGCGCGAGCGCGTGAGCCGCGTGACGGACAGCAAGAAAAAAGCCGCTCCCGCCGCGAAGGCCAAAAGTGCCCCGGCCGCCAAACCAGCCGCTAAATCAACTGCCAAACCGGCCGCTAAAAAGCCCGCTACGAGTACCACGGCCAAAGTCGCCGGCACCGTGAAAAAAGCCGCCGCCTCAGTGAGCGCTTCCGCCGACACGGCCAAGCGCTCGGCCGCCGCCAAAGCCGGGGCCGCCAAGAAAAAAGAAGCCGCTGGGGCGAAAGCCGAGTAGTGCGGATGTAACACCAAGCCCCAGCTGCCACCGGAGGGGTGTACGAGCGGCGAGCTTTTCAATTAAGCTCGTCAATCGTATACCCCTCCGGTGGCAGCTGGGGCTTGGCGTTACGCCTTCGCGTACGTCACTTCCTTCACCGCCCGCACCACCCGCGCCACGTTGGGCAGCGAGGCTTCGATGAGCGTCGGGGCGTAGGGCAGGGGCACGTCGGCGCAGGTGATGCGGATGACGGGCGCGTCGAGGTGGTCGAAAGCGCGGCGCTGCACCATGTAGGCCAGCTCGCCCGAGATGCTGGCCAGCGGCCAGGCTTCTTCCACGACGACCATGCGGTTGGTTTTTTTCACCGACTCAATCAGCGTGTCGTAATCAATCGGCCGCACCGAGCGCAGGTCAATCACTTCGGCCTGAATGCCTTCTTTGACCAGTTCGTCGGCCGCGCCCAGGGCCACTTTCATCATTTTGCCGAATGAGACAATGGTCACGTGCTCGCCAGCGCGCACGACGTTGGCCTTGCCGATTTCGAGCAGGTACTCTTCTTCCGGCACCTCGCCCTTGTCGCCGTACATTAGCTCCGACTCCATGAAAATCACCGGGTCGGGGTCGCGGATGGCGGCTTTGAGCAGGCCCTTCGCGTCGTAGGGTGTGCTGGGCACCACCACTTTCAGGCCGGGGCAGTTGGCGTACCAATTCTCGAAGTTCTGAGAGTGCTGAGAAGACAGCATCCCAGCGTTACCGGTCGGCCCCCGAAACACGATGGGGCACGAGTACTGCCCGCCCGACATGGAATAGAGCTTGGCCGCCGAGTTTATTACCTGGTCGATGGCGACGAGCGAGAAGTTAAAGGTCATGAACTCGATGATGGGTTTCAGCCCGTTCATGGCCGCGCCCACGCCGATGCCGGCAAAGCCCAGCTCGGCAATCGGGGTGTCGATAATGCGCTCCGGCCCGAACTCGTCGAGCATGCCCTGGCTCACTTTGTAGGCGCCGTTGTATTCGGCTACTTCCTCGCCCATGAGAAACACGGACGGGTCGCGGCGCATTTCTTCGTTCATGGCCTCGCGCAGAGCCTCGCGGAATTGGATGGTACGCATTGGGAGTAGTGGGTATATAGGAGCCGGGACCGGAATCAGCCGCAAAAATACACCCCCGCCCGGCCCCCGCCCCCAAAACAAAAGGCCGCTTCGTAGGCGGCCTTAAATTCGGTAATTTCGTAAGGGTAGCTTCGGTAAAACCGTCGCAAGTCGTCCTCACCCAACTCGTAGAGTTGAAAAACCCGTTCGGGCGGGGCGCTGCCGCGTAGCAGAAACTCCAGCGCCGCCGTCACGCGGGCGTAGAAAGCAAATTCCTCCGAGACGTGAAAGTCATCGAGCGAATCGGCGGGCAGAGCAGAAGCGGGGACGAACTGGTCCATGAAGGCGTTATACGACGGGCCTGGGCCAAAGGTAGGACTCAAAGAAGAATATTTGGCGCGGGTTGCTCAAGTCTAATTCACCGTGCCAGGTGGTGCCTGCTAACAACTGCCGGGCGAAAGGTAGTTCGGCCCAGGGGCGCATCGAGAACGGGGTATCAAGCGGGTGGAGGGCATAAAATGTTTGTAAGTCAGTACGCAGCATGGCTACGGCCGAAGCTGGGACCCCTCGCGCCTCAGCCCCTTCCAGAATGCCACGTACATCTGCGAGTTGGGTGGCTGCAAACCCGTAGCGTGCCCAGGCATAGCCCCCTGCCGAGGCTGATGCCTGCACCTTTAAGCAATGCACCTGCGCCCGTTGGCACTGCCGGTAATACGGACCAAGTAATTTGCCTGCAAGCCCTTGTCCCTGCCACTTAGCCGGAATAAAAAGCTCCCGGTGATACAAACAACGCCTAGCCTGTTTCATAGGGTCCAGTAAGGCCCGCGTCATGGTGAGCGATTCTTCTTTGCTTTCTTGGTCGTGAAGGTGTTCGATACGCAGGTTCTGCGCCAGGGTCAGGTTAATGAGAATGCGCGACCAATCAAATCCCCATCTTTCCGCTACCCGTTCTAAATCAAAGAGTAGCTCAGCCAGATTAAACCCCGAATAATGGGTGCTGATATACTTCACAACGTCAGCTTCAGGAGACAGGAGAGTCACATTGGGAGGCTGACCGTCTGGGAATAAGCGCATACGAAAAATTTGTGGATACTGAAAGTCACCACAAGCTACAGCCGCAACGCCTCCCGAAACGCTTTACCCTGCACGTACTCGGCGAATTCCAGGTCCTCCACGGCTTGCGTGGCCAGCGCCCGGTCGAGCAGCACGGCGGCGCGCAGGGCCTGGGCGGCCCCGGCTTCGTCGTGCTGGCGGGCGGCGGCCACGGCCAGGCCGTAGTGCGGGGCGGCGGCGGCGGGGCGCAGGGCCAGGGCTGAGCGATACTGGGTGGCGGCGGCTTCGTAGCCGCCTTGCTGCACCAGCAGCAGGGCCTGGTTCATGGCGTTCTGGTAGCTGGGGCCGGCCAGGCGCAGGCTGGCCAGGGCTTGTTCGGGCTGGCCGATTTGAATTTCGAGAGCGGCTTTGTCGGCGAAAATCTTGCGCAGCGTGGCCCGCACGCCGCCCTGCTTGAGGGCGTAGTCGTAGTCGGCGAGGGCTTCGAGGCGCTCGTCGGCGCGATGGTGGGCGTTGGCGGCGCGGTAAAACAGTTCGGCCGTGGGGTGGCGGTGGGCGGCGAGTGTAAAATTGACCGCCGCCCGGTGGTAATAATTCTGCTGCACCCGGCGGCTGACTTCTTTGTCGGCGCGCAGCATGAGCACCACGGCCAGGTTGTGAAACGCCTCCCAGCGGGCCGAGCTGGCGGCGGCCAGCTCGTAGATGCGCTGCTTCTCGGCCAGCAGCGGCGTGAGCGTGGCCGAGTAGCGCAGCTCTTCGGCCGTGAGCGCGTCGATGTCGGCTTCTTTTTCGAGGATTTTTTTGCTCAGCAGGTACACTTCCGAGTCGTAGCGGCGCGGCGCGGTGTAGCTCACGGCCACGGTGCCCCAGCGCAGCACTGGGTACACGTAATCTTCCAAATAATCAAAAAAACTGAGGCGGTGCAGCGCTTTTTCCTTTTCGGCAAACGTGCCGCGCGCGTCGTTAATAATCCCGACCACCGAATCCTGCTGGGCAGCTTTGAGGGCCGAGTGCTGCACCTGTTTCAAAAATAGCGTCCAGCTGCTGCGGTAAGCAATAGTATCAAACTTAATCTGCTCGACTTTATTGAGATACGAAAAATTACGCACCCGCTCTTTGTAGTAATACAGCAGCATCTTCACCCGCTTGCTGGCCAGCGCCGGTTGGTGGGCATCGGCCGAATCGGGCGAGTGACCGGCGGCGATGAGTACGCGCTGGGTGCGCTGGTTTTGGTCGATGAGGTCTTCGAGGGCGGCGATGTTGGTGCCCAGGTGCGAGCGAATGTACCATTTGCCCTGGTCGAAGTAGAGCGGTAAAATCCGGGTGCCGCTCATCTCGTTGTTGGCCCGCTCGGGCAGCAGGCTTAGTAGCGTGTCTTCGAGCACCACGCGGCGGGCCAGGTCGGCAATGCCGCGCGCCACGGGCGTTTCGACGTTCGCGGTCAGCGACTTGCCCCGCCGCTTCAGCTCGCGCACCTGGCCGCGGGCCAGCAGTTGGCCCGGCGAGTGCCGCGCCGTGTTGGGGATGGTGAAGCGGTGACGACTTACCAGTCGGCCCTTCACGGAGTCGTCGTAGGTGAACTCGCCGGGTGCGAACGAGAGCCGGCCCACCGTGTCGAGGCGCAAGCCGTGGTCGTAGCGATACGTGAGCAACACCTCGTAGGCCGCGCCCTTGCGCAAATGAGCGGCCGGCGCGAAAGCCGTCGCCTCAAACGGCACCGACTCGCCGACGGCCGTGAGCGGGGCGGGCGACACGCGTACCTGCCGCCCGGCCTCGGCCGCGCGCAGCATGGGCGGCAGCGGCGCACAACTCACCGCGAGCAGTCCGCTCAGACCAAACAGTAGTCCGGCCGAGCGCCGGTAGCCGACGCGGCAATAGACAGAGAAAGAGGATGTTTGCAAATTCAGAAAAGCTCAACGGCAGCCCGCCAGCCGGGCCGCCCGTGCTGGTCGCCGCCAACCCGGCCCGCGCCTCCACGTAGGGAGCGGTCCGAACGCTTGCCGGCGATTTTTATGTATCTTAGCCCGGCAAAGTTGCAACCGCCTCGCCCAAACCCCATTTCTATGCGCCGCTTCACCGACTATCTCGAAGCCCAGTCCTTCGGGCTGTGCTCCGCCCTGGGGCAACGCTGGGGCTTCAGCACCCGCAGCGTGCGGCTCTCGTTCGTCTATGCTTCGTTCTTCACGTTTGGCTCGCCCATCGTGTTTTATTTTGCCGGCGTGTTCTGGATGAACGTGCGTAGCGCGTTGCGTCAGCAGCGCAGCACGGTCTGGGATTTGTAGCGCACTAATTTTTACCCTGCGAACGGTGGTCCGTCATGTCGGGTTTGCCAGGATATTTCGCTTACGTCGTCGGGCCATCAACCCTGACGACGCGAGCGAAAAGTCCCGGCAAGCCCGACATGCGTGTTTTATTGATTCAGGCAGTATCTTGGCAACGTCTTGCTTAACACGTTTTAAAAACACCTGACATGAGCGAATATCACCAGTATTTAAAGGGCCCGCAAGGGGAAACCTGGCAAGCGGCACTCGTGCGCTTCAAGCAGCTTTGCCACACCGATATCGTGCAGCATTGGGAGGACGGGACTGGCAACGAGGGCGATGAACACATTAACTTAAGCCGTTTTTACGACGATGGCACCCTGTTCGAGCTGACGAGAAAAGAGCCAATCGAAAATGTCGCGACGTACGAGAAAAATTACGCCATAACCATTCCGCCGGAGTTGGTGGCGCTTATGTGCGACCACGGTGCCTTTGCCATTTACATGGTGTCGTTGCGGTTTGAGGAGCGATACGGAGAGCGCAAGTTTCTGGATATTTATGATGAGAAAGATGTTGCGCTATTTCCGAATATCAAGCCCTTGTGCAAGGCCATCAGTTTCAACGTAGGCGACTATTTTGCCGACGATATGCTGACGGCGCAACAACAGGAATATTTAAGCAGCCAGTATTTTTGCTTCGGTTATATTGGTTTAGCTGACGGCGAAATGCAGTATTTGTATTTTGACAAAAATCATCATTTCGGGTCTTTCGAGTTCATCAGCGAAGATTATCCCGGCAATATGGAAAGGCTGGCACCTTTACTAGCTGGTACTGCGACTGCGCAAACGCTGGATTCGCTGATGTCAGCTAGCATGGATAAAGTGATTAGCCTGATGCTGGAGTACAGCGAAATCTACCCTGAGAATGACTGATACCGCGAGTAAAGACGGCCGGCTCTCCGCGAGGAGCCGGCCGTTGTTTCGAGCAGCCGCTTGCTTAACACGTTTCAAAAACACTTGACATGAGCGAATACCACCAGTATTTAAAGGGGCCGCAAGGGGAAACCTGGCAAGCGGCACTCGTGCGCTTCAAGCAACTTTGCCACACGCCTATCGTGCAGCAGTGGGAGGATGAAGACGGCAACAGGGGCGAAGAACACATTGATTTTAGCCGCGTCTATGACAATGGCACTTTGTTCGAGCTGGCGAGAAAAGAGCCAATCGAAAATATCGCGACGTACGAGAAAAATTACGCGATGACCGTTCCGCCGGAGCTAGTGGCGCTGCTGTGCGACCATGGTCCATTTGTCATTCATGTGGTATCGTCACAGGATGAAGAACGGTTGGGAGGCAGAATGCTTCTGGATATTTATAACTCGAATAATGTCATAATTAATCCAAATATCAAGCCCCTGTGCGAGGCTGTCTATAACAATATGGGCTATGATGTTGCAGGTGATATGCTGACAAAGCAACAGCAGGAATATTTAGACAGCCACTATTTTTGTTTTGGCACTATATTTTTAGAAGATGACGGTAACCTGCAGTATTTGTATTTTGACAAAAATCATCAGTTTGGTTCTTGGAGATTTGTCAGCGACGATTATGCCGCCAACATGGAAGAGTTAACGCCGCTACTGGCTGGTACCGCGACTGCCCAGACGCTGGATTCGCTGATGTCAGCAAGTATGGACAAGGTAATTAGCCTACAATTAGACTACAGCGAAATCTACCCTGAGAATGACTGATGCCGCGAGTTAAAACGGCCGGCTCTTCGCAAGGGGCCGGCCGTTTTGTGCGCGTACAACCCGATTATTATTTGGAAGTGCAACTGTGAAATAGTAATGACTGACGCAGCTAAGGCGGCGCGTTACGCCTCCCGAATGAGCCGATAGAGCTGCTCACGGTAGGTCTCGCCCACGGGAATCAGCTTGTCCTCGATGTAAAT
>JANXNW010000184.1 GCA_025353905.1 Hymenobacter sp.
CCAAATCGCAGAACACGCCTTTTATCGACCAGACGTTGAAGGGCCGGGTGGATTTGGTGATTTTGGGGACGGAAATTTTGCTGGAGCGGTGAGAGGCAGAGTCTATTTGAAAAATAGTCGTCCGTCATGCTGAGCGCAGCGGAGCGGAGTCGAAGCATCTCTACCGCTTCGCTCGCACGGCTGCAACGAGTCGGTAGAGATGCTTCGACTCCGCTGCGCTGCGCTCAGCATGACCGTTCTCTTTCGATTTTTTCCCCATGAATACCCTTACTTCCACCCCCCCCAGCACCACCCAGCCCCAGCCGCTAATCGGCGTACTCATGGGCTCCAGCAGCGACTGGGACACGATGCAGCACGCCGTGCAGCTGCTCGCGCACTTTGGGGTGGCCCATGAAGCGCGCGTCGTGTCGGCCCACCGCATGCCCGACGACTTGTTTGCCTACGCTGAGCAAGCCGAGCCGCGCGGCTTGCAGGCTATTATCGCTGGCGCGGGAGGGGCCGCCCACCTACCGGGGATGCTGGCCGCCAAAACCCCGCTGCCCGTGCTGGGAGTACCGGTGGCCAGTCGCCATTTGCAGGGGCTGGACTCGCTCTACAGCATCGTGCAGATGCCCAAAGGGGTGCCCGTGGCTACGTTTGCCATTGGCCCGGCCGGGGCGGCCAACGCCGCGCTGTTCGCGGTGAGTCTGCTCGCTCTGCACGACCCGGACCTGGCGGCCAAGCTGCGTGTCTTTCGGGCCGAACAAACCGAAGCCGCCCGCGCCATGACGCTGCCGGCAATAACGCCGATATGAACGCCGATACGCCCGTGATATCGATGACCCCAATTCTCCCAGGCAGTGCGGATGCCGCTGGCCAGCGGGCGACGCTGGGGGTGCTGGGCGGCGGCCAGCTGGGCCGCATGTTCGTGCACGCCGCCCAGCGCCTGGGCTACTTCACCGCCGTGCTGGAGCCGGACGCGCACAGCCCGGCCGGGCGGGTAAGCCACTACCACATCCAGACCGCGTACGACGACCCGGCCGGGCTGGCGCAACTGGCCCAGCTGTGCCAGGCCATCACCACCGAGTTTGAGAACGTGCCCGCCCAAGCCCTGCAAACATTGGCCCTGACCCGCCCCGTGGCGCCGGGCGCGGCCGTGGTGGGCATCGCGCAAAACCGCATAGAGGAAAAAGCTCACTTCACGGCCTGCGTTAACGTGTCGGGGGTGAGCTGCGCGCCCTTTGCGGTGATGGAGACGCTGGCCCAGTTGCAGGCCGTCCAGGACGAGCGGACTGATTTACTGCCCGGCATCCTGAAAACCGCGCGCCTGGGCTACGACGGCAAGGGGCAGGTCAGCGTCCAGACCGCCGGCGAGCTAGCCGCCGCCTGGGCCGAGCTGGGCCACGCCGCCTGCGTGCTGGAAAAGCGGCTGCCGCTCCGCGCCGAGCTTTCGGTGCTGGTGGCGCGCGGCTGGGACGGGCAGGTCGTGAGCTTCGCCGCGCAGCGCAACGTGCACGTGGAGGGCATTCTGGCCGTGACCCACGCTTACGAAGGCAATCTGCCGCCTGCCCTGGCCACCCAGGCCCGCGACGCGGCCGTTGCGCTGGTGCAGCATCTGGGCTACGTCGGGGTGCTGTGCGTCGAGTTTTTTGTGGTGGACGACGGTAGCGCGCACGGAAGCTTGGTAGTCAACGAAATGGCCCCACGCCCGCACAACAGCGGCCACTACACCCTGGACGCCTGCGACGTGTCGCAGTTTGACCTGCAGGTCCGGGCCCTGGCGGGCCTGCCCTTGCCGGAGCCGCGCCAGCATTCGCCGGCCATCATGCTCAACCTGCTGGGCGAGGTGTGGCTCGACGGCAGCGGCCAACCGCGGGAGCCGGACTGGCCCGCCGTGCTGCGCCTGCCGGGCACGCATCTGCACCTGTACGGCAAGCTAGAGGCGCGCGCCGGCCGCAAAATGGGCCACCTGACCATCACCGGCCCGGATGTCGCCGGTGTCAAAACCGTGGCGCGGCGCGCGGCTGCTTTGCTCGGCTTGCCGGGGCTGGACGTCCTCTAGCTGCCGTTGTTTGCGCTTGACCAGGCGGGTGCCCGCTGCTGCTCGGCCTGTTGCCAGCTACCCCGGCCATTGCCCAAGACCTGGATAGCTCTCTCGTGAGCTTGCCCGGTCTGATTGGTTTTGCTCTGGTCGAAGGCGATAATTAGTCCTTTTTTGTTGAAAGTCATATCCTCGACATTGAGCGCGGAGCGGCGAAAGGTCCCGGTGAAGCCCAGCAGCAGCAACGCGCAGTTGCGCAGGCCAGCGGGCGTAGCCACGTCCATACTTTTGACCGTGCGCCGGAAGCTGGCCGTTTTCACCAGCCCGCCCCAGTCTTCTTCTCTGGGGGTTCTACTGGGCATCCGAAATTCATATAGCCGATTTTATAAGTGACCGTACATACCTTTGACTGAAGTTGCTGTTGGGCTTATTTTACTTATTCGACCAATCGGCTTCTCCCTTCCTCCTTACCTCCGCTCTGTGATGGGTTTTTTACTTCGACGGCGGGCGCTGCGCCTGCTCTTATGTGCCCTTACCTGGGCTGCCGGGCTGCCGGCGGTAGCCCAGGAAGCCACGATTTCCAATCTAGGGGCGAGCTACTACCGGGGCTTTCGGACGGTGGAGGGGCAGCTCTACTTTATGCTCCGGCAGGAAACCAACGTGTTCGATTTGTTTCACCTGGAGATGTACGGCCGGGACCTGCAGAAAAAAGGTACCACCGACCTGCGCCTGGGGCGCAACTGGTTCCAGGGGGATGCCCGCCTGGTGGGCGACCAGGCAGTGTTTTATTTTTTCACGGGCAAGGAGGGCCTCCTGCTGACGGTCGATGCGACGGGCCAGAAATTCAAGGAGCTGCGCTTCCCCGCCAACGACGTGCTCGTGAGCCAGGCCGTCATCGCCCCGGCAAGTAATGGCGACTTCTACCTGGCTTATCCCTACGACGCGGGCAAGACGGGCTACGTCGTGGCGCGCTACGGGCCGGACCTGACGCTGAAGTGGAAAAAAGACTACGCGCCCGAAAAAGGCAAGTACCGCGTGCGCTTCGTGCAGGCCGATGCCGCGACGGTGTACGTCGTGGCCGACCATACCAAAGGCACTTACGAAGTGGTGGCCCTGGACGGGGCTACCGGCGCGGAGAAATTTCATCAGGACCTGCCGGCCGACAACACCCCGCTTACGCCCACCTTCGCCGGCCTCAGCGCGACCGGCCACTTGCTGCTGAGTGGCTTCTACGCCGACCCTAAGCAGTCCACTCCGCTGGTGGCGGTTGTGCCCGCCAACGCGCCGCCCCGTGGGGGCCTGTTCGTGCTGGCCCTGGGTCCCGATGGCAAGCCGGACTTCGTAACCCGCCTGAGCTACGCCGCCGAGTTGGCCGGCAAGCTCAACACCCACTCGACGCTGGCGCAGTTCACCGTCGGGGAGGTGCCGGCCGTGAAGGTGCACGCGCTGCTGCCCCGGCCGGGCGGCGGCTACGCGCTGCTGGGGGAGACGTTTAAGAGTTTCAACTTCACCAACCCGCAGTACGAGGCCGCTGGGGGAGTGCGCGGGCCCGCCCTCAACGGCACGGCCGGCCCCGGCCCGTTGCGCCGCAACATCCTGGACTTCGTGGTTTTCCAGTTCACGCCGCAGGGCCAGCTCGAATCGCTGCGACGCATTCCCAAGCCGTTCAAAATCTACAACGACCAGGCCCTGGACGGCGGCAACGCGGAGTTTAACGCCAAAGGCATCTATGCCTACCGCTTTCTCTACCAGCGCACCCCCACGCAGCTGCCCGAACTGGTGTTCCTGAACTGGCATCAGGATTTGCTCTACGTGAACAGCGTGAAGCCCGCCACGGACGCGCGCGACAACCTCTTCACCCGCCGCTACCTCGACCTGCCGGCCGTGGCCGGCGCCCCCGACCAGGGCGAGCTGACCGTGCGCACCTACGCCAGCGACATACCTGGGGGCCTCGGCTACGCGCCCGCAGCGCTGTTTTACGATGAAGTGCTGCCCCACGCGCCGGGCAAGTTTCTCTACACCCACTACGACCCGGCCACTTCCCGCCTGCAGCTGCAGGTGCTGGACATCCCGGGCAACTAGCCGCTAACTCTGTCATTTATGCGACCAATTTCTATTTTGCGGCCGGTTAGCTTGTGCTTTGCGCTGCTGGCGGCATCTTTGGCGAGCCGGGCCCAGCAGCCGATGCAGGAAATCCGGGGGGTGGCGCAGCTGCCCCAGGTGCTGCCGCTCGACGACCAGGGCTACAGCGTGCTGTACCGGAGCGAGGCGGGCGAGGACGGGCAGGACATCTTCGCCCTGCGCCTGCTCGACCCCGCCCTGAAGGTGCGCCACCAGTACGCGCTGCCCGTGCCGATTGGCACGGCCGCGCTGCCGCCCTTGCTGGGCAAAACCACCCTGGCGCTGCCCTTTCACGACCAAACGGCCGCGGGCCTCACGCTCTACACCTTCAACCCCCAAACCGGGGCGCAGCTGCGCCGCGACCTGGTGGCCAGCCCCGACCGCCGCCGGGTGCCCGCCGGGTCGCCCTTGCTGGCCATGACCCCTACCGAAGGCTACTGCCTCGTGCAGCCGTTTCGCCGCGATACGGCCGGCTATGCCGTCACGGTGCTGGACCAGAACCTGAAAACGCAGTGGTCGCGCCTGTATTTTCCCACCGACCTGCGCCAGCACGTGCCGCTGCAGGTGGCCGTGAGCAAGGATTTGATTACCCTGGTATTGTCCGATTCGTACATCCTCAACCCCAACACCAACAAGCAGCAGAGCATCACGGATTTATCCGTCCTGGGTCTCGACCGCACCACGGGCAAGGTGCTTTTCCGTACGCCGGTGCGCCAGGACAAGCTCTCGCTGCTGCCCACGCAGCTGTTGCCGCTGGCCGATGGCCGGGTGGTGGCCGCGGGCCTGTATACCACCCCGGCCCGGGCCACCCGGCGCGACAGTGTGCTGGGCGTATTTATGATTGCCTACCGGGCGGATGGCAAGCCGGTTGCGCCCACGCTTACGCCCTGGGCCGAGCTGGCGACCGCGACCGGCGAACCGGTCCTGGGCCGCCGGCTCTACGAGGGCAAGGGTAACTTCCGCCTGCTGCAGCTGCTCAGCCCGACGGGGGCCGACGCGAAGCTGGTGGCCGAGTACGGCGCCGCGCAGCCGGGTCCGTTCGTGGTGCTTGACTATCCGGCCGCGGCGTCCCCAGTGAGCATCTACGCCGTGGCCCGCACGTTCAAGACCATCAGCACGCCCGCTGAGCAGCGCCTGAGCCGCTACGGCGGCGTCATTGGCCAGCGGGGCGAGCCAACCCTCCTGTACACGGGTATCGAAGGCAACCAGGCGTACGCCTACGCCACGGTGCTTGCCAACACGCCCGCGCGCTCGGCGAGCCGGGCCCTGACGGAAATCGAAACGCTCCCCCCACTGCCGGTCTATTCCGCCACGCCAGCCATGGCGAGCTCCCCGGCGATGGACCGGCTGACGGGCCGGCTGGCCGCTTTGCAGCAACGATTGAACACGGGCGCGGAGGCGGTAATCAAGACTGTCAATGGCGCGCAGGGCCCGCCGGTTGTCTCCTACCAACCCGACCAGCTGGCCAACTTCGTGGCCGGCCCCCGGGGGCAGGTGCTGGTGTACCGCTACGAAGCCAGCCGCAAAATGCTGCGCTATCAATTGCAGCAGCTCAAATAAGGAATTCCTGCTCAAAGGCCGCACCCTGCGCGACGTGCTGCACCCCGTGCTGGTGCAGCTGGGGGTGCTGCCGCAGGCCGGCTCCTGGCACGATACCATCGTGGCTCTTGGCTCCGGCGTGTCCCCCCAAAGACATCAGCAACTCCGACCCCGCCCGCCGCGCCCGCAACCTGGTGGGCACCGACCGGTTCTGGAACCTGAGCTGGAACCCGGCCGCCCACAAGTTCACCGGCGGCTAGCTCTGCGTGCCCGACCGGGGCCGTAAAATCTCAGCCGAAGCCTGGCTTAAAGGCCCTAACGCGCTCCGGTTTCAGGGACATGCGCTGCTGAGGAGCCGTACCAGCACCTCTTACCACGTTACCAACTAACCCGGCTCCTGGCCGCCTGCTCATGAACTCCGTTCTCAAAGTTGCCGCCGTTGTGGCCGTCCTGTTAGTCGCCCCGGCCTTCGTCTTGTTATCGGCCTGGAACCTTGACCCCGCTTACTCCATTCAATTCAAGGGTACCAAAGCGGAGGGTACTTTTTCGGGCCTGACCGGCCTGGTCGTCTTCGACCCTGCCAACCTGCCAGCCGCCACGATGGACGTCCAGGTGGCCACTGCTACCATCAAAACGGGCAACAAAATGAAAGACGGCCACGCCCGCGGTGAGAGTTGGTTCGATGTGGCGCGCTACCCCGACATCCGGTTTCATTCCACCGCCTTTTCCCGCGTCGGCGCGGGAGGCTATTCCGTCAGCGGCGACTTAACCATGCACGGCATCAAGAAGCCGGTTATCATTCCCTTCCAGTTTACGCAGCAGGCCGGTAAGGGACTGTTCACGGGCAAGCTCCGCGTGAACCGCAAGGACTACGGCATTAACGGCAATTTCTTCGGCTTTACCGTCGGTGAGGAGTTTGAAGTCGAGCTACGAGTGCCGGTTGCCCGCTGATTCCGCCCCCGGCGCGCCCCGACTCAATCACCGGGTCCACAAGCTTAGAGTAATTCCTATTCACCCGCTGCCCTGAAAAAGAAAAAAAAGTCCCGCTGTCATTGACAGCGAGACTTTTCCTCGAGCAGCCTAAGCTTTACGCCGCCGCGCCCAGCTTGTCCAACGCCTCCATTACCTCCTTGACGCTGGCGCGCGACGTTTCTAGCAGCGCCTTTTCGGCGTCGTTCAATTGCAATTCAATTACGCGCTCCACGCCGTTTTTACCCAGAATAACCGGCGCGCCCAGGTACACGCCGTTAATGCCGTACTCGCCCTGCAATTCGAGGCAGACGGGGAACACCCGGCGCTGGTCGCGCACGATGGCTTCGACCATTTGCGCGGCTGCCGCACCGGGCGCGTACCAGGCCGAGGTGCCCATGAGCTTGACCAGCTCGCCGCCGCCCACGGCCGTGCGCTGCACGATGGCCGCCAGCTCTTCTTTGCCAATGAGTTCGGTGACCGGGATGCCGGCCACGGTGGTGTAGCGCGGCAGCGGCACCATCGTGTCGCCGTGGCCGCCCATGAGCACAGCCTGAATGTCTTTGGGGCTGACGTTGAGCGCCTCCGCCAGAAAAGCGCGGTAGCGGGCCGTGTCGAGGATGCCGGCCATGCCGAAGACGCGCTCGCGGGGCAGCTTGGCCGTGAGGTGGGCCTGGTAGGTCATCACATCGAGCGGGTTGCTCACGACGATGATAATGGCTTCGGGCGAGTGCTGCACTACCTGCTCGGTCACGGACTTGACGATGCCCGCGTTCACCGCGATTAAGTCATCGCGGCTCATGCCGGGCTTGCGCGGCAGGCCGCTCGTGATGACGACCACCTCTGAGCCAGCCGTACGGGCGTAGTCGTTGGTGACGCCCACCGTGCGGGTGTCGTAGCCGATGACCGGGGATTTCTGCCAGATGTCGAGGGCCTTACCCTCGGCAATTCCTTCTTTGATATCGACCAGGACGACTTCGTTGGCGATTTCACGGGTGGCGAGCACGTCGGCGCAGGTAGCGCCCACGTTGCCAGCCCCAACTACGGTAACTTTCATCGGGTAAGAGTAAGGGTGAGAGACGCCCGCAAAAGTAGGGCGCAGTAGCGCGGAAGTAGCGCGGACGCTGCGAGTCCGCGCGTGAGACGGCCGGCCGAACGCGGCTCGGCAACGACACAACGCGCGGACTCGCAGCGTC
>JANXNW010000189.1 GCA_025353905.1 Hymenobacter sp.
GCCCGCCCGCTTGGCGTTGCTGAGGGGCGTTAGTGCGCGTGGCTTATCAGTCAGGCCGAACAACGCCAAGCGGGCGGGCGGCGAAAAGCCGCCCGCCCGCGCTCGCCGCCCTACTTTCCAAAGCCTGTTGAAACACCCGCCCCAATTTTTAATTTTTACTTGCCAATTTTTACTTGACGACAATTCGACTGCCGGCCTTGCTGGCGCTGCTGGCCGTGGCGGGGGCCACGTACTACTACTTCACCGGGGCCGACGCGACGCGACCCGGACTGCTGGTGCCGCACTTGAGCGCGGTGCCGCTCACGCTCGACTCGGTGGCTGTGGGGCCGGCGCGGCTGCCGCTGCCGGTGAATGGCTTTATCACGACGCTCACCCACGATGCGGGCGGGCCGCTGACCCAGCCGCTGGCCGCTGGGCTGTGGCTGGCGGTGCTCGGGCTGGCGCTGGCCGGCTGGCTGGCCGTGGCGAGTATGCTGCGGCGGCCGGCGTTCGTGGCGGCCACCGTGCCGGTTATTTTTTTGCTGCGCGAGCTGAACGCCGACGGGCTGGACTTATTTAGCGGGGCGCGGCCCTGGTTTTTGTACGGCAGCCTGACGGCGCTGGGCGCGGCGGCGCTGGGCTTGCAGCTGCTCGGCGAGCGGGTGCGGGTGGCCGGGCGGGTGGCGCTGTTCGGGGCGTTGGTGGCGGGATTGGCAGGGTTGATAGCTTATCGAAGTCCTTTGCCCGCGCCCGAAACCGGGCTGCACCTGGCCGCCTACGCCACGCTGGCCGGAGCCGTGCTGGTGGCCGCGCTCGTGCTCTGGGTGGCGATTGAGAATATCCGGGGCCTGCTCTGGTTCAACACCCAGGCCGAGCGGCCGGAAAGCCGATTTGGGCTGTTGCCATTCGTGGCGGCGAGCTTCCTTTATCTGGGCGCGCTGGGGCTGTATTGGTTTAATGACGGCGAGTTGAAGCTGCTGGGCGGCCTGCGCTTCGACCCGCTCGTGCTGCTGCTGCCAGCCGTGCTGGCGGGCGGGCTGGGCCTGCGGCTGCGCGAGCCGGGCTACGGCGGCTGGCTGCCCTACGTGGCGGCGCGCGTCCTTTATTGGCTGCTGACGGCCGCCGCTGCCGGGGCTTTGGGCTATGCGTTCGCCACCGACAACGCCCCGTTGCTGGCGGCCGCTCGCGACTTCACGGCGCGGGCGCTTGGGCTGCTCGGCGGGGCGTTTTTGCTGTACGTGCTCGTCAATTTCGGGCCGCTCATCCGGCAGCGGCTGCGGGTATATCGGGTGGTGTTTGCGCCTCAGCGACTGCCGTTTTATGTGGTCTATGTGCTGGGATTGGGCCTGTTGCTCGTGACGGAGCTGCGCCAGGGCTGGCCGCTGGCCCGGCTCACGCAGGCGGGCTTGTACAATCAGCTCGGCGAGCTTGCCCGCTTGCAGAGTGAAAACCAGCCCGACGACCTGCCCCTGGCCCTGCTCGCCGAGCGCTACTACGCCGAGAGCGGCGACGTGCTCGACCGCTTCAACCGGCCCGCCCAGCTGGGCCGCGCCGCGCTCTACCGCGCCCGCCAGCAGCGCCAAAACGAGCTGAACGCGTTGCGCCGCGCCCTGCTGCGCGACCCCGCCGACGAGCGCACCACCCTGCGCCTGGCCGCCCTGCTCAGCGGGCCAAGTGACTTTCTGGACTGCCTCGACGTGTTGCGCCGGGGCCGCCGCGCCCTCCCGCGCAGCTTCGCCCTGACTTCGGACCTAGCCCAGCTCTTCACCCGCTCGAACCTCACCGACTCGGTGGCGCACTACCTGAGCCTGGCCGAGCGGCTACGACCCAAAAGCTACGTGGGCCGCGCCAACGCGCTGGGTTTTTTGCTGGCGCAAAACGCGCTGGCTGCTGCCGCCGCCCAGGCCCGGCTGCCGGCCGCGCCCGGTCCGGCCCTGACCAGCAACGTGCGTCTGCAGCTGCTGCTGCGCCCACCGGGCCGGCCGCTGCCGGCCACGCGGCTTGACTCGCTGCCCTTCCCCGCCGCCGGGCTGCGCGCCCGCGAAACCGACGACCCCGCCCACCCTGACCCGGTACCCGTGCTCGACGCGGCCACCTTCGCCGACCTCTACCACTACCACCTCGCCGCCAGCCGGGCGCGGCCCAACCCCCGGCTGTTTGCTCAGCTCAACCGCCTCGCCGCCCTGCCCGCCAACGCGCCCTACGCCGAGCAGCTCGCGTTCGTGCTGGCCCTGAACTGGCACACGGCGGGCCAGGAAGTAGCCGCCCGCCAGACGCTGGCCCCGCTCACGGCGGGCAGCAGCCCCACGGCCGGCTACTACCAGTTCGTGCTGGGCATGTGGCAGTTGCGGCAACGACAGTACGCCACGGCCGCCACCCAGCTGGGGCTGGCCGCCACGCATGGAGCCGTTCAGGCCCGCCTGCCCCGCGCCTGGGCGCTGATTTTGAGCGGCCAAGCTGATTCGGCACGGGCCGAATACGGGCGCTTGGCGGCCTTGCCCGTCGCGCAACAGCCCGCCGACCTGGCCCGACTGAGTGCGGCCGTGCGCGCGATGCGGAGCGCGAACACAACGTCGAACGCGACAGGAAGTGCTGCATCCAGCGCCGCGCCGGGCATTGGCCCGCTCGCCCAGTTCAGCACCGCGCCGCCCGTACTGGGCAGCGTCGAGTTGGCCGCCGCTCGCCGCGCCGAAGCCGCTGGCGACGCGCGCGCGGCCGCCGACACGTACCAGCGGGCGCTTAACGATGCGCCCTTCAACGAGGCGCTCGTGCTGGCGGCCGCCCGGTTCTACAGCGGGCGGCAGGACAACCTGCTCGCCTACGAAGCCCTGCGCCAGGGCCTGCTCGAAAACCCTGCTTCGGTCGCCCTGTTGCAGGCGTACGCGCTGGCCGCCGCCGATGCGGGCCTTGCCGAGCTAGCCCAAACCACCCTGGCCGACCTGCGCCCGCCGCGCCTCAGCCCCGCCGCCTACGCTAACTTGCTGGCCGAATTCAACCGTCGCCGCGCTGCCCGTGCGGCGACGGTCGCCAAGTTTGAGTAAGGTCGGCTTTTGCACTGAGTTGTCAGTTGCTCGTTGTCAATTGTCAGCCAATTATCCGACATCAAACTGACAACTGACAACAAGCAACTGACAACTTAAAACCTCCGAGTCCAGCATGCCCACGCCCTCGCTCAACGTCATCGAAACCACCAACATCGGCAAGGAGTACGTGATGGGGGCCGAGCACATTCACGCCCTGGTGTCGGTGACCATCAACATCCGGCGCGGCGAGTACGTGGCGTTTATGGGGCCGTCGGGCTCGGGCAAGAGTACGCTGATGAACATTATTGGCTGCCTCGATACGCCCAGCCAGGGCCAGTACATTCTCAACGGGCAGGACGTGAGCCGCATGAGCGACAACGAATTGGCCGAGGTGCGCAACAAGGAAATCGGCTTCGTTTTTCAGACTTTCAATCTGCTGCCGCGCTCGACTTCGCTCGAAAACGTGGCCCTGCCGCTCATCTACGCCGGCCTGGGCAAGCGCGAGCGCACCGAAATGGCCCTCGAAGCGCTGCGCTCGGTGGGCCTCGGTGACCGCGCCGGCCACCGCCCGAATGAGCTCTCGGGCGGCCAGCGCCAGCGCGTGGCCATCGCCCGCGCCCTGGTAAACACGCCCAGCGTGCTGCTCGCCGACGAACCCACCGGCGCCCTCGACTCAAAAACCAGCTACGAAATCATGGGCTTGTTCGAGGCGCTTTACGCCAAAGGCAACACCATCATCATGGTCACTCACGAGGAAGACATTGCCCGCTACGCCCACCGCATCGTGCGCCTGCGCGACGGCCTGGTCGAAACCGACACGGTGAACCAGGAAATCGCGCGGTTTTCTGTAAGTTGATGGCTATTGGCTGTTGGCTATTGGCTTTCCCCTTTGCTGATGGCTTTTGTCACCTGGCTACTGGCTTACCCCCAAATTTAGAATAAGCTATCAGCCATCAGCTAATAGCCATCAGCTTAAAGCAAATGCGCATTTATACCAAAACCGGCGATGCCGGCCTGACTTCGCTCATCGGCGGCACGCGGGTACCCAAATCGAGCCTGCGCATCGACTGCTACGGCACGGTGGACGAGCTGAACTCGTACGTGGGGTTGCTGCGCGACCAAGACGTGAACGCGTCGCGCCGCGAGGTGCTCAAGGAAATTCAGGACCGGCTTTTCACCATCGGCTCGCACCTGGCCACCGACCCGCAGGCCCCCAGTGCCAGCCGCCGCCTGCCCGACCTGCTGCCGGCCGACATCAGCCGCCTCGAAGCCGAGATGGACCGCATGGACCAGGTGCTGGCCCCGCTGCGCGAGTTCATTCTGCCGGGCGGGCACCCGGCCGTCTCGTTCGGCCACGTCGCGCGCTGCGTCTGTCGCCGCGCCGAGCGCCTGGCCGTGCACCTGCGCGAGGAGTCGCCCGTCGAAGACCTCGTCGTGATGTACCTCAACCGCTTGTCCGACTACCTCTTCGTGCTGAGCCGCGCCATGGCCCACGAGCTGGGCGTGGCCGAAGTAACCTGGAAGCCACGGGTTTAATGGCTAGTAATGTTCGGTCATTGCGAGCGCAGTGAGGCAATGACCGAACAAGAAACGAACAATTAAAAACACACGAACATGACCGACTTACTCACTTTCACCGTTGAGCCGACTACCGCTTCGCGACTGACTTCGTTCGACCCCAGCCGCGTGGAGTTTGGGAAGGTGTTTGCCGACCACATGCTGGCCGTGGAGTACCGCGATGGGGACTGGCAAGGGCCGCGCATCGTGCCCTACGGGCCGCTGGCGCTCAGCCCAGCCACGTCGGCTCTGCACTACGGGCAGGCCATTTTTGAGGGCATGAAGGCGTACCGGCAGGCCGACGGCGGGGTGGCTTTGTTTCGGCCGCTCGACAACTGGCGGCGGCTCAACGCGTCGGCCGCGCGCATGGCCATGCCGGAGGTGCCGGAGGAGATTTTTATGCAGGGCCTGCGCGAGCTGATTCGGCTCGACGAAGCCTGGGTGCCCGGCGCGGCGGGCAGCGCGCTCTACGTGCGGCCGTTCATGTTCGGCACCGACGGGCTGCTCGGCGTACGGCCTTCCGACGGCTACCATTTCGGCGTAATTACCTGCCCGGTGGGCGTG
This sequence comes from Hymenobacter sp., assembly GCA_025353905.1. Lineage (GTDB taxonomy): Bacteria > Bacteroidota > Bacteroidia > Cytophagales > Hymenobacteraceae > Hymenobacter. The sequence goes on from JANXNW010000189.1 coordinate 5,124, forward strand.
TACTACACCCAGCCGCTACGGGTACGCTTCGAGCAGCACTACGTGCGGGCCGTGGCGGGCGGGGCCGGCTACGCCAAAAACGCGGGTAACTACGGCGCGGCCATGCTGCCCACCCGCCTGGCCCAGCAGCAGGGCTACCACCAGCTGCTCTGGACCGATGCCTCCGAGCACCAGTTCATCGAAGAATCGGGCACCATGAATGTGCTGTTTATCCTTGACGACAGGCTCGTTACGCCGGCCCTGTCCACGTCCATCCTCGACGGCATCACCCGCCGCTCGGTGCTGGCCCTGGCCCGCGACTGGGGCCTGAGTGTGGAGGAGCGCCCCGTGTCGGGCCTGGAAATCATTGAAGCGCTGACCGCCGGCCGCTTGCACGAGGCGTTCGGCGTGGGCACGGCGGCTACCATCGCCCCCATCGCCGTCATCGGCCACGAAGGCCACGACTACGAGCTGCCCGCCGTGCCCGCCGACGCGTTTTCGCGCCGCGCCGGGGCCGCGCTCGATGCCATTCGGAACGGCCAGGCACTGGACCCGCACGGGTGGATGCACAGAGTGACTGAGTAAATGAGTGATTGAGCGATTTTTCGCGTAGTCGTGCCAGGCGCTTGGCGCTTGGTGCCGACCTTTGCCCAGCGGCTGAACCCTTCACTCATTCACTCAGTCGCTCATTCACCGTTATGACTCAGGACCAGGTAAAGGACTTGAGGGGCCGCGTAGAGGCCCTGAGGAGGTATCTTTGACTACGATACTCGCAAAATTCAAGTGACTACGGCCCAGGCCGAAACGCTGGCCCCCGACTTCTGGGATGATTCCAAAGCGGCCGAAATAAAGCTCCGCGAAATCCAGGGCATCAAGGTCTGGACCGACGACTACGAGGCCGTGCAGCAGGCGATGGACGACACGGAAACGCTCTACGAGTTCTACCGCGCCGGTGAAGCTACCGAGGCCGAAATAACGGCCGACTACGCCGCCACCACGGCCAAAGTCGAAGCGCTCGAGTTCAAGCGGATGCTCTCCGACGAGGAGGACCAGCTGCCGGCCATCATCGACATCAACCCCGGCGCGGGCGGCACCGAAAGCCAGGACTGGGCCGAGATGCTCATGCGCATGTACATCATGTGGGGCGAGAGCAAGGGCTTCACCGTCAAACAGCTCAGCTACCAGCCGGGCGAAGGCGCGGGCATCAAGTCGGCCTCGCTCGAAATCGACGGCCCGTTTGCCTACGGCTATCTGAAGTCGGAAATCGGGGTGCACCGGCTCGTACGCATGTCGCCCTTCGACAGCAGCGGGCGGCGACACACGTCCTTCGCGTCGGTCTTCGCCTACCCGGTCGTGGACGATACCATCGTCATCGACATCAACCCGGCCGACATCAGCTGGGACACGTTCCGGGCCGGCGGCGCGGGCGGGCAGAACGTGAACAAGGTCGAGACGGCCGTGCGCCTGACCCACGCGCCGAGCGGCATCATCATCGCCGTGCAAATCGAGCGCTCGCAGCTCATGAACAAGGAGCACGCGTTGCGCATGCTCAAGTCGCGCCTCTACCAGCAAGAGTTGGACAAGCGCCACGCCGAGCGCGACAAAGTGGAAGCCACCAAAAAGCGCATCGACTTCGGCTCCCAGATTCGCAACTACGTGCTCCACCCCTACAAGCTCATCAAGGACCTGCGCACCGGCATCGAGCGCACCGACGTGCAAAACGTGCTCGACGGCGACCTGGACGAGTACATCAAGGGGTTTTTAATGCAGCAGTGAGCAGTGTAAGCGCCAAATACAAAGCCCCGCCGAATGCTTCGGCGAGGCTTTGTATTTGGCGTGAACTCTGGACGTACTACGGGTTGGCGATATCCCAGTTTACCTCGGCCTGGGGCACGGGCAACCGGTCGAATACTTTGAACGGAGCAGCCGTGTACGGAATCGTAATCTCCGGGGTCGGCTTCGGCTGAAGCAAGCCCAAACGGCGCAAGTCAATCAGAAACTGGCCCTCATAAAAGAGCGAGTACCGCCGCTGGCGCAGAATCTCATTGATAAGGCTGGCTTGGTCGGTAGACCCGGCGTACGCGGGCAAACCACCAGCTGCCTTACGAATCACGTTAATATCGCTAACCGCCCCAGCGGTATTACCCGTCAGGGCGTTGGCTTCGGCCGAGATGAGCACCAGTTCTTCGTTGCGAATGATGCTCAGCGGCTGGGTGGGGCTGGTATAGATGGTCGGTACGTAATTGCCCGTAATCCGGCTGGTAGACCGAATAGCGGGAGTGCTGGCTACTTTACCCAGACGCAAGTCTCCAGCTTCGGCCTCGGTAACAAAGTTATCCGGCACCACTACCAGCGTTGAAGGTTTCGAGCCAACTTGTTGAAAATAGGCGTTCGACTGGTCGCCGGCAATAGCCGGATTGAAGGTGAGTTGGGGCCCTACCGCCAAATCGCCGGCAGTGGTCGAGGCAGCATTTTTGAAAAACGATGCGCGCAGGGCCTGCAAGGCTCCCGAATAATCTTTCTGGTACAGCGCCACACGCGCGGCCAGTGCCCGGTTGAAAAGCAGGAAAGTGGGCGGGGAGTCGAAGCCAGCGTAACCTGACGAGAGGACGAACGGGAAGGTTTTACCCCCATTAGCTAACTCCGTAGCGGCTTTATCGAGCAGTTGCCGGATGTTAGCCAGCGCCGGGGCCGAGCCGTTGGTAAACTTACCGGGCTTGGTAATGTCGGCTACGTCGATGCGAATACCGTTCTCCCCCATCAAATTAATCAGGTGCAGCTTGCTCAGCGCCTCGTAGGTGTCGGCGTAGCCGAGCGTGGCCTGAATCTGCTTGGCATCGGCCACGACAGGCAGCGCCGTTTGCACCGATTGACGCAGGATGTTGGCCGCCCGGATGCCACGCGCGAAAGCGTTGTACGAGCCGACGGAGTAGAACGAGTTGTTGTTCAATCCACCCGTAGTACCGAGAATTTCACCGTACCAACGTGGCTCATTGCTGGCCAAAATCACAATCTCGCGGCAAAGCGACCCCGTCATCTGATAATAGGGAGCGTTGTTGGTGTGGCCCAGACGGAAAGCTGCTTCCTGGCCGGTAGCCAGGGCTTGTAGCTGTAGCGCGTTCGGTTGGTTAAGGACGGTGTCCAGCGGGGTATTGTTCGGGTCGGGAATCGCGTCCAACTGAAACGGATTGCAAGCGGCCGCGCCCAGCAGCAAGCTGGCGGACCCCAGCGCTACCCAACGACGAACCCCGGACAGGTTAAGATACTTAGTCATAATAAGAAAAAATTAAAAGCCAAGATTGAGCGTGAAGAAGACACGGCGGGTCGAGGGATAGCCGACGACATCCACCTGAGCCTGCGTGCCGGTGGCCCCGAAGTTAGATACTTCCGGGTCATAGCCCTTGTAGGTAGTCCAGGTGATAAGGTTGTTGGCCGAGGCCCCAATCTTCACCGTCTTGATGAAGTCCTTAAACAGCGCGGTGCGCGCGCCCTCGGCCAGCGTGTAGTAAAGCGATACTTCACGCAAGCGCACGTAACCGCTGTTCTGAATGTAGTAGCTGGCCGGGAAGCTCTGCCGAGCATCGCCCAACAAGCCGCCGGGAGTACCGTCCGGGTTGGTATATGGGTTGCTGTAGTCGGGGCTGGTGCCGAAACCATCCTGGTTGGTCACGGTCAGGTTGCTGGTATAGCTGTCCTTTTTCCAGTGAAGCAGAAACGACAAGTCGAAGTTCCGATAAATGTTGAAGCTGTTCAAGTACGACATCTGGAAGGTCGGCTGCGCGTCGCCATAGCCAGTCAGGCGGGCGAAAACCGGGTTGCCGCCGCTGGTCAGCGGGATGCGGGGGGTGCCGTACCAGCGGGTCGGCGACTCGCCCAGGGCGAAAAAGGTCGTGCCGTAGCCGCCACCAAAGCCCGACCCCTGGTCGAAGGCGGGAATGTTGTCCGCCAAGCGGGTCACCAGCGAGCGGTTAAACCAGAACTGGGTGGTCGAGGTCCAGGTGAGGTTGCTCGCGCGCACGGGCACAATCGTGAGGGCCAGCTCTAAGCCGCGGTTGCGCAAGTCACCCACGTTAAAGGCGCGAATGCTGCTCACGCCCGTGCCCGGCGACAGGGGCCGCACGGTGATGAGGTCGCGGACGCTCTTATTGTAGTACGAAGCTTCCAGGCCCAGCCGGCCCCCAAAAAAACCGAGGTCAATGCCGGTTTCAAACTCAGTCGCACTTTCCGGTCGGATGTTCGGGTTACCAATAACGCCCGCCGGCACGAGACCCACGAGGCCCCCGGTGCTGATGTTGGTCAGCGGCGAGTACAGCGCGCCGAAGCCGGCCGGCCCGCCCGTTTCGCCGTAGGCGGCGCGGAGCTTAACCAGGTTCACGCCTTCAATCTGGAAGAAGTCGAACTTAGCCAAGTTGATGGCGAGCGAGCCGCGCGGGAAGGTGTAGTACTTGCTGGCATCGCCGTTGCGGGTCGATTTGTCGAAGCGAACCCCGCCCGTGGCGATAATGCGGTCCTGCCAGTTGATTTGCTGCTGCCCCACGAAAGCCACGTCGGCCTCGTCGGAGTTGAAATTCTGCTGGGTGGTTACCGTGCCGCGGTCGGGCTGGAGCGGGCCGGGAGCCAAATTCTGACCCTGGCTATACTGTAGCTGCTGCTGCTGGCCCAGGCGTATGGAACCCACCTGCGAGTTCAGCGCGAAGGCGCCGAGCTTGTAGTCGTAGATGAGAAAAGCCTGCACGTTGTAGTTGAAAAACTGGTTTTTCGCAATCCGCACTACGCCCGGCAGCGCCGAGGATTGCTGAGACTGCAAATCGGCGGGCAGCGCCAGCAAAGCGTTGGAAGCGGCAAAGTCCAGACCACCCTGGGTAGCCAGGCGCAGGGATGAGTTTTCCTGGTCGATAATACGCAACGTCGCGGTAGCGGCCTCCGTCACGCGGTTGGTCGTTTCGCGGTTCACGCCCTTGTCAATGACGGCCAGCGGGTTATCGCCCGTCACCGGTGAAGGAGGAAACAGCCCCGTCGTGGGGTCTTTGTGCAGGTCCACGAAGCTCGGAATGGAGAGCAGGTTATAGCCGATGGCTACCCCGTTGTTGTCGTTGCCAAAAAATCCGCGATTGTTGGTCGAGTTATTGAAACCCGAATTGAGCGAGAAATCAATGCGCGAGCCAATTTTCTGGTCCACGTTAGCCCGAATGGAGTAGCGCTCATAGTTCGTGTTTTTCACGATACCATCTTCGCGGGTGGCCCCGGCGGCGACGTAGAAGCGCGTCCGGTCGTTACCGCCCGAGAGGCTGATGTTGGTGTTGCGCAAAAAGCCTTTGTTGCCAAACACTTCTTTCTCGTAGTTAAATGTGCGGCCGTTAGCCGCTTTAAAAATATCGTCGAGTCCGCCCTGAAACACGCTGTTGGCTTTGGCTGCATCGAAGTCTGAATAGCCGATGTAACGCTGGATGAATTGAAAACCGACGTCTTGGGTAAAGTTTACCTTGGTCTGACCCGCCGCGCCACGCTTGGTGCGAATCAGGATGACCCCGGCGTTGGCCCGCTGCCCGTAGATGGCAGCGGCGCTGGGACCTTTGAGAATTTCCACCGACTCGATGTCAGCCGGGTTGATGTCGGACAGGCGGTTCGTGCCCTGGTCCTGCGAGGTGCGGCCCGTTCCGGCCGAAGCACCCGTAAAGGACGAAGACCCGGCGCCGTTGCCAATTTCCTGCTGCACGGCGTACACGCCGTCAATGATGAACAAGGGCTGCGGCGAGCCACTCAGGGTTGAAACGCCCCGCAGCTGCACGGCAATGCCCCCGCCGGGCGCGCCGCTGGTCGCGTTAATGTTAGCACCCACTATTTTACCGTTGAGCGCGGCATCAAGCGTAACCGGACGGGTGCTGCCGTATAGCTCCTGCGCCGACACCGTGCTGACGGCATTGCCCAGATTCGAGCGCTTGACGGTCGAAGCCAGACCGTTCACCACCACCTCGTCGAGCTGGCGCAGGTCCGTGGCCAGGGCCACGTCGATGTTACCGCCGGTGAGTTCGCGCTCCTGGGAAACGTAGCCCACGAAGCTGAAAATAAGCCGGGTAGCAGCGGCCGGCACGTCGAGCGAATAGTTGCCATCGGCGTTGGTCGAGGCCCCGGCCGTGGTGCCCTTAGCCAGCACCGTTACGCCGGGCAGGCCCTGGCCGGTAGTGCGGTCCGTGACGCGGCCCGAAATGGACCGATTTTGCGCCCAGGCCTGCTGCCAACCGCAGCCAAGCAGAAGCAAAATTAGTAAAGCGCGTGAAATGTGCTTCATAAAAAAGTGAAAAATTAATGAAACTAAAAACCCCTTGACTGGCAAATATAAGCGGAGTTTAGCGACAGCGTTATTTATTTTTTACAAAAAACATTTTTGCCTGGCTTAACTTGACCCTAACTTCCTACCAAATAAGCCGGTCCAAACTCGTGGCCTAGAGCCTGTTATGCACTTGGGAGTAAATTTGAGGTATGACTGCTACGCGAAGTTACCCCAGTGATGTGTCAGATGAAGAATGGGCCTTTGCTGTCTCTTACTTGTGCTTGATGCGCGAGGATGCCCCCCAGCGCGA
>JANXNW010000198.1 GCA_025353905.1 Hymenobacter sp.
GGCAAAGCCGGCTTTTCAAAACTTCGCGCCCAACTTCGCGAAACTTCGCGCTAAAGACCATGAACCCCTACGTCCACTCCACCACCGACGCGCTCGGCATCACCACCGTCGAGTTCTTCCACCCGGCCCAGAACTCGCTGCCCAGCACGGTCTTAAAGCAGTTGGCCGCCGCCATCCAGGCCGCCGGAGCCGCTGCCGACACTAAAGTCATTATCCTGCAAAGCGGCGGCGAGCGCACGTTCTGCGCCGGGGCAAGCTTCGACGAGCTGCGCGCCATCGAAAACGAGGCCCAGGGCCTGGCGTTTTTTTCGGGCTTCGCGCACGTCATCAACGCCTGCCGCTTGGCCCCGAAACTCATCATCGGCCGGGTGCAGGGCAAGGCCGTGGGCGGCGGCGTGGGCCTGGCCGCCGCCGTCGATTATTGCCTGGCCACCGAGGCAGCCAGCATCAAGCTCTCGGAGTTGGCCGTCGGCATCGGCCCGTTCGTGGTCGGCCCCGCCGTAGAGCGCAAAATCGGCCAGTCCGCTTTCAGCCAACTGACGATTGACGCCACCGAGTTTCGCTCCGCTGATTGGGCCGCCGCGCGCGGCCTCTACGCCGAAGTGTTGCCTGACCTGCCTGCTCTCGACGCGGCCGTGCGCCGCCTGGCCGAGCGCCTGGCCGCGTCGTCGCCGGAGGCCATGCGCGAAATCAAGCAGGTGCTCTGGGCCGGCACTGCCCACTGGAACGCGCTGCTCGCCGAGCGCGCCGCCATCAGTGGCCGGCTCGTATTGTCGGAGTTCACAAGTGCTTTCGTGCGGCGCGCCGCGTCCGCGGGATAAGCCCGGTGGGTTTACTTCCAACCAAAAGCTCTCCCGGTAACCGCTGAATCGCGGTTACCGGGAGAGCTTTTTACTTGCCTGGCTAGGGACTGCCTACTTAGGGCCAGTGCCCGTCGTGCCCGACCCACCCGACGTACCCGCGCCCGAGCCGCTGTTGCCGCCTGGGTTGCCGGGGCCGCCCGCGCCGCTCGACATGCTGCCCGAACCCGTCGTGCCGCTGCCGCTGGTCGCGCCCGCGCCGCTGCCCGACATGGCGCCGCCCGCCGAGTCAGCTTTGGCGTTGGTGGTGGGGGTGGCAGTCGTACCCGAAGCGCTCGTGTCGGTTTTGCCGCTGCAACCGCCCAGCAGGCCGGCGCTCAACGAGAGGGCGGCCAGCATTACTTGTACTTTTTTCATGGTAAAAGGAAAAGGATGAAAGATGAAAAAATGAGCCTTACTATACGGCTCGGGCCGAATAGGTAACCCGGTGTGAAATCCGTGATTTACGAGAGAAAAGTACGTAGTTGCCGCTTTGGTGGTTGCATGCCTCTGCTTGATTTCTTACTCAAACCAATCAGCCCGCCCCGGCGTTGGTTGCCACGCTAGTCCGTGCCTGAGTATCTGGTCCGGCACTTTTCCTCAGCGCATCATGCCCGATTCGGTCCCGGCTACCATCCTCTTTGACGGCGTGTGCAACCTCTGCAACGGGTTCGTACAGCGCGTTATTCGGCACGACCCACGCGGGCAGTTCCGCTTCGCGGCACTGCAAAGCGAAGCGGGCCAAACGCTGCTCGCCGCCCACGGCCAAACCTCATCCACCGCCGACCCCGACTCGGTACTGCTGATTCAGAACGGCCAAGTTTATGAGCGCTCTACGGCCGTGCTGCACATCGCCCACGGCCTGGGTTGGCCCTGGCGCGCGCTCGGCATTGGCTGGCTACTGCCCCGCGCCTGGCGCGATGCCGCCTACCGCTTCGTGGCCCGGCACCGCTACCGCTGGTTCGGGCGCCAAGACAGCTGCCTGGTGCCCACGCCGGAGCTGCGCGGGCGGTTTTTGTGAGCGGGTTACCGCCGTCGCAGCAGGTAGACCAGGGTGCCCGGCCCACCTGACGGGACCATTTGCACTACTTCCCAGCCATCCGCCGCCGCTTCGTTCAGCGCCTTAACCAGCGCATCACGCCCCAAGGCGGCGCGGGCTTCCATCAGATTCAACCCTCGCTTGAACCGGGCGGCTTCCTGCTTGCTCTCTTGCTGCTGCCGCGCCAGCTCTTGCAGCGAAGGTTTGTCGTTCGGCTCCGAGGAGTGAACAGTGGTGGTAGTTTCAGTGGTGCCCGTTTGCGTGATGCTCTCATCCGGCCCCAAAAAACCTGCTCCTGGCGAAACCCGCCGAATGGAATCTGGCTCCGTCACCGTTTCGCCAGCCTTGCCTCGGAATGCGGGGCTGTAGTGTATCAGCGGCTGCCCGGATAGCCAACTGGGGCCATCGTAGAAAATTTGCATATACGTGGCTTTGCCGGTGGGCTGACCCGGCGAAGAGCAAGCCTGAGCAATCAACGCCAAAAGCAGCAAACGTTTCATGGGGAAAGTGATTGAGTGATTAAGAGCTAAAAGCCAGCGCCCCCCGAACATCCGCTTCCATTAACTCGGGGAAGTCCGCCAGAATCCCCTGATTCGTCATCCCCGAAGCCAGCCAGCTCAGAATGTCCTGCCCCGCGATGCGAGTGCCGACAACGCAGGGCTTGCCGAAGCGGATATCAGGGTTGAGGCTGATGAGCGAGGCGGGGAGGTCCATAGCGTACAGTTAATCCCGCTTGCTCTTGAGCAGCTGCTTGAACGCCCCCAGCTCGTCACGCAATTTCGCGGCTTGCAGAAAGTCCAACTCCTTCGCGGCGGCTTCCATCTGCTTTTCGGTGGTTTTGATGAGCTTTTCCAGCTCGGCGCGGTTCATCATGGCCACCACCGGCTCGGCGGCCATCGCCAGCACCGAGCCGCCTTCGGCATACACGCCGCTGGTAGTTTGGGCTTCCACCACGCGATAATCGGCCAGGTCGGTCTGGCCCAGAATCTGGGCGTGGGTTTTGCGAACGGTGCGGGGCGTGATGCCGTGCAGCTCGTTGTAGGCGAGTTGCACGGCGCGGCGGCGGTTGGTTTCGTCGATGGCGCGCTGCATCGAGCCCGTCATGCGGTCGGCGTACAGAATAACCTTGCCGCGCTCGTTGCGCGCGGCCCGGCCCATCGTCTGAATCAGGCTCCGCTGGTCGCGCAGGAAGCCCTCCTTGTCGGCATCGAGAATGGCGACGAGGCTCACTTCGGGCAAGTCCAGTCCTTCGCGCAGCAGGTTCACGCCGATGAGCACGTCGATATCGCCCAGGCGCAGCCGACGCAGGATTTCCACGCGGTCGAGCGTTTTCACGTCCGAGTGAATGTACTCGACCTTGATGCCGAGCCGGTCCATGTACTTGCTCAACTCTTCGGCCATGCGCTTGGTGAGCGTCGTCACCAGCACCCGCCCGCCTTCCTTGACGCGGTTGTCCACCTCATCGAGCAAATCGTCCACTTGGTTCAGGCTGGGGCGCAGGTCGATTTCAGGGTCGAGCAAGCCCGTCGGCCGAATGACTTGCTCCACGACCACGCCGTTGGCCTGGGTCAGCTCGTAATCGGCCGGCGTGGCCGACACGTACACCGCCTGCTGGTACATGCTCTCGAACTCGTTGAAGGTCAGCGGCCGGTTATCAAACGCCGAGGGCAGCCGGAAGCCATATTCAATGAGCGCCGTTTTGCGCGAGCGGTCGCCGCCCCACATGGCCCGGATTTGCGGAATCGTGGCATGGCTCTCGTCCACGACCAGCAGGTAGTCGTTGGGGAAATAATCGAGCAGGCAGAACGGCCGCGAGCCCGGCTCGCGGCGGTCGAAGTAGCGCGAGTAGTTCTCGATGCCCGAGCAGTAGCCCAGCTCGCGTATCATTTCCAGGTCGAATTCCGTGCGCTCCTGAATGCGCCGGGCCTCCACATCGCGCCCTTCCTTCTCGAAGTATTTGTGCTGGGCCACCATGTCGTTCTGAATCTCGTGGATGGCCGTGTTCAGCGTCTCCTTGCCCGTTACGAAAAGGTTGGCCGGGTAGAGCGTCATGTTTTTTTCGTCGCTGAGCTTGCGCCCGCTCACCGGGTCAATCTTCTGAATGGCCTCAATCTCGTCGCCGAAAAAGAAGATGCGGTAGGCGTAGTCGGCATACGCCGGAAACACGTCCACCGTGTCGCCCTTCACCCGAAACGAGCCGCGCTTGAACTCGACTTCCGTGCGCGAGTACAGAATCTGCACGAACTGATAAAGCAGGTTATTGCGCGAGTAGCGGTGGCCGGGAGCCAGGAAAATCACATTTTTGCTGAATTCCTCCGGGTTGCCGATGCCGTAGATGCACGACACCGAGGCCACCACCACAATATCGCGCCGGCCGCTGAGCAGCGTACTGGTGCAGTGCAGGCGCAGCTTCTCAATCTCTTCGTTGATGGCCAGGTCCTTCTCGATGAACACGTCGGAGCTGGCGATGTACGCCTCGGGCTGGTAGTAATCGTAGTACGAGATGTAGTATTCGACCGCATTCTGCGGGAAAAACGCCTTGAACTCGCCGTAGAGCTGGGCCGCCAGCGTTTTGTTGTGGCAGAGCACGAGCGCGGGCTTGCCGGTCTGGGCGATGACGTTGGCCATCGTAAAGGTTTTGCCCGTGCCCGTCGCGCCGAGCAGCACCTGGGCCGGCTCGCCCGCCTCAATGCCCTGCACGAGCTGCGCAATGGCCGTGGGCTGGTCGCCGGTCGGCTGGAAATCAGAAGTCAGTTGATAATCAGACATAAGCAAAACGACCGAATCAGGCCAGCTAAGCTAACCTCCATTCGGTCGTTCGGGTTTCCGCACTTCGCAAATACCCGGTTTTGGTTGTTTGTTGCTTGTTGATTATTGTTTGTTGCTTATTAGACTTGTTGCGAGAGATAGTCAAGTACTTATGTAGAAGTTCCAGAGGCCTGCACAGAGGCCTACAATGTCATTATAGCGGTCCAAGTCATGCATCCGTAAACGGTCGCTTAAAATCCGGTAACGTTTCAGCCCACCT
>JANXNW010000204.1 GCA_025353905.1 Hymenobacter sp.
TTTGGTGAGCGTCTTGGGGTCGAGGTAGTTGTCGGGCGGCAGCTTGTCGTGCCGGAGCTGGGCGGCTTGCTTTTTAAGGCGCAGGCCCATCAGGTAGTAGTAGGCTTGCAGCAGCTCCTGGTATTCTTTGGCGCTGAACACTTCGAGCTGGCGCAGGGCGGCCAGGCGTTGGCCGGTGTTGGTGGCAAACACGCGGTGCTGGAGGGCAAACACGCGCACCGCGTCCACGATGGGCGACATCACTTTCTTCAAATTAATTACCTGCTGGTCGCCGACGGTAAACGTGCGGATGTTGTTGAAAAACGTGAGCGGCGGCTCGTATTGCAGCGCGTTGGTGGCCATGTAGTGCAGAAAGCGGTCGAGCGGCTTTCGCAGTTCGAGGTCGAGAAACTCACGCAGCTCGTCCAGAATATCGGCTTCGCCAAATAAAAACCGGATGTCGAAAAAAGCGGCGAAGCGCATCACGTTTTCGGGGTTCGATTCGCGCAGCCACTCGGCGTAGTTGCGTTTCCAGTGCGAGAGCGAGTGGGTCCACTTCGGGTTTTTGGCCATGAAGCCGCCCTCGCAAAAGCTGAAGCCAATGGCGTTGAGCCGGTCCGACACCGCGGCAGCGAAGCGCAGGAAATAGTCGCGCACCACTTCCCGCTGCTCATTGGCCCGGTCCTCGTAGATGAGGGCGTTGTCCTGGTCGGTGAGCAGGGTTTGCTCCTGGCGGCCTTCGGAGCCGAGCACGACGAACACGAACCGGGCCGGCGGTGGTCCCAGCTCGGCGATTACGCCCTCGATGACCTTACCGGCGATGGTATCGGCCACGGCCGCGATAACCTGGTTCACGATTTCGGGCTTCACCCCGCGGTCGAGCAATTGCAGCACGATGTCGGGCACCTTCTGCCACTTGCGCCGCAATTCGGCCCCCGACTGGGCCTGCCGCACGCCCTGAATGAACAAAAACGGCGACTGCGCCTGGTCGGCCAGCAGCTGGTTGCGGCTGATAAAGCCCCGGTACTGGCCCGGCGCGTCGCCCTCCACGAGTAAATAGCGGCTGCGGGTGCGAAACATGAGCAGCAGCGCCTCATATAAAAAAGCGTCCGGGCTCACGCTGCGCGGGGGCACTTCCATGAAGTCGCGGATGGGCCGGCGCGCATCGGCGAGGCCGGCTACTACTTGGTCGCGCAGGGTGATATCGGTCACGTAGCCCGTGATGCGCTCGCCGGCTTCGTCGAGCACGAAGTAGCACGACGAGCGGGCGCGGGCCATGAGCCGGGCCACCTCGTGGGTGGGCGTATCGGGCGGGCAGGCCAGGGCGGGGCGTAGCTCGACGGTGCCCATGCGGCGCGAGTACAGCTCGTCGGCGGCGATGAAATTCTGCGGGGCCTGGGCCGTGTCCGGGTGCACAAGCTGGGCGTACTCCTCGTTGAGCACGAGGTGGCCGTAGCGGGTGGTGAAGTAGTGAAAAAACGCCTCGTATCCCAGACACAGCCCCCGAAACTCGCGCCGGTGCAGAAAGTACACCCGTGTGCCGGCCCGCGCCCGCACCGTGCGCAGCGAGTGCTTTTTATTGAGCAGCACCGACACGCCGCCGTAGCAGCTGCCCGGCCCGTAGGTTTCGGGCAGCCGCGGCTCCTGCCGCGCATCGTAGAGAAAGGTGTCGTAGGCGCCCTCGACAATCAAATCCACGCCCCGCAGCTTGGTCGCGCCCTGCCGGTAAATCACCGCCTCGCGCGGGTGCGTCACTTCTTCAAGCAGGCCGGCTACTTCTTCCAGCACTTCCAGCGGCAGCTGGTCGAAGGGCGGCACGGTGCGCAGAAAGGCGAGGCGGTCAGTCATTTCAATGAGCAATTAACAAGGAGCAATCAATAAGGAGCAAGGAGCAATTTGGGTCGGTCAT
>JANXNW010000284.1 GCA_025353905.1 Hymenobacter sp.
TCTACCAGGAATTGTATCCGTACTCGGAGCCGCCCCTGTTCTGGATTCACTTGAATGTGGATTATCCGTTCAATCTGACCGGCATTCTCTATTTCCCCAAGCTCAAGGACGAGCTGCAATTTCAGCGCAACAAGATTCAGCTTTACTCGCGGCAAGTGTTCATCACCGACGAGGTGAAGGATGTGGTGCCCGAGTTTCTGATGCTGCTGCACGGTGTGCTCGACTCGCCCGATATTCCGCTCAACGTGTCGCGCAGCTTCTTGCAGGCTGATGCGGCGGTGCGTAAAATCAACACCTACGTCACGCGCAAGGTGGCCGACAAGCTCGGCGAGCTATTCAAGAAAGACCGCGAAGCCTACGCCACCAAGTGGGCCGATATCGGCATGTTCGTCAAGTACGGGATGCTCTCGGACGAGAAATTCTACGAGCGGGCTAAAGACTTCGTACTGCTCAAGAGCGTGAGCGGCGAGCTGTTCACGCTGCCCGAATACACGGAGCGCGTCCAGGCCAATCAGCAGGACAAGGACGGCAACACGGTGGTGCTTTACGCCACCGATGCCGAGGCCCAGCACGGCTTCGTGGCCGCCGCCCAGGAGCGCGGCTACGACGTGCTCTTGTTTGACCAGGTGCTCGACCCGCACTTCATCGGCCAGTTGGAGCAGAAGCTCGAAAAAACCACTTTCAAGCGCGTGGACTCGGCTACCGTGGGCCAGCTCATCGAGCGCGACGAAGCCCCGGCGAGTGTGCTGAGCGAGGACGACCAGAAGCGCCTCGAAGAGACGTTCAAGGGGGCCATCAGCAACCCGGCCATGCACGTGAAAGTGGCCGCGCTCTCGCCCCAGGAAGCCCCGGTCGTCATCACCCAGAATGAGTTTATGCGCCGCATGAAGGACATGCAGCGTACCGGCGGCGGGGGCGGCATGCAGATGTTCGGCTCGCTGCCCGACTCGTTCGATGTCACCGTGAACGCCAACAGCCCCGTCGCCCAGCGCGTGTTGGCCGAAGGCGGCGAAACCCTTGCTAAGCAAGCGTTTGACTTGGCCTTGCTGGCGCAGGGGTTGCTGAAGGGCGAGGCGCTGACGGCGTTCGTGAAGCGGAGCGTGGAGCTGCTGTAGGGCCAGGTGTTTTAAAGAAAAGTGCCGCCGACTTGCCTAGTTGGCGGCACTTTTGCGTTAAGATTCCGCAAACCCTGATTTTTTAACTTACTGACCATACGCAGCCGCTCTGACGGCACCTCACCCCCCTAGCCCCCCTCTCCAAAAGAGAGGGGGAAACTAGCTCTAGTTCTAGTTTCTATTCTTACGCTTCCTTTAGAGCTAAAACTAGCAACTAGTCCCCCCCCTCTCTTTTGGAGAGGGGGGCTAGGGGGGTGAGG
>JANXNW010000295.1 GCA_025353905.1 Hymenobacter sp.
GGGCTAGGACTTTGAGTAAGGTTTGAGGTAGTTTGCCCAGGCCCGTTTGATGCGCCGGTATTCCTCGATGCCGTCCTGGGCCCGCTCGGCCGAGAGCACCTTATTGTCCACCAAGCCGCGCATCCGGGCGGGGTCGCTGCCGTAGAGCCAGCCCAGGATGTTGTAGGTGCGCTGCCGGCCTATCGAATGCGAGTCATCCCAGGCGATGTTGGCCGCGTCCGTTTCGGACATTTGGGCGAAAAACAGGGCGGCCCCCGCCAGCGACTGCCCCGTGGTGGAGGTGGGATTGCTCGTCATAAAAAGCGTCGCTAACTGGTCGGCATCATCTTCTTCGCGGCCGGGCACGGGCAGGTCACATTCGTGAATCAGGCAGTGACCCAGCTCGTGGAAGAGCACAAAAAACAGCGTCCCTACCGCGCTTTGGGCGGCCTCGTCCCCGGTGTCGCTGTGGGTCGTGCTCTCGTGCACCTGCGTCAGGACATAGAGCATCAGGCCGTAGTTGACGGTAATGCTGTGCGTACTGGCCGAGTAGTAGGCATTCACTTCTTCCGAGTCGCTCATCGTCAGCACCACGTCGCGCGGCAAGCTCAACTCCGCATTGATATTATTGGCGAAGCCCGGCAACAGCTCGGCCGCCGCTTGGTACACGATGCGCTGGTTTTGGTCGGTAGGGGTAGTGGTGGGCAGGCGCACGACGAGCTTGCCGCTGGGCGGCGAAGCGGCGGCCTCAGCGGCAGAAGGGGTATCGGCGGAGACTACCGCGCTCGAATCCGGCACCAGCAAGGCGGTCGTCGTCGTCGGCCCGTTGGTTGCCTCGTCCGTCGTCGAGGTCTCGCGCGTCGAGGTCAGCGCCGTCTTAGCCGAGTCCGGCGTCGCGGCAGAACCAGCGCCGGAGCCGCCCCCGCAGCCGCTCAGCAGCAGCAGCGCCAACGGCGCAACGGCCCGGCAGTAAGTGAATGGGAGCGTTCGCATGGGAAAGCGTGGGGGGTTGAAGGGTAGCACGGTTGTAAAGACGGTGGCGGCGGGCGGCGCGGTGGCGGCGGGCGGCACGGTTCGGCGGCCCCTACGCTCGGCCGGGTAGTTGGCCGAGCGTAGCGGCTGCCGAACCGCTTGGCCGCTGCGGGCGGCCTTGCTTAGCTTCGGCCCAGCCCCTGGGCGTGAGCAGCGGTCGTGGCGAACAGGGCGAGCGCGGCCAGGGTGGCGCTCGGTAAGAGGTGGCGAAAGCAGGACATGGCTACATCAGGAGCGGGCTGCTACTTGATGTTTTTTATCAGCCAGTTATTCAACCCTTGACCCTGAGTAGGTTCATATCTGCGCAGGTTGGGCGTATAGCCCGGCTTGGTGCACACGTCAATCCGCAACACGCCCGTGGCGGGATTCCAGGCCAGGTTAAATCCGGTCAGCTCATTGTCCTCCTTCGTGGGTAGGGCCTGGGTCGTGCCGAAGTGCAATTCCTTAATCTTCATAGCATGGGGTTTGACATAGACCGCCGAGTTGCCGTTGTTCGCTCCAGCGGCCAGTTGGCTGCACCAAGCCTCTATCCAGTCCGTCATTTGCGAGCCGTGCCCGGCGTGGTACACGATGGTCGCCCGGTCCCAGGTGATTTTGATGGGCATATGGTACATATAGACCATTCTGCGGTAGTACTGGTCGGCGTATTCCCTGTCATCGGGGTCATAGGGGCGCGTGTTGGAGTAAATCATCTGGGTGTAGAGTTCCATCGTCTCCACGTTCGTGAGGTCGTCGGGCCGGGGCGGCAGTTCGCCGTCGTTGCCCTGCACGGCCTGGCTGGCAGTAGCGGTGGCGGCCCGGCGGGGGTTGGCCCCGGCGCTGGTGGCTTGGTTCACTTTGGCCTTGGCCTTGTTGAGCAGCCCGCCCACGCCTTGGGCGTGGCTGGCGGTAGCGGTGGCGAAGAGGGCGAGCGCGGCCAGGGCGGCGCGGAAAAGGGTTTGGGTAACCATCGGGGCTGGGGATTAATTAGTTGGGGGGTGAAAAATGAAGTGCGAAGGCGAAAAAAGCCGGCCGGTTATTTCACGTACCGGGTTATCCATGCACTTAGGGTGCCGGTTCCCCCCCCATGTTGAGCGAATTCGGAGGTATGCCGTTCGCGGACATCGCCGCAGTGAGCACCCCGGTGGCCGGATTGAAGGAAAACCACCAGCCTTCCGCCTGGCCTGGCTCGTCTTTATCAATCAGATTGGGTTTGCTGGTCAGGTGAATCTCCTTCACCTTGTGCAGCGCCTTGCTCACCGGCAAGTGGAAGTTGGACCCATCGTTGTTAATGGTTCCCAGGAGGTTTCCGCTGATATCTATGATGAAGGGAAACAGGCCGCTGTAACTTTTCTTGAACTTGGCCATCGCCGCCTGGTCCCAGGTGAACTTGATGGGGTAGCCTCGGTCGATGGTCAGCCGCCGGTAGGTACAATTCTCATCCCGACAATCGCGGCCCGCCGGGCGGGGGTCCGCCATCATGGCCCGGGCGTATTCTTCCATTTCTTCGATGGAAGGGTCTTGAGGCAAGTTTCGGGGCACCTGATACTCGGTGGCCTGGGTGGCAGCCGCAGCGGGGGTGCGGGGGGTCTGGGTCTGAGTCGCTTGATTGACTTTGGCTTTGGCCTTATTGAGCATTCCGCCCAGCCCCTGGGCGTGGCCGGGGGCAGTGGTGGCGAACAGGGCGAGCGCGGCCAGGGCGGCGGCGCGGAAGAGGGGTTGGGGGGTCATGGCTTGGGGCCTGGGGATTAACTAATTAGAAACTAAAAAAATGACTGCTTAATGGATGTGCTTCCGTATCCACCAGGTGAGGGCGGAGGAACTACCCGAAACTGAGCGAGGGGCGGGCAGGGTTTCCGAACTCGTTATGGCCGCCGTGAGCACCCCGGTAGCCGGATTGAAGGCGAACCAGAAGCCCCGGTCCTGGCCGTGGTCGCCGGTCATCGCCGGTTTAGCAATCGAGGTAAAGTGAATTTCCTGTACCTTGTGCAAGGCCGCCCCCAGGGCCACGTGGTAGCCCGTGTAGGACTGTACGCCGCCGTCAATGTCCTCACAGAAATCCTCAATCGTGGGGAACAAACCCACCTGGTTTTTCTTGAAAACAGCCATCGCCCCCTTATCCCAGGTAAATTTGAGGGGGAAGCCCTCATTCAGGGTTAGCTTTCGATACAGCCGGTTGGGGTCATTGCCAGCGCCCCGCATCTCACTTGCGGAGAGGGGGCGTGGGTCGGCCAGTAACTGCCGGGCGTAGTTCTCCATTTCCTCGATAGAAGGGTCCTGGGGCAGGTTTGGAGGCAACTGGTAGTCGGTGGCGGCGGTGGCAGCGGCGGCCCGGCGGGGGCTGGGCCCGGCGCTGGTGGCTTGGCCGACTTTGGTTTTGGCTTGGTTGGGCGTCCCGCCTAGCCCCTGGGCGTGGCTGGCGGCGGTAGCGAAGAAGGCGAGCGCGGCCAGAGCGGCGGCGCGGAAAAGGGGTTGGGTAGTCATCGGGGTTGGGGACTTGATTAGTTGAGGATTGAAAAAAGGGAGTATCTACTTCTTGTGTCGGGCACTGGTCCTACCGGGCTTGCCAGGGTGCTTGTTGGGCTGGCAGGGAGTCGGCGGGGCGGGCGCGGCTGGGCGACGTTCGGGCCGCCACCGGCCGCGCCTACTTGCGCCTACTGCGGCGGCAGGCCCGCCCGCTGCCGTACCGTAGCCAGTAGCGCCGGCGCGTCCACCCGCATTCCGGTCAGGTCGAGGGCGATAGGGGGATTGCCGACCGCCTGGTGGCTGGCGGCCAGGCGACGCTGCCCGCCGGAGAGGCGGGTCAGGTCGCGGTCCGGGTCGCGGAGCTCCAGAAAGAGGCAGGCCAGGCCGCGCGACTCGCGCAGAAAAGCCCCCATTACGTCTGCCCAGGCAATTTTTCCGGCCCCAAGCCGCTGGCTCGTCACGCCTTCGTCGTCCAGGGTCAGGCGCGGCGGGGGGTTCGTGACCCGCAGCAGCAGCCTGCTCAGGCCCAGGCTCAGGCCCAGCGAAATAGCCCAGCCCAGGCGTTGGCCGGCTCCGTCGGTGCCCGCCCGCCGCCCGCCGCTCAGCAGCAGCAAGGGCAACAGCAGCACCGGGTACAGCAGGTAGCGCACGTAAGAAAAGCGTTGCGTCAGCGTGATAGGAGTCATGGAAATGGGTGGTAAGGGGTGAGAGCCAGAAAAAAGACCACTGGCTTCAGGCATTGGGCTTATTCTTGTTTTGAGCCTGGGCGGCGCGGCGGCGGATGAGCCACATCGCGCCCAGCCCGCCGAGGATGCCCGCCACGATGGAGGTTGGGGTGAAAGGGGAATGGTTTTCCGGGCTTGCCGCCACCTCGACCGGGGCCGCCTGGGTAGCGGGTGCGTCCTGGGCAGCGGCCGGCACCCCGGCGGTGGTCAAAAAAGCGAGCGTGGCCAGGGCCACGGCGCAAGAGTGTTTGGTGAAAAGCGGCATATTCCTGGTTGGAGAAAGGGAGGGGTGAGGAAAAAAAGTGGTTTGGAAAAATGGGTCGTCGGCGCTTACCCAGCCGCCAGGTTGGCCCTGACGACTTGGATGGTGGCGAGTATTTCGTCCAGGGTCAGGCTCCGGCAGGTGTATTTCTGGGGCGAGAGCCAGCGCTGTTGCGGGTCGGCATTCCAGCGCCCGGCCACGCAGAAGTAGAAGGCGCCGCTGGCTTCGGCCGCGAAGTCGTATGCCGGCCGCTCGCGCACCCGCGCCGCCATCTCGTCCAGCGCACCGATGAGGAAGTCCAGGTCGGTTTCGGGCGGCTCCACCACTAGCTGGACTTTCGGCTGGCCGGCCGCCTTCTCAATCGTCAGGGCGCACACGGCCAAGCCCTGCG
>JANXNW010000107.1 GCA_025353905.1 Hymenobacter sp.
TCAGAAAATTACGCCAGCACGAGGTTGCCCCGATAGACTGCGCCCGGCCGGGTGGCCTCTTGCGGGTGCGTGACGTGCCACTCGAACTCGTCGCGGAAGTGGCGCACGGCGGCGGCGACGGGCCAGGCGGCGGCCTCGCCAAGCGGGCAGATGGTGTTGCCCTCGATTTGCTTGGCTACGCTCACTATCAGGTCGATGTCGTGCAGCGAGCCGTGGCCGTGCTCCAGGCGATGGAGTACTTTTTCGAGCCAGCCGGTGCCTTCGCGGCAGGGCGAGCACTGCCCACAGCTTTCGTGGTGGTAGAAGCGCGAAAAATTCCAGGTGTTGCGCACGATGCACGTCGTCTCGTCCATCGCAATGAAGCCGCCCGAGCCGAGCATGGTGCCCGTCACGAAGCCGCCGTCGCTGAGCGACTCATACGTCATGAGCCGCGGCTCACCGGCGGCGGTCTTCAGAATCAACTCTTTCGGCAGAATCGGCACCGACGAGCCGCCCGCCACTACGGCTTTCAGCTCGCGGCCCTTCCAGATGCCGCCGCCGTATTCGTCAGAATAAATAAACTCCTCGACCGGCACACCCAATTCCAACTCGTAAATACCGGGCCGGTTAAGGTGGCCGCAGGCGGAGAACAGCTTGGTGCCAGTGCTTTTGCCCACGCCGATTTTAGCGTATTCGTCGCCGCCCTCGTTCACGATAACCGGCACGGCGGCAATGCTTTCCACGTTGTTCACCACGGTGGGCCGGCCGTAGAGGCCCGACACGGCCGGGAACGGCGGCTTGTTGCGCGGGTTGCCGCGCTTGCCTTCCAGCGATTCCAGCAAGGCTGTTTCCTCGCCGCAGATGTACGCGCCCGCTCCCGGATGTACGTGCAAGTCGAGGTCGTAGCCCGAGCCGAGAATGTTCTTGCCCAGAAAACCCGCCGCGTAGGCTTCAGCAATGGCCTTTTCCAGAATGCGCAGCACGTAGAGCAGCTCGCCCCGAATGTAGATGTAGGACGTGTTGGCCCCGAGCGCGTAGCTGCCCGTAATCATGCCCTCGATGAGCAGGTGCGGCAGCTTCGACATCAGGTAGCGGTCCTTGAAGGTGCCCGGCTCGCTCTCGTCGGCGTTGCAGACGAGGTAGCGCGGCACGCCCTCGGGCTTGGCCAGGAAGCTCCACTTCATGCCCGTGGGGAAGCCCGCACCGCCGCGCCCGCGGATGCCCGACTTCTTCACTTCCTCCACTACCTCGTCGGGGGTCATGGTTTTGAGCGCCTTTTCCACGGAGCGGTAGCCGCCGTGCTTGCGGTACACCTCGAAGGTGTTAATGCCTTCGACGTTGATGTGTTCAGTTAATAGCTTGCGTCCCATAATAATAAGCGTTGGGCTGGTGACCAGCTGTTAGTTATTGTTATTCTGAACGGAGTTAGGCAGGCCGTTTTCTTCCCACGACAAAATGGGGCGGTGCACCAGATTCCGCAATTCGTTGAGCATGGCATCCACCGCTTCCGGGGTATGCAACTGCTCATAATACTTCTCGCGCACCTGCACGATGGGGGCGAAGCCGCAGGCGGCCAGGCACTCCACTTCTTTCAGTGTGAACACACCATCGGGAGAGGTTTCGCCCATTTTGGCGCCGGTGATGCGCTCCAGATGCTCGGTCAATTCGTCGGAGCCGCGCAGCATGCAGGGACCCGTGCGGCATACTTCCAGCACGTGCTTGCCCACCGGCTTGAGGTTGTACATGGTGTAGAACGAGGCTACTTCGTACACTTCAATCGGCTTGATGTTCAGCGTCTCAGCCACCAGGTCCTGCACCTCGGGACTCACCCAGCCACCGAATTCGGCCTGCGCGATGTGCAGAATCGGCAACATGGCCGACTTGCTCCTGTCTTCCGGGTAGTGCGTGAACAGGCGCTTGATTTCCGCTTGGCCAGCGGGCGAGAATTGCAGTTTCTTGGGCGAGGTCGTCGGCTCCATATCAATCAGTTTCAACAAAAACTAAGCGTCTAGCTCGCCGGCGATGACGTTCATGGACGAGAGAATAACAATGGCGTCCGAGAGCGTCGTGCCCACGGCCATTTCCGGGTAGGCTTGATAATAAATGAAGCACGGCCGGCGGAAGTGCAAGCGGTAGGGCGTGCGGCCACCGTCCGAAACGAGGTAGAAACCCAGTTCGCCGTTGCCGCCTTCCACCGAGTGGTACACCTCGCCCACGGGGGCGTCAATTTCACCCATCACGATTTTGAAGTGATAAATCAGCGCCTCCATGTTCTTGTACACGTCCGGCTTGGTGGGCAGGTAGTAGTGCGGCGCATCGGCGTGGTAAGGGCCTTCGGGCAGGTTGTTGAGGGCCTGGGT
>JANXNW010000329.1 GCA_025353905.1 Hymenobacter sp.
GGGCGCGACGTAGCTGGCCGTGGCCGTGGCGTGCTCGGCGGCTTTCTTGCCCTGGTCGTCCTTCATGTCCTTGCGCGAAAACGGCCGGATAATGAGCCGCAACGCTTGGTCGGAGCTGAAGTAGCTGAAGGCCCAGTCCACGAAGGCCACCACTTTGTTGCGAAAGCCCACCAGCGTCATCAGGTGGACGAACAGCCAGGTGAGCCAGCCGAAGAAACCGCCGAAGTGCAAGTTGCCCGGTAAGTCCACCACGGCCTTGTTGCGGCTCACGATGGCCATCACGCCCTTGTTGAAATATTTGAATTCCTTCATCGACTCGCCGCGCAACTGGCGTTGCAGGTTTTCGGCCAGCAAATCGGCCTGCTGCTGCGCCACCGGAGCCAGCATGGGCAAGCCCTTCGGCATCTCGTCCGTAACCATGTTGGCCACGTCACCGATGGCGAAAATGTCCGTATGCCCCAGCACCTGCCCGAACAGGTTTACCGTAATGCGCTTGTTCTTGGTGATGGCCTCGTCGGGCAAACCCGCCAGGGCCGCGCCGTTCACGCCGGCCGCCCACACCATGTTCTCGGTCGGAATAAACTCGGTGTCCGAGTAATATGCCCGCCCGCTCTCGAAGCGCTTGATGCTCGTATTGAGCCGCACCAACACCCCCAACTCATCCAGGTAGCGCCCGGCATTGACCTGCGCCTGCTTCGACATCGGCCCCAGCACCGCCGGCCCGGCCTCGACCAGAAAAATCTGCATCTGCCGTAAATCCAGCTCCGGGTAGTCTTTGGGCAGCACCGAGCGGCGCATCTCGGCCAGCGAGCCGCTGATTTCCACGCCCGTCGGCCCGCCGCCCACCACCACGATATTGAGCAGCGCTTGCCGCCGGTCGGGGTCAGTTTCGAGCAGCGCCTGCTCGAAATTTTGAAAAATGAAGCTCCTCAGGTTCAGCGCGTTCGGGATGCTCTTAATTTGCATCGCGTTCTTCTCGATGCTCTCAATCCCGAAGAAGTTGGTCAGCGACCCCGTGCTCAGCACCAGGTAGTCGTAGCTGATGTCGCCGACGCTGGTATGCACCGTTTTCGTAGCCGGCAGCACGCCCTTCACGTCGGCCATGCGGTAGTAGAAATTCTTCTGCCCCGCGAAAATCTTGCGCAACGGGTACGCAATGCTGTCGGCCTCCAGCGCCCCGGTCGCCACCTGATAGAGCAGCGGCTGGAAATTATGATAATTATTGCGG
>JANXNW010000339.1 GCA_025353905.1 Hymenobacter sp.
CGTGCCGTAGGTTGTCACGTAGAGGCCCACCGGGCGGGCCACGCCGATGGCGTAGGCCACCTGCACGAGCACCTGCTCAGCCACGCCGGCCGCCACTAAATTCTTGGCGATGTGGCGCGTGGCGTACGCGGCCGAGCGGTCCACCTTGCTGGAATCCTTGCCCGAAAACGCCCCGCCGCCGTGCGCGCCCTTGCCGCCGTAGGTGTCCACGATAATCTTGCGGCCCGTCAGGCCCGAGTCGCCGTGCGGCCCGCCGATGACGAATTTGCCCGTCGGGTTGATGTGGTGCTGAATGTCTCCGGTGAACAGCGCCGCCACGTCGGCGCTCAGCCGGGCCTTGACGCGCGGAATGAGAATGTCGATGAT
Organism: Hymenobacter sp.; assembly: GCA_025353905.1. Lineage (GTDB taxonomy): Bacteria > Bacteroidota > Bacteroidia > Cytophagales > Hymenobacteraceae > Hymenobacter. Next base: position 367 of record JANXNW010000339.1, read on the forward strand.
GTCCTGCTTGATGCGGGCCAGCATGACTTCCTCCGACGCGTCAAAATCATCGTGCTGGGTGCTGATAACAATGGTTTCGATGGCTTCGGGCCGGTGGTCGTCGCTGTAGCGAATCGTGACCTGGCTCTTGGCATCGGGCCGCAAATACGTCATTTCGTGGCCCTGCTTGCGGATGGCGGCCAGCTCCTGCAAGAGCGCGTGGGAGAGGTCGAGCGCGAGCGGCATGTAGTTGGCCGTCTCGCTCGTGGCGTAGCCGAACATCATGCCCTGGTCGCCGGCCCCCTGCTCTTCCGGGGCCTGCCGCACCACGCCCTGGCTGATGTCGGGCGACTGCTCGTGCAGGGCCGACAAGATGCCGCAGCTCTCAGCCTCGAACTTATACTCGGCCTTGGTGTAGCCAATGCGCCGAATCACGCCGCGCGCGATGCTCTGCACGTCCACGTAGGCCGACGATTTCACCTCGCCCGCGATGACGACCAAGCCCGTGGTTACCAGCGTTTCGCAGGCTACTTTGGCCTGCGGGTCCTGCCGCAGAAAGTCGTCGAGGATGGCATCGGAAATCTGGTCGGCTATTTTATCGGGATGGCCTTCCGACACGGATTCGGAAGTGAACAGGTAAGGCATAGGGAGCGCAGAAGGGCTGAAAATAAAAAACTAGTCGGTCGGCAGCGGGAAGCGAACTGGCAGACGTGGGCGTAAAACTACGGAAACCTGGGGGAGTGGTCCGGTGCCTTGCCCGGTTTCAGCGGCCGGGTATGGGTATCAACTGGGTCGGGCTGCTGGTCGGTTGGCCGAAAACAAAATAGGCAAAAAGGATGGCCGTGTCTAGAAAATTACCTTTTATCGGATAAAATTTATTGTTTATCAATAATAATTTCGTTCTTTTGTCTCTTCAATCACCCCTACCTACTTTATGAGACAATCCCGTTGGCTGAGTTGGGCGGCTGGCCCGGCCGCTTCGTTGCGCCTGGCGCGTTTTTTCACGGCTTTGTATGCCCTCGGTTCGCTGGTAGTCGTGTGTAACCTGCTCGGCCGCACCGCCGACCTGTTGCGAAACGAACAGCAGTTGCAGCTCAGCCTGGATGTCCGCACCCCCAACCTGTTGCCGGAGCTGGCTGATGCCCGTCAGGGCTGGGAGGATGGGGCTGCGGGGCGGCCTTCCCGCAACAGCCGCGAGCCAAAACCCGCCTGGCGCGGCCAGTCGCAGGGATACGAGCTGGCGGCCAACCCGCTCGCCCCCGTGCTGCGCTACCCGGAACCGAACGGGTGGAAACGGATGGCGCTCCTGTATGCGGGGGCGCTCGACGACAGTTACTCGTTGGCCGAACTCCTCTACTACGCCTTGGGCGGCTGGCTCACCTGGCGCTTGCTGCGTAGCCTGACCCCGGCGCAGCCCTTCACGCCCGAAACCGCGCGGCGGCTGCGACACCTGGGCCTGCTGGTGGCCGCGCTGGTGGTGTGGGGGCAGGTAGCCGGTTGGTTCGTCCGCTTGCTGGTGCCGGCTTTCCAGGTGTCGGGCGCGGCCGAACCGCTCAACCACTACGTGCGCCTCCACACCGAGGGCTTGCCCGGTTTGTTACCGCTCCTGGCCCTGAGCGTTATCAGCTTCGTTTATGGCCGTGGCCTGGCCCTGAGCCGCGAGGCCGAACTCGTTATCTGATGCCCATCCTCGTGAACCTCGACGTGATGCTGGCCCGCCGCAAAATGTCGCTCAGCGTCTTGTCCGAAGCGGTAGGCATCACCCTGGCCAACTTGTCGGTGCTGAAAAGCGGCAAGGCGCGGGCCGTGCGCTTCAGTACGCTGGCCGCCATTTGCCAAGCGCTAAGCTGCCAGCCAGCCGACCTGCTCGAACACGCGCCTGACCCCGCCGACTTGCGGCCTACCGTGGGCGAGGAAAGCCAGGCATGAATTGGTTTTGATGTGCTGATGTGCAAATGGTCCTTCAAAGAAGCCCCCGTCACCAACGAAGCCATTCGCACATCAGCACATCATTCACATCAGCACATTAACCTAGGCTTTCTCGCATACCATCACTACATGCCGCCCGCGCAGGTCCGTCGTGGCGAACAGATAGACCTCCCCGCCCTCGCGGATGCCGGTGTGGCGGCGGAAGTCGGCCACCGACTCTGGGAAGTTGCGGGTCGTGACGTGAGCGCGACCTTCGGGGCCGAGGTGGGCGCGCAGCGTTGGGCCATCTGCTTTTTCGACGGCTCGAATGCGGAAGGTGCGGCCGGGAAAGTCTGGCCGCAATTCCTGACTTGTGTACAAGTGGCTGTGCTGGTGCAGCTTGAGCAGCTCGAAGGCGGTGCCGATGCTTTTGAACGCGCCCGCTTTGAGGATGGCCGCGTTCGGCTCGTAGAGGTACTGCTGGGCTTCGGCGTAGCGGGCCACGGCGCGGGCTTCGCGGGCGCGGTTCACCCGAAACTCGGGTTGCGAGCCGTCGCGGCGCAGGTTCAGGGCCAGGCGCTCGGGGTCTACGGCCGGCTCGGCACCCAGCTCATACAGCACTTCCTTCACCTCGTTCTCCACGGCCACTACCCACAGCCGCCGCACGTGGCCTAGCTCCTGAATGGCCAGCTCAATGTCGAGCATGGGTGAGGTCTTGAGTAGGATGCGCGGGGCGTGGCGCAGCAGCAGCGGCAGCAGGCGCGGCACGTCCGGCTCGCAATCAGCCAGCCGGTACGTTTTGCCGCCCTTCGCGTCGCGCCGGGCCGGGTCGAGATAGAGCCAGTCGAATTGCGCGCCCGCGCTGCCGCGCAAAAACGCGGCCGCGTCCTGGCTGTGGGTCAGCACGTTGCCCAGGCCCAGCAGGTCGAAATTATAACTTACCACGGCTGCCAGGCGCGGGTCGCGCTCTACATAATCCACGTGCAGCACCGTCTCGGCGAAGGCGGCGCTGTCGGCCCCGAAGCCGCCGGTGAGGTCGGCCAGCCGCTCAGCCCCGGCCACGAGCGCCGCCTTGAAGGCGGCCGTGCGCGCCGACGAGGCTTGCTCGACGGAGAGCGCGCTCGGAAACACGAGGTCGGGGTTGTCGGCCCAGTCGGGCAGCTTGCCGCGGGCCTTCTGTCGGGCCTGAATCTGGCGGACCAATTCCGGCACGGGCAGATGCGGGTGCCGCCGCGCTTGCAGGGCCAGGTGCGCCGGGTCGTCATTCAGGTGGGCGGTTACGTAGCGCCGCGCCGCCTCAGGTAAGGGAAAGTCCATGTCGGGGGCTTAAACGAGGAAAGCCGCTTGGAGGTGTGACGCCAACCGAAGGACAGCGAAGCTAAGCCCTAGCTCGGTGCACGTTCGGGTTTTGCGAAGCAAAAACTATTCGTCAGCTAACTATTAGCACTTAAAATACCAGCCAAACGACCAGGTTTTGCTTCGCAAAACTCAGACGTTCACCAAGCTAGGGCTTGGCGTTACAGCCGCCAACTTACTGCCAGCACCGGCCGACTACCAACGGCCCCCAGGCCCACGTTTGTCGGCCGCCGTAGCGCGCCCCGGCGGGGCGTGGGGCTGGTGTTATAATTGTCCACGGCCTGCTTGAGGTAGTCGTTGGTGTGACGATTAATAAAGAGCGTCGCTACGAGGCTGAACACGGCCGCGCCCGCCGCCACGCGCTGCGTGGGGTTGAAATACTGCGCGTCCTGCTCCCGGAACACTTGCGAGGCATAGAGGCCCGCCGCCCCTAACAGTACGGCTTTATCCGCCAGGTATAAGGTTTTTTGGCGCTTGTAGCTGTTCAGCTCGGCCAGGGCCGACGCGTTACCTTGCAGATAGGGCCGCAGCTTCGCCCCAAAAAAGCCGGCGCTTTGATAATCAGCTTCGGCGGTGCGGCCGGGCGGCAGGAAGAAAAAGTTGCGCTGCGCCCCGTACAAACCGCGCTCCTGGTCGTCGGGCGAGAGGCGGATGGTCGCGGGCGCGGTAGTCTGGGCCAAGGCCAACTGACCGGCCAGCGTCAGTACCACTGCGCAACTGCTCAGCAGGGTCGTGCGCCACGTACGCAGAAGGGAGAAACTCATCGGCCACAAAGGTAAAGCGACGCTTCAGGGTTCCGGGGTTAGACAACATTCCCGTACCTTTGCGGTTGAACTGCCCGACTCTCCATCTTATTGACTGACATGGTAACTACTGCTGCCCCGACGAGCGCTACGACGCGCGTCCCCTACAAAGTGAAAGACATGAGCCTCGCCGAGTGGGGCCGCAAGGAAATCCGCCTCGCCGAAGCTGAAATGCCCGGCCTGATGGCCCTGCGCGAAGAGTTCGGCCCGAGCCAGCCCCTGAAGGGTGCCCGCATCGCCGGCTGCCTGCACATGACCATTCAGACGGCCGTGCTCATCGAGACGCTCACCGCGCTTGGGGCAGAGGTTACCTGGTCGTCGTGCAACATCTTCTCGACCCAGGACCACGCTGCCGCCGCCATTGCCGCCGCTGGCGGGGCCGTATATGCCTGGAAGGACATGACCGAAGAGGAGTTCAACTGGTGCATCGAGCAGACCATGTTTTTCGGCGAAGAGCGGCAGCCGCTGAACATGATTCTCGACGACGGTGGCGACCTGACCAACATGGTGCTGAACCACTACCCGGAAATGGCCGCCGGCATCCGCGGCGTGAGCGAGGAAACCACGACCGGCGTGCTGCGCCTGTTGGAGCGCGTGAAGAACGGCACGCTGCTCTTCCCGGCCATCAACGTGAACGACTCGGTTACGAAGTCGAAATTTGACAACAAGTACGGCTGCAAAGAGTCGGCCGTGGACGCTATCCGCCGGGCGACCGACGTGATGATGGCCGGTAAAGTGGCCGTCGTGGCCGGCTACGGCGACGTGGGGAAAGGCACCGCTGCCTCGCTGCAAGGCGCCGGCGCGCGCGTCATCATCACCGAAATCGACCCCATCTGCGCCCTGCAAGCGGCCATGGACGGCTTCGCCGTGAAGAAACTCGCCAATGCCGTGAAGGAAGCAGACATCGTGGTGACGGCTACCGGCAACTGCGACATCCTCACCGAGAGCCACTTCCGTAGCCTCAAGGACAAGGCTATCGTCTGCAACATCGGTCACTTCGACGATGAGATTGACATGGCGTGGCTGAACAAAAACTACGGCCACACCAAAGACACAGTGAAGCCGCAGGTGGACATTTACAATATTGAGGGTAAAGAGGTTATCATCCTGGCCGAAGGTCGTTTGGTGAACCTGGGCTGCGCCACCGGCCACCCTTCGTTCGTGATGTCGGCC
>JANXNW010000348.1 GCA_025353905.1 Hymenobacter sp.
GTGCAGAGCGTGGACCTCTACAAATCGGGCTTTCCGGCGCAGTACGGCGGGCGGCTCTCGTCGGTGGTCGATGTCAAGTTTCGGGAGGGCGACCGCCAGCACTACCGCGTGACGGGCGGCATCGGGCTGATTTCGTCGCGCTTGAGCTTCGAAGGGCCGATTGCCAGGGGCAAAGGCTCATTCATCGTGTCGGGGCGGCGCACGTATTTCGATATTTTTACCCGCGCCATCAACCGGCGCAATGCTAAAGACCCGACCTTCAACCCCATCCCCGACTATTATTTCCAGGACTTCAACGCCAAAGCGAATTATGAGCTGGGCGAACACGACCAGGTGTTTTTTACGGGTTACGTGGGGCGCGACGTGTTCGGGTTCCAGTCGCAGACCAGCGGGTTTGATTTTAATTTTAACTGGGGCAACAGCCTGGGCGTGGCGCGCTGGCAGCACGTGTTTTCGCCCGAGCTGGTGGTCAATACCTCGGCCTCCATCACGCGCTACAACTACGAGGTCAAGAACCGCATCGACCAGTTCAGCTTCAACCTAGGGTCGAATATTCTGGACTATACCGGGCGGGTCGATTTCGACTACACGCCCAAGGACAGTAAGCACGTAGTGAAATTTGGCCTGGCCGGCACCCGCCACCGCTTCGGCGTGGGCCGCCTGCAAGCCGGGGCCGACGACGGCAGCTTCAACTTCGGCTCCGACCTGAGCTACCTCGGCCTGGAAGGCGGCGTGTACGGCTCCGACAACATCACCTGGAGCGACAAGTGGCAGACCGAATTGGGCCTGCGGGCTTCGGGCTTCCGCTCGGGCAGCGACCAGTACGGCGGGTTGGAACCGCGCGCCTCGGCCCGCTACTCGGTGCGGCCCAACCTCTCGCTCAAGGCCAGCTACGCGCTCATGTACCAGTACGTGCACCTGGTGTCGAACTCAGGCGCGTCGCTGCCCACCGACATCTGGTACCCGTCGCGGCTGAGCGTGATGCCCCAGCGCTCGCAGCAAGTGAGCACGGGCGTGAGCTGGCTCATCGGCGAGAACGGCAAGTACCTGCTCACCAACGAGGTGTATTACAAATGGGGCCGCAACCAGGTGGACTTCCGCGACGGCGCGCAGCTCTTCGTCAATCCGAGCCTCGACGCGGAGTTCCTGTTTGGCCGGGGCTGGAGCTACGGCAACGAGCTGTATTTGGAGAAGAAAGAGGGCAAAACCACCGGCTGGATTGGCTACACCCTGGCCTGGGCCTACCGCAACTTCCCGCCCCAGCGCGGCACGACGGGCGTCAACAACGGCCAGGATTTCTTCCCGATTTACGACCGGCGCCACAACCTGACGGTGGTCGTGCTGCATCAACTAAGCCAGCGCATCAACCTCACGGCCAGCTTTGTCTACACGTCCGGCGCGCCGACTACGCTGCCGCTGGGCCGCTTCGCCACCCAGGACGTGTTCGGGGCCGGCATTCAGGCCAACCCCATCTACCCCGACCGCAACTCGTTCCGGCTCATCCCCTACCACCGCCTCGATTTGGGCTTGGTCTACAAGCTGCGCCCCGGCCGAATGGGTGGCGAGCGCGACCTGACCTTCAGCCTCTACAACGCCTACAACCGGCGCAACGCCTACTTCATCTTCTTCGAAACCCAGCGCGACAAGGTAACCGACCGCGTGACTGGTTTCGCCGCCCGCCAGGTGTCGCTTTTCCCGGCCATCCCGTCGGTGACCTACAATTTTAAGTTTTAAGGTTGTTTGTTGTTGATTGTTTTTCTGCAAATTCAAACGAAAAAACAACCAGCAACAAACAAAAAACAATAATCAAAACATGAAACCTACCCGCTTGCTGCTCGCCCTGCTGTTGCTCTCCGGGTGCGGGGCGCTGCAAAACGACGTGAACGTCGTGCTGCCTACCTACGACAACCAGCTCGTGGTGGAGTGCTATCTCGAAACTGGCCGGGTGCCGCGCCTGACCGTTACCGAGTCGGTGCCCTACCTCAACAATGGGCAGCCGGTGAGCGGCGGCTCGCAGGCGTTTACGCTACCCAACGGGCAACAAATCCAGCTGCCGACCGACGTGAGCGTGACGCTGACCTTGCCCGGCGGGCGGGCGCTGCCGCTGGTCTTCCAGCCTGGCATCGTGCTCGAAGACGGCAGCGTCCGGCCCCTGAGCGACGTGCAGAAGCTCAACCGCGACTCGGTGGCGTACAAGATTTTCACCCACACAGCCCAGGCGCAGGACGTGCTCACGCCGCTGCCGGGCCAGACGTTCGCGCTCGACGTGCGCGACCAGCGCGGACGGCGCGTAACCGGCTCCGCCACCGCGCCCACCACGGTGCTGCTCGATTCATTGGCCCTGCGCTACAACGCGCTGCCGCCGCCCAGTCGCAAGGCCCTGCAGCTCGCCTATTGGCAGGACCCGGTGGGGCCGGATTTCTACCGCCGCATGATTCAGCGGCAGCAGCGGGGCATCCTGCGCAACGCCAGCCTCGACGCCGACTTGCAGGACCGTTTTCTCAACGGGCAGCGCCAGTTCGTCATCGGCACGAGCTACCGCTACGACCCCGGCGACACGCTCTTTGTCACGCTCTTCCACCTCGACTCGGCGTTTTACTCCTTCCGGGCCTCGACCCGCGAGGCGCGCCAGGCCAACGGCAACCCGTTTGGGCAGCCGAGCAGCATCCGCAGCACCGTCAAGGGCGGCCTCGGCGTGTTCACGGTGCTCAGCTACGACCGCAAGCGCATCATTGTCAAGTAGTTTTGCTCACAAAACCCACCCCGACCAATGGGAATGTTCGATGACATCTCGGTGCCGGCTCATTTGCTGCCAATACTGGCCACCGACCAACCGGCTTTTGAAAATGCCAAGTTTCAAACCAGGTCGTTGGCGAACACGATGGGAGTCTATCGCATCACACCGGATGGGTTTTTGGAGCGAAATATCTTTCGCACCGGCGCGTGGCAGCGCGAACCCGATGCCCACGGCTACCTTATCTTTTATGGCTCTAACCCCACTCAGACCCGCACTTTGCCCGATGGCAGGGTGGTGGAAGGCTGGACGGAATTTGAAGCCAAATTCACGGATGGAAAACTGCTAAGCATCAGACAGCGGAGCGAAAACCACGAACCCAGGCTGCCTTGCGTTCCTGATGCGGAGGACGAAGAGCTTTAACCCGCCAACACGGTCTTCATCAGCGCCGACAGCCGCGGCTCAGCCCGCGCGGCGGCGGCCAGGATGTCGGCCAGGGCGACGGGTTTCAGGTGGGGCGCGAAGCAGAGGTCGGTGATGACGGACACGGCCAGCACGGGCAAGCCCAGGTGGCGGGCGGCGATGACTTCGGGCACGGTGCTCATGCCCACGGCATCGGCCCCGATGGCGCGCAGGTAGCGGTACTCGGCGGGCGTTTCGAGCATGGGGCCGGGCACGGCCGCGTACACGCCCCGGCGCGTGGTGGCGGCCTGGCCCAGGCGCCGGGCGGCGGTTTCGGCCCGCGCCAGCAGGGCCGGGTCGTAGGCGGCAAACATATCCGGGAAGCGCGGCCCCAGGGCGGGGTCGTTGGGACCGACGAGCGGGTTGGTAGGCTGCAAGTTGATATGGTCGTCGAGCAGCATTAAATCCGCCAGCTCAAAGTCCGGGTTTAGCCCGCCGGCCGCGTTGCTGATAAATAATTGCTGGATGCCGAGTAATTTCAGCACCCGCACGGGCATCACCACTTCGGCCATCGAGTAGCCCTCGTAATAGTGAAACCGGCCTTGCAGCACAGCCACTTTCGCCCCGTTCAAATAACCCAGCAGCAGCCGCCCGGCGTGGCTCTCGACGGTGCTGACCGGGAAATACGGAATGTCGGCGTAGCTGATTTCAACCTCGACTTCGACCTCCCGCGCCAGCGCGCCCAGCCCGGTGCCGAGGATGATGCCCGTGGCGGGCTGGAAGCCGGCGGCGCGGGCCTGGATATAGGCGGCGGCTTCGGTAGAAAGACTGGTTTCGCGCATGGTTGGGGCTGGGTCGGGCGGGTGATGCGCGGGAATGCTGGCAGCAGTGACCGCCAGTAGCCAATCATTACGCGGGTCGGAGACCCGCGCTACTTGATTTCCAGCTCGTACGGCAACCGCGCCTGCACCCCGCGCATGCGCGAGAGCTGCTGATACTGGCGCACAGCCGGGTACAGCGGTCCAAGCTGGGCTTGCAGCACCCGCGCCTCGGCAGCTTCGTTATCGTCCTCATCGTCGGAGCTGAAGCGGCGCAGCAGCTTCTCGACGCTGGTTTTCTGGCTCGGCACACGCTCGATGCGGTAGTCGCCGTTTTGGAGCTTGGCGCGCTCGGCGGCCAGTTTCAGCGCGTCGTCGAACGAGCCGAGCACATCGACCAGGCCGCGGGCTTTGGCTTCGGTGCCGCTCCAGACGCGCCCCGACGCGAGGCGGCGCAACCGGCCCACGTCCATGTGCCGGCCCAGGGCGGCTTTGCTCGTGAAGTCGGCGTAGATGTCGTTCACTTCGAGTTGCAGCTGCTGCTTTTCGTAGTCGGTCAGCGCGCGGGTGACGGTGGGCAGGTCCGAAAACTTGCCCGTCGTCACGCGGTCCACCGTGATGCCGAGCTTATCGGCGAGCAGCGGCTGAATGTTGGGCAGAATACCGAACACGCCGATGGAGCCGGTTATCGAGTTCGGATGGGCTACGATGGTATCACAGGCCATGGCAATGTAATAGCCGCCCGAGGCCGCCACGTCGCCCATGCTGGCAATAATCGGCTTCACCTTTTTAGTAAGCAGCACCTCGCGGTAAATTATATCCGAAGCCAGCGACGAGCCGCCGGGCGAGTTGATGCGCAGCACCACGGCCTTCACTTTATCATCCAGGCGGGCCTTGCGAATGGCCTCCGCGAACTTGTCGCTGCCGATGCTCTCGTCCGAGCCGCGGCCGTTCACGATGTCGCCCTCGGCGTAGATGACGGCGATGCGGTTGCCCCGGGTTTCGTTGCCCTCTTTCGCGTCTTTTTCAGCCGACTCATACGCGCTCAGACTCACCAGGCTTATCTTTTTATCGGCCTTCACCCCGAGCTTACCGCGCATGAAATCCTGGGCTTCGTCGTAGTAGCCGAGCTTGGTAACGAGCTTCAGACGCAGCGCATCGGGGGCGTTGTGCACCAACATCGAGTCGGAGATGACGTGCAGGCGGGGAAGCGGAATCTGCCGGCTGGCCGCTACCTGGCTCAGCATGTGGTCGTTGAGCGAGTTCAGGTACGACACCGTCTGGTAGCGGGCCGAGTCGGAAAAGCTCTCCCGGAAAAACGGCTCCACGGCGCTCTTGAACGAGCCGACCCGAAAAATGTACGGCTCGATGCCCGACTTCTCGAACAAGCGCTTGTAGAACATGACCTCCGTCGAGAGCCCGTTGAATTCGAGCGTACCCTGCGGATGCAGGTAAATCTGGTCGGCGACGCTGCTCAAATAATAGCTTTTTTCGGAGGCGATTTCGTGGTACGCCACGATGAACTTACCCGACTTTTTGAAGTCGAGCAGCGCGTCGCGCACTTCTTCAAGCGAGGCCATCCCACCCTGCACCAGGCCCAGGTTGAGCAGAATGCCCTTGATATTGTCGTCGGATTTGGCTTCGCCGATGGCTTGCCGCAGCCCCAGCAGGCCGATGGTGGCCGAGCTGGAGCCGAATAAGTCGGCGCTCTGCCTGCGCTCCGAGATGGGCTTGTCGAGCTTCAGCTCCAGCACGGAGTTGTCGGCCACGGATTTTTCGGAGCTGCTGCCCAGCGCCGCGCCCAGGCCAATCAGGAGCACGAAGCTCAGTACCGAAAACACGACCAGCCCCAACACGGTAGCCAGCACGAACTTAAAAAACTGCCCCATAAGACCGCAGATGCGAACGGATTTAACGGATGAAACGGATGATGCCGGCTGGGCCGGCTGACTGCCGCTGGAAAGTGAGGCAAGATACGCGCGGCTACGCGGCTGGCGGCGTCCATGCTTGCTCCGTTTACGACACCCGCCGCCACGGTTAAATCCAGCCCGTTTGCCGGACCAGTCACCGAACCAAGCCAACTTCCATCCAACAGCAAGGCCAGCCGCGCAGCGGCGTCACCCGTTTCATCCGTTCGCATCTGCGGTTTTAAAGCGGTTCTCAGATTAGTGTAGCAGCTCGTCGCCCGTAAACCTCACCCCCTAGCCCCCTCTCCAAAAGAGAGGGGGGACTAGTTTTAGAGCCTAACTTACTAGTTGCTAGATTTCTAGGGCTAGAAACTAGT
>JANXNW010000350.1 GCA_025353905.1 Hymenobacter sp.
ATCTCGCGGCGCTTCGGCGTGACGGTCGAGCGGCTGCGGCAGCTCAATCACCTCACGTCCGACGACGTGAAGCTGGGGCAGCGGCTGGTAGTGCCGGCCGGGTAGCGGGCACGGCTGCGGGCACGACTGCGGAACAGAATACAAATAAAGTTCGGTCATTGGAACCAAAAGCGCGCGGGTTGGCACGGCTCTTGGAAAGGCGGGCGCATCCCTCACCTTTTCCCCTTTCTGAGTTATGAAAGTCTTCCTCCTCGCTTGCCTGGCCACGACGCTGCTGGCCGGCTGCTCGAAAAAAGAAGCTGCCCCCCAGCCCGCTGACCCGGCCGCCGAAATCAGCCTTACGCGGACGATGGTCTTCCCCAGCACCGGCACCAGCAACGGCGTGGGGTACGCGCCCACCTCGCTCGAAGCCACGGGCAAGCTTGATGCCACCCAGCTGGTGCTGTCCGTGGACGCGCCCAAAGGCCAGGACTACATCGGCTTCACCGTGCCGCGGTCAGCGCTCAGTCCCGATTTACTGGGCAGCTACTCCCTGCTCAGCTTGCAAGCCCCCGGCGCGTCCGTCGATACCTGGTACACGTACTGGACCGTGCGCACGAGCAGCGTCTCGGCAGCCCACATTTACCTGAGCAAGAACAGCAACATGCAGGGCCGCCTGCTCATCACGGCTTACGACAGCCAGCGTCGGCTGCTGAGCGGCTCGTTCGAGATGCGCATGGCCGACCTGGCCGACCCCACCGAGGAAATAGCCAGCTCCAACCCACGCCGCTGCACGCTCGACGTGACGGGCACCTTCACCAACCTCAAGCTTCAATAATCAGCGGCCCGCCCTACCTCTAAACGCCCCGTGCCCCACCGGCACGGGGCTTTTTTGGCGCATTGGCCAACGACTTCACCCGAACTGGTCAATCATCCATTGAAAGACGGCCAGCACCTGGGGCAGCTCCGAGGCGAAGAAAATGGTCGGGTCCAGCAGGGCCTGGTCGGCCTCCAGCTTCAGGAAAATCCACTCCGTGCCGATGGTCACGCACCCGAAGACCGGGCCGGGCCGGCCGGCGCGCTCGTTGAGGCGCTGGGCGGTGCGCATCTCGGCCAGACACTGGGGAATGCCGCCCAGCAGGTCCATTTTTTTGGCCTCGACCAAAATGACAATGGGCGAGTCGGGCAGAAAGGCGTTAGGCTGAGCGGCGATAATAAAATCGCACACGCCGCCCAGGTCGTCGTAGTAGAGCGGCTCGCCGGAGAAGAGCGATATTTTACTGATGTTGGCTTGCCGAACAGCATACAGCAACGGGGCGATAATGCCTTCGGAGATAGACTTCTCCGATTTGCCTACCGTGGCTGAGGCCCTGGCCATACTCAGGAAGGTACTCAACCACTCCGGCAGTGGGGGAGCCGGCAGCCCGGTCGGCACGAAAAGCCGCTGCTCGAACGCCAGCTTTAACTCGTCGCGGAGAATCTCGAACGTAACCTGGCTGTAGGTAGTCATCGGAGGAAGGAAAAAAACCGGCCGGTCGCGGCGGGGCAGGTGGTAGTTTTGCGGCTTACCCTGCCGCCGAGCCAACTTAGCCCATGCTCAAAATTAACCCCGAAGATGCCCTCCACTATCACTCGGCCAGCCCGGCGGGCAAGATTGAGGTGGTACCGACCAAGCCCGTCAGCACCCAGCTCGACCTGGCCCTGGCTTACTCGCCCGGCGTGGCGGAGCCGTGCAAGGCCATCGCGCTCAACCCCGACGACGTGTACAAATACACGGCTAAGGGCAATTTGGTGGCCGTTATCAGCAACGGGACGGCGGTGCTGGGGCTGGGCAACATCGGCCCGGCGGCCAGCAAGCCCGTCATGGAAGGCAAGGGCGTGTTATTTAAAAAATTCGCGGGCATCGACGTGTTCGACATCGAGATTGATGCCCAGGACCCCGACGAGTTCATTCGCATCGTGCGGAGCCTGGAGCCCACGTTTGGCGGCATAAACCTGGAAGACATCAAGGCTCCGGAGTGCTTCCGCATCGAGACGGCGCTGCGCGAGCAGATGAACATTCCGGTCATGCACGACGACCAGCACGGCACGGCCATTATTACGTCGGCGGCTTTGCTTAACGCGCTCGAAGTCGTGGGCAAGCGGATTGAGGAAATCAGGCTCGTGGTGAGCGGAGCGGGGGCGGCAGCCGTGTCGTGTTTGCGGCTGTATGTGGCGCTGGGCTTGCGGCGCGAGAACATCGTGGTATTCGACAAGGACGGCATCATCAATGCGGCCCGCACCGACCTCGACCCGATTCAGCAGCAGTTTGCCACGGCGCGCGACATCAGCACGCTGGCCGAGGCGATGCGCGGGGCCGATATGTTTCTGGGGCTGTCGGCGGCCAACGTGCTGCCCGCCGCGCTGCTTTTGGACATGGCCCAGGACCCCATCGTGTTCGCGCTGGCCAACCCGGAGCCGGAAATCAGCTACGAGCTGGCCACGGCCACCCGGCCCGACCTGATTATGGCCACCGGCCGCTCCGACCACCCCAACCAGGTGAACAACGTACTGGGCTTTCCCTATATTTTTCGGGGCGCGCTCGACGTGCGGGCCACCGAGATTAACGAGGCCATGAAGCTGGCGGCCGTGCGGGCGCTGGCCGAGCTGAGCCGCGAGCCGGTGCCCGACATGGTGAACAACGCCTACGGCGACAACACGCTGGCGTTCGGGCGCACGTACCTCATTCCCAAGCCGCTCGACCCGCGCCTGATTACGACTATCTCGCCGGCCGTGGCGCGGGCGGCCGAGGTCATGCGGTTCATCAGCTTCTGGTTCACGCCGAGGCGGGCGCGGAGCTGGTCCTCATAAGC
>JANXNW010000354.1 GCA_025353905.1 Hymenobacter sp.
AGGTTCGCGGAGGAAAAACGCGGAGGTTCGCAGAGCGGGGACATTACACTCCGCGAACCTCCGCGTTTTTCTTCCGCGAACCTCTGCGGGAAAGTGGCCGTGCGTAAGTCCTAAGATTATTCTGACCATTAACCACTAATCACTGACCACTAATTACCGTGTCTAATTTCAAAATCCCGCGCTGGTTTGGCTACGCGTTCCTGCTGATGCTGGCTTTGCGCTTCGCTTACAAATATTACCGCAGCCAGCAAAAGCCGGCTTACGAAACCCGCATGGCCGAGCTGGAAACCCGCAATCAGAAGCTCATCCAAGCCATACAGGCCAACGAGGCGGCGCGGCGCGCGGCCGGCGCGCGGGTCGTGCTGGCCGACACGACGGCGGGCGCAATGCCCGACACGACCCGCCCGGCCGCGCGGCCGTAGTAACCGCCGGCGCTGGCGGGCCACACGCGTTAAACGCCCACTGCCCACCGCCGCCGCCTATCTTTCCGCCCCCAACCAACCCGTCGTTCGCCATGCAGACAATTAAACGCTTCGTTACCATCCTCGCCCTGGTTTATTTGCTCGTGGCGCTGCTGCTGCTCTTTATTCCGTTCGAGCGTCTTTCAACGGTGGGCATCTTCGGCGTGTACAGTCTGGCTATGGAAGTCAACATCCTGTTGGGCTTCACCTGGGCCGGGTTAATCGTGGTGGGCCTGCTGCTCGTGTTCGAGAACCTCGACAGCGGCCTGCTGCGCCGCACGATTGAGCAGCAGGACAAGAAAATCAACGAGCTGAAAGCGCAGCTTTTTGATGCTAAAAAGCCACTGGGTGGCTCCGTGATAGGCAGCGGCGGCCGCTCCACGCCGCCGCCGCCCTCCCCGCCGGCCGGCCCCGCTCCTACCCTGCCGCCCACCAACTACTAAGCTGCCTTGTCGCCCGTTTCTGCCCCCACCGCTTCGCTGCCCGACCTCATCCGCGCCGAGCTGAGCGAAGCCCGCGCCCTGCTCGACCGCTTTCTGGCCGACGACACGGCCCTGGCCCGCGTCGCCGAAGCCGCCGAGCTGATGGCCGCGAGCCTGAAAAACGGCGGCAAAATCCTGACCTGCGGCAACGGCGGCAGCCTCTGCGATGCCCAGCACTTCGCTGAGGAGCTAAGCGGCCGCTACCGCCAGGACCGCCCCGCGCTGGCCGCCATCGCCCTCACCGACGCCTCGCACATGTCCTGCGTGGCCAACGATTACGGCTACGAGTTCGTCTTCTCGCGCTTCGTGCAGGCCCTGGGCCGCCCCCAGGACGTGCTGCTGGCCATCAGCACGAGCGGCCACTCCCCCAACATCCTGCGCGCCGCCGAAGCCGCGCGCACCGCCGGCATGACGGTCGTCGGTCTCACCGGCAAGGACGGCGGCCCACTCGCCGCGCTCTGCGACGTCGAAATCCGCGTCCCGCACTTCGGCTTCGCGGACCGCATCCAGGAAATCCACATCAAGGTGATTCACATCCTGATTATGCTAATCGAGAAGCTGGTAGCAGGCTGACGGAAATCGCGTCTGCGTTTCTCGCACAGCTTGTGTGAGAAACGCAGACGCGATTTCCAGTCGGTCGACTCCAGCCACTTGCTGCGTGTATTGGCCGCGTCTTTAGTTTCACTCACCAAAAAAAGCGGCCCAAAATTCTGCAACCACTGGTTGCAGAATTAAGCAGCGGTCTGCCAACCCTAGCTTTACGTCCGATGCCCGGCCCCTGGGGTCCGTCCACAAAATCCGTTTCATCCGTTAAAAATTCGTTAAATCCGTGCTCACCAAAGTCTTCGGCTCGGCCGTGCAGGGCGTGAACGCCTACACCATCACCATCGAGGTGGTCGTGTCGGCCGGGACGCTGTTCTACGTGGTGGGCCTGGCCGATTCGGCCATTAAGGAGAGCCAGCAGCGGGTGGAAGCGGCTCTGAAGGAACGCGGCTACCGGATGCCGCGCACCAAAGTGGTGGTGAACATGGCTCCAGCCGACATTCGCAAGGAAGGCGCGGCCTACGACCTGCCCATCGCGCTGGGCATTCTGCACGCCTCGCAACAGCTCAGTACGGAGCTGCTCAGTGACTACATCATCATGGGCGAGCTGGCGCTCGACGGGGAGCTGCGGCCCATTCGGGGCGTGCTGCCGATTGCCATCCAGGCCCGCAAGGAGGGTTTCAAAGGGATAATTCTGCCGAAGGAAAACGCCCAGGAAGCAGCCATCGTCAATAACCTGGACGTGATTCCGGTCGAGACCATGCAGCAGGCCATCGACTTTCTGGAAGGCCGCCAGGACATCAAGCCAGTCAAGCTCGACACACGCGATATTTTCCAGCACTCCGCCAATCAGTACGCGGCCGACTTCGCCGACGTGCAGGGCCAGGAAAACATCAAGCGGGCGCTCGAAATCGCGGCCGCCGGCGGCCACAACGTGATAATGATTGGCCCGCCCGGCGCGGGCAAAACCATGCTGGCCAAGCGCCTACCCACGATTCTGCCCGCGCTGGGGATGCAGGAAGCGCTCGAAACAACCAAGATTCACTCCGTGGCCGGCAAGCTCGGCGGTGGACAAGGGCTGATAAGCCAGCGTCCCTTTCGGGCTCCGCACCACACTATTTCGGACGTGGCTTTAGTAGGCGGCGGCTCAAAC
>JANXNW010000403.1 GCA_025353905.1 Hymenobacter sp.
TCTTAGTGGTTAATGGTGAGTGGTCAATGATTGATTTTTCGTGGTAAGTGCGAGGAACAGTCGGCCATTTGAAGGCAATTTAGCCACATGCCGGCTTGCTTTGTCCCTTGCTTGATGGACAACATGCTCGCAATGACGGACGCTTTGCGTAAGTCCTGCAAGTCTAAAACCCAGTAGGGCAGAAGCTGGGTGCGTGTAGAGAAGAGCACATAAATGAAGGAATCAGATTGCCGAACAACATCCGGGAAGTAAAATGCGCGCGGGCTGTGAAAAGCGCCAGGCAGAGCGAACGTTGCGCTGTCTGCTAATCTTGCCTATTTAAACGGCTGACTTATCGACTTGTGCGTCGGCGCGAGTTGCTGAAAAAACTCAATCTGAAAGTCATTACAACACTAATCAACTACTTTTCCGTTAAATTAAAAAACGGCCCCTTTGGTCCGCTCCACGCTCAACCTTGCTTTAGCTTATGGCTCATAGTATTTCCCCCGCTACTTCATTTGCCTTGAAAGTGCCGGCCGGTGTGCCGTTGCTGCTGGCCAACGTCAGCCCCGAAGAGCCCGGTGGGCTGCCCGGCAAGAATAAAATCGAGGAGCGCCTTGACGGCTTGCGCGAGCAGCTCAGCGATTACCAGGAAAACCTCTACGCTGAGCACCGGCAGAGTCTGCTGCTGGTATTTCAGGCCATGGACACGGGCGGCAAGGACGGGGCCATCCGCAACCTGCTCACGGGTGTGAACCCAGCTGGGGTGGAAGTGTCGTCCTTCAAAAAACCCAGCGTGGAGGAGCTGAGCCACGATTTTCTGTGGCGCATTCACGCCCACACGCCCGGTCGGGGCCACATCGGGGTATTCAACCGCTCGCACTACGAGGACGTGCTCATTACGCGGGTGCATGGCCTCATCGAGCCAGCTGTCTGGCGGCAGCGCTACGAGGACATCCGCAACTTCGAGAAGTTGCTGACCCGCAACGGCACCCGGGTGCTGAAATTTTTCCTGCACATCTCGAAAGATGAGCAGGCCCGCCGCTTGCAAGCCCGCCTCGATAACCCCGCCAAGCGCTGGAAATATGAGCCCGGTGACCTCGTAGAGCGCGAGCGCTGGGACGCCTATCAGGTGGCCTATCAGGAGGCGCTGGCCGCAACCTCAACCCTCGACTGCCCCTGGTACGTGGTGCCCGCCAATGACAAGCGCGCCCGCGACCTGGCCATCGCCGATATCGTAGTCGCCGCCCTGGCCGACATAAACCCGAAACCACCCAAGGCTGATTTCGACGTGGCCGCGCAGGTGATTGTGTAAATGTGCTGACGTAAAGATGTGGTTGATGTGAAAATGAGCCGAATTGTATTCCGCCCATTTTCACATCAACCACATCTTTACATCAGCACATCAAAAAATTTAATTCATCCACACCGTGGCTACTGGTTCGAAGCGGCAGGCGGCAAACGCGCCGTAGGGCTGCTCGGCGTAGAAGCCAAGTACGTGGATTTGCGACTGCCCCGTGCGCACGTGGGGCAGCACCCGCACGGGGTACACATGGCCGGCCTCGGGCCAGTCGCCGATGTAGCCGTTGGGGCGGGAAGTATCGTCGATGCACCGGGCAAACTGCTGCACCGGAAGCGGGGTCGGAAGCTGAGTCTTACGCATGACCAAAGGTACGAACAAACGGTGGAAAGCTAAAATTTTTAGGTAGAATGGGCGGCTAATAATCGGCCAAATTTCCTGCTGAAACAGAATTTCTTAACCCCATTCCGCCTACAAACACGTTTAGCTAATTAGATAAGCCAAAACGTCTTAGCCCACTAGGTTTCCACCTACGAAAAAGCCAGGGCCACCGGATTGCGGCGGCCCTGGCTTCTGCTTTTTCCGGCAATGGGTTGTCAGGCTCAGCGCCGGTTCAGGTCGAGCGCCTGGTAGGCAATGAGCAGGTCGGTGCGGGTGCCGGGCGGGCGGTAGTAAACGAGCAGGTCGTACTGGTTTTCCGTCTCAGTGTGAGTGCCCTCGAAATAGATTTCGTCGGGTACCGGACTGGCCGCACCCCTGGCCGGGGCCACGGCGTAGCTGTAGTTGTAGTAGCCTTGCTTGAGCAGCGCCCGACCGACGTACGCCTGCC
>JANXNW010000419.1 GCA_025353905.1 Hymenobacter sp.
ACCCGCAAAACGATGGGCGAGGCAGCGTTTAAGGAGTGGGGCTGGCGCATTCCGTTCCTGCTTTCGGGCCTGCTCGTGATTGCCTCGTACTACATCCGGCGCAAGCTGCACGAGTCGCCGCTTTTTGCCCAGGCCAAGGCCAAAGGCACGACCAGCAAAAGCCCCCTGCGCGACTCGTTCATGAACCCGATTAACCGCCGGCTGGTGCTTATTGCTCTGTTTGGGGTCACGATGGGGCAGGGCGTGGTTTTCTACACGAGTCAGTTTCAGGCGTACTCGTTCATGAACTCGACGCTCAAGCTCGACATCGTAGATTCGAGCACCGTGCTCGTAGTGGCCATGCTGCTGGCCACGCCGCTCTTCATCTACTTCGGCTCGCTCTCCGACCGCATTGGCCGCAAGCGCATCATCATGACGGGTATGATTTGCGGAGCCTTGTTCACGGTGCCGCTTTTCTACGGCATCAAAGCCTACGCCGGTCCTCTCACCCAGATGGCGGCCGCAATCCCAGCTACCGTCGATGCGGCGGGCAAGGCCGTGGCCGCCGTGCCCGCCGTCATGAAAGCCCTGACTCCAAACGTGCCCATGATGACGCTGCTCACGTTTTGCCTGGTGCTGTTCGTGACGATGGTGTACGGTCCCATCGCCGCGTATCTGGTTGAACTGTTCCCGACCAGTGTGCGCTACACTTCGCTTTCGGTGCCCTATCACATCGGCAACGGCGTGTTCGGCGGCTTCGTGCCGCTCATCGCCACCTGGATTGGCGTATGGGCCGCCACCCAGCCGGTCGGCACCTTCGCCAAAGACCACAGCAGCCTGCTCGGGTTGGTGTATCCGGTTACAGTGGCCTTCATCTGCTTCTGCATCGGCATGGCCCTGATGAAGGATTCGCGCAACGTAAAGCTCATGGACCAATAGGTTCAAATAGCCCGTTGCCGGAAGCAGCAAAAAACCGCCGGGCCGGCTCGGGTCCGGCGGTTTTTTGCTTACCTTGAGGCCCTTTCCCGCGAGTTCAAGCCGATGACTCCCGCCCCCTCGCCTGTTCCGTCCTCCGCCCCGCCGCCCGCCGACCCGAGCCCGCGCCGTGGGCAGCGGCTGCTGTTTCTGGCGGCCGGCTTCGCGGTGCTGCTCACGTTTCCGCTGCTCGGGGCCGCCGACCGGGCCGGGCGGCTGGGTGGGGTGCCGGGGGTGTATTTGTATGTTTTGCTGGTCTGGGGCGCGTTGATTGGACTGACTGGTTGGATGAGTAGGGGCGGCTCGCAGCCGCCCGCCCGCTGAACGAGTTTATTCTACCAACAACCCGGCGTGTGCGACGCGCCCCGACCCCAGCCCCGACCTCATACCGGGCGGCTGCGAGCCGCCCCTACGCCGATGAACCCGCTGCTCGTCCTGCTCTTTTCCTTCGGCTACCTGGCCCTGCTCTTCGGCGTGGCGTACGCGGCGGAGCGGCGGTCGGCGGCGCGCAAGAGCCTGGTGGCCAATCCATACGTCTATGCGCTAAGCATGGCGGTTTACTGCACGGCCTGGGCATATTATGGGTCGGTGGGGCGGGCGGCGCAGCACGGGCTGAGCTTCGTGGGCATTTACCTGGGGCCGGCGCTGCTGGCCCCGGCCTGGTGGCTGGTGCTGCGCAAAATCATCCGCGTGTGCCGCCAGCAGCGATTGACTTCAATTGCCGATTTCATCTCGGCCCGCTACGGCAAAAGCGCCGGGCTGGGCGCGCTGGCCACGGTCGGCTGCGTGGTGGGCGTGGTGCCCTACATCGCGCTGCAAATCAAGGCCATCGCCAGCTCCTACGTCGTACTCACCGACGGGCCAACTGGGGTTGCTACCGGGCCGGCCTTGTTCACGGCCGGGGCGCTGGCCGTGTTCACCATCCTGTTTGGGGTGCGCTCGGTGGAGGCCACCGAGCGCCACGAGGGCATCGTGCTGGCCGTGGCTCTGGAAAGTCTGGTTAAGCTGCTGGCGTTTCTGGCGGTGGGCGTGTTCGTCACGTTCGGGCTGTTCCACGGCTTCGCCGACTTGTTCGACCAGACGGCGGCGGTGCCGGCGCTGCGGCAGCTCTTTACGCTGCGCGGGGCGGGCACGAGCAGCGCCGAGTGGCTCACGCTGCTCGTGCTCAGCATGGCGGCCGTGCTGCTGCTGCCGCGCCAGTTTCAGGTGGCCGTGGTCGAGAACGTGGACGAGGACCACCTGCGCAAGGCCATGTGGCTGTTTCCGCTCTACATGCTGCTCATCAACCTGTTCGTGCTGCCCATCGCGTTCGGCGGCGTGCTCAAGCTGGGCGGGCGCGGCTTCGATGCCGACACGTTCGTGCTCGAATTGCCGCTCGCGGCGGGCCATTCGTGGCTGGCGCTGCTTACCTACCTGGGCGGACTGTCGGCGGCCAGCAGCATGATTATCGTCGAAACCATCGCCCTGAGCGTCATGCTCAGCAACCATTTGCTCATGCCCTGGCTGGTGCGCGGCCTGGCCGGCCGGCTGGCCAGTCAGGCGGCTAGTCAGGCGGCTAGTCAGGCGGCTAGTCAGGCGGCCAGTTCGTCGGCCAGCCAGGCGGCCAGTGCGCCCGCCCGGCCGCCGCGCCGTTTCGCTTACCTGAGCCGGGTGGCTCTTGAGAGCCGGCGGCTGGGCGTGGTGCTGGTGCTGGGCCTGGCCTACGGCTACTACGCCGTGGTGGGGCGGCAGCTGCCGCTGGTCAATACGGGGCTGGTCTCGTTCGCGGCGGTGGCCCAGCTGCTGCCCGTCGTGCTGGGCGGTTTGTACTGGAAGGGCGGCACCCGGCGCGGGGCCACGGCGGGGCTGCTGGCGGGCTTCTCCATCTGGTTTTACACCCTGGTGCTGCCCACGTTGGTGGGGCCGGGCCGGCTGCCGCTGAGCCTGCTCACCGACGGGCCGGCTGGGCTGGGCTGGTTGCGGCCGGGCGCGCTTTTCGGACTGGAGGGGCTGGATTACCTCTCGCACGGCTTGTTCTGGAGCTGGTTCTTCAATATCGGCGGCTACGTGGGCGGCTCGCTGCTGGCCGCGCCCACCGCGCTGGAATTGCGCCAGGCCGACGTGTTCGTGGATGTTTTTCGTCGCCGCTCGCTCAGCGAGGAAGTTACCGGTTGGCCCGCCCGTGCCCCGCTGCCCGAAGTGCGCGCCCTGCTGCAAGGCTTCCTCGGAAAAAAACGCACCAACCAAGCCCTGCGCGCCTTCGCCGACCGCTTCCCCGACGCTTATGTCAATGAGCAATTATCAATGAGCAATGAGCAATTTGCAGCGAGTAAGGCGCAACCCTCTCACCTTCTCACCTCCTTACCTCCTCACTACCCGCCGGCTGACCCGCGCCTGCTCTCTTACGCCGAAAAGCTGCTCGCCGGCACGCTCGGTCCGGCCAGCGCCCGGCTACTGCTGGCCTCGGTGGCCGGGGCCGAAGAGCTGAGCTACGACAATGTGCTGGGCATTCTCAAGGAAAGCCAGCAGCTGCTCGAAGCCAACCGCCAGCTGCTCAAGCAGCGCGTGAAACTCCAGCGCCTGACCGATGAATTGCGCTTGGCCTACGGTCAATTGCAGGCACTGGGCGAGCAGAAGGACGAGTTTTTGTACACCGTGACCCACGAGCTGCGCACGCCACTGACCAGCATCCGGGCGCTGGCCGAGATTCTGGCCGACCACCCCGACCTGGCCGACGACGAGAAGCAGCGCTTCCAGCTCACCATCGGCCGCGAGGCCGAGCGCCTGACCCGGCTCATCTCGCTCGTGCTCGATTTGGAAAAGTACGAGAGCGGGCAGGCCACGCTCAGCCGCGCCCCGCTCGCGCTCGCCGACGTGGCCCGCGAAGCCTTCGATGCGGTAGAACCGCAGGCCCAGGCGCGCGGCATTGGCCTGCGCCTCGACGTACCGGCCGGCTTGCCGCCGCTGCCCGCCGACCGCGACCGGCTGCTGCAAGTGCTCATCAACCTGCTCTCCAACGCCGTCAAAGCCTGCCCGGCCGGCGGGTTGGGCCGCATCAGCCTGCTGGCCTGGCCCGCCACCGATGCCGTGCTGCTCTGCGTCGAGGACAACGGCTGCGGCATCGCCCCGGCCGACCAGCGCCAGATATTCGACAAGTTTTTTCAGGCCCAACACCAGACCACGCGCAAGCCCGAAGGCACCGGCCTGGGCCTGTCCATCAGCCGCAAAATCGTGGAGCTGCACCGGGGCCGCTTGTGGGTGGAAAGCGCGGTAGGGCAGGGCGCGCGCTTTTTCGTGGAGCTGCCGCTCGGCGGTGAAATAGGGAGGGATGAAATGGCGAGAAGTGAGCTGGTGAGCAAGGAGGCGATAAGCGCCAAAGTGGTCGATAGCGTATTGCCCAGTTAATTTGCCGCTCATTACTTCATCATTCTATCATCTCACCGCATGAAAACACCTTTCATTCTCCTCGTGGACGATGAACCCAACATCGTGCTGTCGCTCGAATTTCTGATGCGCAAGCAGGGCTACCGCGTCGGCATTGCCCGCAACGGCACCGAGGCGCTGGCCGCCATCGCCGCCGACGCGCCCGACCTGCTGCTGCTCGACATTATGATGCCCGACGTGGACGGCTACGAGGTCTGCCGCCAGCTGCGCGCCCGCGCCGACCGGGCCGCCACCAAAGTTATTTTCCTCTCCGCCAAAAGCCAGCCCGCCGACATTAATAAAGGCTACGCCGTCGGCGCTGATTTATACATTCCGAAACCCTTCAGCACCCGGCAATTAATGGAAAAAGTGCGCGAGTTATTGGAGTTAAGAGTTAAGAGTTAAGAGTTATGGAGGAGGAAAATACGGTACTCTACAAGAGCTTCTTGTTCTCAAAGAGAGTAGTCTTGCTTTATAAGCACCTGGTGGCGAATGGGCAGCCGCGCTCGTTGGCCGACCAGGTTTTGCGAAGTGGGACGGCAATCGGGGCAAATATGGAAGAAGCGACGGGCGGCTTTTCGCGGCGTGATTTCGCGGCCAAATGCGGTATTGCTTACAAGGAAGCACGGGAAACTCATTACTGGCTGCGCCTCTTCCAAGCCACCGATTGCCTCGACTCCCGCTTGGCTGATTCGCTGTTGCGCGATGCTGAAGAGTTACGGCGAATGCTCAGCGCAATTGTTCGCTCCTCCAAAGGAAATCCTCCTCCCGACCCACCAACCCTTAACTCTTAACTCTTAGAGGCTGTTTAAGTTAGCACATTTTGACTATTCGGCGGATGTTACTTAGCAATATAAAGGATTCTTCATTGACCGTTTTTCGTTCGTAACACCTTGCCAGTCTACGGTTATTGGTTAGCCAAC
>JANXNW010000051.1 GCA_025353905.1 Hymenobacter sp.
TCGGCCAACACCATCAGCCAGAACTCGATTTATAACAATGGTGGCGTAGTCGCCTTGAACGGGGCGGCCGCGTCGAGGGCCATCGGCATTGACCTGGGTGCCGTGGGCGACGACCCCAACCAGGGGACGGCACCCTTCGTGACGCCCAACAGCGGCACCACGACCGGGGCCAACGCGGGGACTAATTTTCCGATACTGGCCTCGGCCGCGCTGGCTGGCGGCACCCTCACGGTGCGCGGTTTTGCCAAGCCGGGCGCGCTGGTCGAGCTATTTTTGGCCGCCCCCGACCCCCGCGGCTTCGGCCAGGGCCGGACCTACCTGACCACTCGCACCGAGGGCAGCGCCGACGACACCGATGGCGGCACCGGCCCCTACGGCCCCGGCCCGGTCAATGGGCTGAGCCAGGGTCAGGACAATACCAACAAATTCAGCTTCTCGGTGGCAGTCGGCAGCTTGCCCGCCGCTCAGCAGGCCGTGCTGGCCACTTGCGGCGCGCAGCTCACCAGCACGGCCACGCTGGGCGGCGCCACCAGCGAGTTTTCGGGTAACGTGCTCGTCAGCCCGGCCCCGGTGGCCATTCAGGTGACGGGCGACAACCCGCTTTGCGCCGGCGGCACCGTGCGCCTGAGCACCGAGCCGCGGCCCGGCGCGCTTTACACCTGGTTTCAGAATGGCACCATCGTGAACGGGGCGGGCAGCGTGCCCGATGACAACGTGTTCGGGGCCAGCGCGGCGGGCAGCTACACCGTGCGCGTGGCCCTGGCCAGCTGCCCGGCCGCCAACGTCACTTCGCCCGCCGTGGTCATCACGGTGCTGCCCGCGATTGTGGCGGGTAGCATCGGCGCCGACCAAACCCTGTGTGCCAACGCCCCAGTGGCCCCGCTTACGGCTACGGCCGCCCCCACGGGCGGCACCGGCACGTTCACGTTTCAGTGGCAGAGCTCGCCCGATAACCTGACCTGGGCCAATATCAACGGAGCCACGGCCGCCGACTACGCGCCCGGCCCGGTAGCAGCCACCACGTATTTCCGGCGGCAGGCGCTTTCCGGTACCTGCGCGCCGGTGGCCTCCAATACCACGACGCTGAGCGTCACGCCCGCGCTGCTCGCCGGCAGCATCGGTGCCAGCCAGAGCCTGGCCTACAACGCCACGCCAGCTCCGCTCACCAGCCTGAGTCCGCCAGTCGGCGGCAATGGCCAGTTTGCGTACCAGTGGCAAAGCTCGCCGGATAACAGCACCTGGACCGATATCAGCGGGGCCACGGCCGCCGGCTACGCGCCCGGCGCGCTCATTCAGACCACCTACTTCCGCCGGCAGGTAACGGCCGGCACCTGCGGGACCGCGCTCAGCAACGTGCTCACCATCCGCATCGCCCCGCCCGGCGACGTGGCTGGCGGCAGCGTCGGCCAGAGCCAAACCCTGTGCCCGGGCTCCACGCCTGCCGCGCTCATCAGCTTGACCCCACCCACGGGCGGCATCGGCACTTATGCCTTTCAGTGGCAAAGCTCGCCCGACAACCTGGCCTGGACGGACATCGTGGGGGCCACGGCCGCCGGCTACGCGCCCGGCCTGCTGCCGCAAACCACGTATTTCCGCCGCCTGGCAACTTCGGGTGCCGGGGCCGGCAGCACGGGCGCGTCCAACGTGGTAACCATTACGGTGGTGCCGCCCACGACGGCGGGCCGCATCGGCGCCGACCAGAGCGTGTGCGCGGGGGCCACGCCGGCACCGCTCACCAACGTAGCTGGCCCGACGGGCGGCACGGGCACCTACGCTTTCCAGTGGCAAAGCTCGCCTGGTAACACGACCTGGACGAATATCAACGGGGCCACGGCCGATGGCTACGCGCCCGGCCCGCTGAGCCAGACGAGCTACCTCCGCCGCCTGGCCAGCTCGGGCGGCTGCGCGGTGGCCATTTCCAACCCCGTAACGCTGAGTGTGCCGCCGGGCCTGACGGCGGGCTCAATCGACAGCAACCAGTCGCTGTGCGCCGCCGGCTCGCCGGCCCCGCTCACCAGCACGAGCTTGCCCACGGGCGGCACCGGCGTGTACGCCTACCAGTGGCAGAGCTCGCCCGACAACCTGGCCTGGACCAGTATCAGCGGGGCTACGGCGCTTGGCTACGCGCCGGGACCGCTCACGCAGACCACGTATTTCCGCCGGCAGGTCAGCTCCGGCACGGGCAGCTGCTCGGTGGCGACGTCGAACGTGGTGACTATTTCGGTGGGCGTGCCGCTCGCGGCGGGCAGCATCGGCGGCAACCAGAGCCTGTGCTCCAGCGCGGTGCCGGCTTTGCTGCCGAGCACGGCTTCGGCCAGCGGCGGCGGCGGTGCCTTCGCCTACCAGTGGGAATCATCGCCGGATAACAGCACCTGGACGGCCATCGGCGGGGCCACTGGCCCGGAGTACGCGCCCGGCCCGCTCGCCCAAACCACCTTTTTCCGCCGCCGCGTGAGCGCGGGCAGCGGCGGCCCTTGTGTGGCCAGCCTGCTTTCGAATGTGGTTACGCTGACCATTACGCCGGGGACGCCCGCTACCGTCAGCCTGCCGACGCCGCCCGCCCAGTGCGCCGGCAGCAGCCTTTCGTTCGCCCCGACGTTTACCAACGCCGGCGCGGCCCCGACGCTGCGCTGGTTCGTAAACAACACGCTGGTTTTTACCGGCCTGGTTTATACCAGCGCCGGCCTGAGCAACAACGACCAGGTGCGGGTCGAGCTCACGCCCAGCGCCGGCAGCTGCGCAACCAACGTGCCCACGGCTACGGTCAGCGTCACGCTTACCGCGCCCGTAGTGCCGGCCGTCAGCATTCAGGCGCAAGCGACCGGGCCGGTGTGCGCGGGGACGGTGCAAACCTTCAGCGTGGCCAACGCGAGCGGCACGGGCAGCGCACCCCAGTACCAGTGGCTGCTCAATGGCGCCCCGGTAGCCGGCGCCACGGGCCTGAGCTTCAGCACCTCCACTCTGGCCAACGGCGACCGGCTGCGCCTGCAGCTGACGTCGAACGCGGCTTGCGCCAGCCCAAGCCAGGTGCTGTCCGGGGAGATTATCATTAACCTGCAAGTCAGCCCAGCGCCCGGCGTTACCATCAGCTTGCTGACCACCGGCGTAGTGTGCGCGAGTACGCCGCTGAGCTTCGCGCTGGGCGCGGTCACCAACCTGGGGGCCAGCCCCGCGCTGCAATGGCTGGTTGATGGCCAGCCCGTGGCCGGACAAACGGGCCCCGGCTTCACGGCCACCCTGCGCGATGGGCAGCTGGTAAGCCTGCGCGCGAGCGGCACCTCACCCACCTGCAGCCAACCGGTGGTGGCCATCTCGAACCTAGTGCGCGCTACCGTGGTGCCGTCGCCCGTCGTGAGCGCGGGCCCCGATAAGGAAATCGCCGAGGGCGAGTCGGTGGTGCTCGAAGGCACGGCCAACGGCCTGTTCCCGGTTGCCTGGACCCCAACTGACGGCCTGAGCTTCGTGCCCGGCGGCGACCCGCTGCGGCCCCTGGCCTCGCCCACTTCCACCACCGTCTACACCCTGAAAGCCAGCGTGGGCAGCTGCCAGACCGAGAGCAAGGTCACGGTGAAGGTGGGGCCGCCGCTCGACATCCCGTCGGCCTTCAGCCCCGACGGCGATGGCATCAACGACAGCTGGGTGATTGGGCGCATCGGCAAGTTTCCCAACAACTCGGTGCAGATTTTCAACCGCTGGGGGAACGAGGTTTTCAACACCGGCGGCTACGGCCCCGGCAAGGAATGGGCCGGCGCGAGCCAGGGCCGGCCAGCGCCCATCGGCACCTACTACTACGTCATCAAACTCGGCAATGGACGCACCTTCAACGGGCCGCTCACCGTACTGTACTAGTTTCATTATTAAGTTTTTACTATCATTAGCTTAATGTCTTGCATCATGCTTAATTTTTCGGATGGAAGCGGCGGGCGGCTGACAGCGCGCCGGCCGCTGACCGGGCTACTGCGGCTGACGGGGCTGGCCTTGCTGCTGCTGGGGCTGAGCCGCCCGGCCATGGCCCAGCAGATGGCGCAGCTGAGCCAGTACGTGAACAATAATTACCTGCTCAACCCGGCCGTGGCGGGCACCGAGGAGTTCACCGACGTGCGCTTCAGCAGCCGCTTGCAGTGGGTGGGGCTCGAAGGCGCGCCGCGCACCTACTACGCCACCATCCACTCGGCCCTGCCTTCGCGACGGCGTATGCTGCGCCAGCGCCAGCGCTCGTTCAGCGCAGTAGGGGGCATGGCGTATTCCGACGTAACCGGCCCCACGAGCCGCACCGGCCTCTACGGCTCGTACGCCCGCAACGTGGCCCTGAACCGCTTTTTGCACCTCGCCCTGGGCGTATCGGTGGGGGTGCAGCAGTTTGGCGTCGATGGCGCGCAGCTGCGCTTCGCCACGCCCAACCCTGGCCCCACGGGCTCGGCCGTGGCGTTTGCCCCCGATGCCACGGTGGGCGTCTGGCTCTACAACCGCGACTTCTACGCCGGGGCCTCCGTGGGGCAGGTCCTGAACTCGAAGCTCAACCTTGACTTTCGCCAGTTTGGGTCGGCCGCGCAGGACAACAACTTGCAGCCCCACTACTACCTGACCGGCGGCCTGCGCCTGCGCCTCGACCGGCAGTGGTCACTCATCCCGTCGGCGCTGCTCAAGGTCACGAGCACGGCCCGCGCCCTCGACCTCACCCTGCGGGTACGCTACGAGAACTGGCTCTGGGGCGGTGCCTCGCTGCGCTGGGGCGACGCAGCCGTGGGCATGGTGGGCGTACGCGTAACCGATAACTGGAACCTCACGTATTCCTACGACATGGGCATATCCAGCCTCAATACCTTTCACAACGGCAGCCACGAGGTGCTGCTTAATGTGCGCCTGCCCCACCGCAAGCGTCTGCGCGACAGCCGGTTCTGGTAGCCGAACAGTCTGTTTACTGAGGCGGATAGCAAGCTTACTTTCAACAAGTTAACTTTTTTTATTGACGGCCGCGTAAATTTTACTAGTTTTTATTGCAGTTTAGTGAGGAATATTCCCTAGAAAGCGCGTAATTTTACCACGTCATTCGTTTCAAGGCTTCTGCTCATGCGCTCCTTCGCTCCTACGTTGCTAGCCGGTTTACTTACCACCTGGAGTCTATCGGCTCAGAGTCAGGCCCTGATTGCTGACAACTCGGCCCCAACTACTCTGAGCGCATCCGCGGCGCCGCCCATTCGCTCGTCGGGGGCGGTGGTCCGCACTGAGGGCCCGACCCAGGTGCGGCTGCGCGGGACCATCAAGTGCCCCGAGGGTCCGCTGCCCGGCGCGGTCATCCACCAGAGCGGCACCAAGACCTACCTCGTAACCGACGCGCAAGGCAATTTTCAGCTGGATGTGCCCGCCGGCTCGCCGCCCATCGAGCTGACGTGCAGCTACGTCGGCTTTCAGGATGTGGTGCAGCGGGTCGCCGTTAAGCCCGGCACCACCATAACGATGCAGTTGAAGCAGATGACCAAGCTGCCCCCGCGCGACCGCAGCGGCGAAACCAGCTGGTGGTAGCCCCGGTCCCCAGTTCACAATCTACACTTAACCAAGAACCCCCGCCCGACGACTGGCTTCTAGCCAAGTATCGGGCGGGGGTTTTTAGTTAATTGTTTTGGGTTCAGGACTTACGCGAGTCTTGTGGTTGAATGTCCTGGGCTGCTTATTTTCTGCAAGTTCAACTGCCTACCCAAAACAAGCAGCCCAAAAACAAGCTACAGGCTCATGGCCCCATCCAGCACCACGGCGCGGGCGCTGGCCGGGCCGTACACGAGACGGTTGGGCTGGCCGTCGGCTCCCACGAAGCGAAAAACAACAGCAGCCGGGTTACGGCGAAGGCGGTTCCAGTCGGGCCCGCTCAGGCCGGCCGGCTGGGCAGCATTGGCGTCGAACGCGGGCTGTTGGAAATTTTGCCCGGCAAAAAACTCGTTCATGCCGCGCAACAGGTTTACCTCTTGCTCGCGAACGGGCGTGGCGGGGCCGGCCGGAGCAGCCAGCACCACGCTGGCCGGCAGCTGCTGCTGGAACAGGGTGTCACCGCGGCTGCCGAGCACGAGCAGGCGCAACCGCCCGCTGCTGACGCGCGCGCCGCGCAGCTCCAGCACGAAGTTATCGGGGCTGGCCGGGTCCGAAAAAACATGGCTGACCTGCACCCTGTGCAGCACCGTGGCCGCCGTAATGCGCGCGCCGGGTGTGGTGGGCGGGGTGTAGACCGTGCGCGAGCGCGGCTCGGCGGCCGTGGGCGCGGCGCGCTCCGAGCTGGTGGCCATCTGAACGCAGCTGGTGCTGCCGAGCAGAAGGAGTAAGACGCTCAATGAGTAAAAATTACGTTTCATGCAGGTAAAAAAAGGGGATGAGTACGAATGTTTTCGGCCGTGTAAGCTCGGCGGCGGGCCGTGTACGCAAGCCGGGGCGCAATGGCTAAGTCGGGGGTAATTATTTCGCGCGGCCCCCGCAATCTTTTAAAACCAGCTCCATTCCAGGCCCAGCAGCCAGCGCGGAGGCTCGGCGGGGCCGCTCACGCCAGGTACTGGCCGCAGGGCGTCGCTGAGGCGGTAGCGTCCGCTCAGGGCCAGCGAGTTGCGGCCCAGGCGCAGGCCCACGCCCCCCAGCCAGCGGGCCAGGTAAGCGGGGTTGGCCTCGCTCACTTCCAGGGTGGGGCGGCCGGGCAGCGTCTGGGTATAGGCGTAGCGGGTGCTCAGGGCGCGGCCGCCGTAAGCGAGCACATCGAGGTAGGTGCCCACGGCGTTGCCGCGGCCGCGGCCGGGATTGAGGCGCAGGCTGACTTCGCCTTGCAGCTGCTGGTAGCTGAGCGACTGATTGGTAGCGCCCGGCACGACCGGCGGCGCGGCGCGCGCGGTAGCATCGGGCAAGCCATAGCGAAGCAGCGCGTAGCGCAAGTCGGCGCTCAAGGCCAGTCCGCCGCTGAGCCGCCGTTTGAGTCGGCCGCCGAGCTGCCACTCGGCCGAGGCCAGACCGTAGCGCACGGCCAGGCCCGCTCCCGGCCCCACGGCCGGGGCCAGGCCCGCGTACAAATGCCCGAACCAGGCCCGGTTGGGGCCCGTGCGGGCGGGCAGCGTATCGAGGGCCACGTCGGTTTGCAGCAGCACCTGCTGGGCCGAAGCCAGCGCGGGCGCGAGCAGCAGCCCGAACACCAGCAGCCGGCACAGCCCGAAAAACGAGTAAGCAGAAGTACGTAAAAACAACGACCAGGCGGGCGAATAGAGCAAGATTCAAGTTCGTGTACGTGCTTGCCGCTCGCAAACCTGATAACCGCTCTAGGTAGATTTTAGCAGCAGTGAAGGCAGTTGAATATCAAACCAAACCGAGTGGTTGGAGGACTACAAAAGTCCGAAGACTTTTGTAGTCCGCCTGCATGCTACAAAGCGCCACGGAACCCAGCCAGTCGTTTGGCAAGGAGGCCAGCCGCCGCGTGGTAGTTGCACTGGCAGGCACAACGCGTACTACGCGTACTACTCAGCATACTGCCCGGTGTAGCTCCCAAACCAAACCCGCAGCACGTCGCCGCCGCGCAGCAGCCGGCGCGGCACCTGCACCACCAGGCGCTGACTCACGGCGCGCACCTCGTAGCGACGCAGCACCCCGCCGGTTGTGGCCAGGTGCCAATACAGTAGCGGCGGGCCCGGCGCGCGGACGGGCGGGTCGGTGGCGGCGGTAACCTCAGCCGAAGGGCCCAGCCAGGCGGCCGCGCCGGGCGCGCGCTCGTCGGCTTCGCTGAGCAGTGGCAACGGGCGGGCGGGCGGCAGCGTGGCACCGGCCCGTAGCACGACGGCCACCAGCGAGTCGTGGACCACGAAATCAAACGTGGGCTCCGTGGCTGAAGCCGGGTTTTCGGCCAACAGGCGCGCGGCCAGCGGGCAGCCGTAGCCGTGGGCGTAATCATAGTACGGGTAGAGCTCGCCGGCCGCGCGCAGGCGCTGGTAGAGCTGCCCGGCCGGCATTTTTCCTTTGCGCAGCTGCCAGGCGCAGGCGGCCAGCCCAGCCACGAGCGGCGCGGCAAACGAGGTGCCCTCCAGCCGCTCGTAGCCCCCGTCGGCCCTGGTTGTCAGCACGATACCGAAGGCGGCCACATCGGGCTTGAGGCGGCGGTCGGCGCTGGGGCCCACCGAGCTGAAGGACAAGGCGAGGCCGGTGGCCGGGTCGAGGCCGCCCACGGCGAGCACCGAGTCGGCGTCGGCCGGCGTGCCGATGCGCCGCCAATCGTCGTCGCCGTCGTTGCCGGCGGCGCTCACCACCAGCAGCCCCTTGCGGGCCGCCAGCGTAGCCGCCCGCCCAATGAGCGAGTGCCGCCCGTCCATCTGCTCCGGGAAATACCGCTCCTCGGTGTAGGCCAGCGATGAACTGACGATATCGGCCCCCTGCTGGTCGGCCCACTCCACGGCCCGCAGCCAGGCTTCTTCGGCCGAGTAGCGGGCGCGGGCGCCCCCTTCGGTGCGGGCCAGCAAGTAGGTGGCGGCCGGGGCCAGGCCCAGCGCCGGGCCGGGATGAGCGGCATCCGGCCCCGGCAAGCGGCCCGCCAGGCAGCCGAGCACCTCGGTGCCATGCGCCCCGCTGCGGTACACGTCAGGGCGGTTTTTCAGGAAATCGTACGTGGCCGCGATGCGCCCCTCGCGCCGCAGCTCAGCAAACGCGACGTGAGTCGGCACCCCCCGAAAACCCACGTCGAGCACCGCTATCCGCACACCCTGGCCCAGCAAACCCCGCGCGACGCAGGCCGCCCGGCCGAGCGCGGCCGTCTGGCGGCGGGCCAGCAGGTAGTCGGCGGGGAGGATGTTGCGTGGCTCGCCGGGCGGCACCTCACCCCCTAACCCCCTCTCCAAAAGAGAGGGGGGACTAGCTCTAATCCTAGTTTCTAATCTTATGTCTGGTTTAGAGCTAGAACTAGAAACTAGTCCCCCCTCTTTCTCTTTTTTGGAGAGGGGGCTAGAGGGTGAGGTGCCGCCCGGCGAGCTGCGCGAGGTAAATACCGCCGGCACCAGCGCCCCCACCACGGGCCAGGCCGCCACCCGCGCTACGCCCGGCAGCCGGGCCAACGCGGCGGCCTGCACGGACGTGGCCCGGCAAGCCACCCCGTTGAGCCAGCGGCTGATGACGGTTACCGTATCAGTCCCGGCGCGGACGGCGGCCAGGTAATCGGCCCGCACGGGGCGGTCGGTGTCGTCGGCGGCCGGCAGGCCCTGCCGCCGCCGCCGCGCCCGCGCCACCGGCGTGAAATACGTTTTCGGGTCGAAGCGCACCCCATTTTTGTCGGCGAAACTCACCCAGTAGCGCCCCGCCGAAACCGGCGCGGAGGGGGTGGCTTGGGCATGAGCAGCGAACGTCAGGCTCACGCCCAATAGCGCCGTTAGGCCGATGCCAAGCAAGTGACGCCAGCGGCCCCAACGGCTCGCGTGGCTTGTTTTTCGGCTTGCCAACCCGGTATTGGCACCTGTCGGCCAACTCTTGACGCGGGCCGAGCTTACCTGGCAAAACCCGGCTGCCGACTCACAGACCATACTTGCTGAGCAGGTAAATCAGGGACGCCATGGCGGCTCCGCCCAGCTCCAGCTCGCGGCGGTGGACTTTATCGAACGTGTCGGCGGCGGTGTGGTGCAGGTCGAAGTAGCGCTGCGAGTCGCCGTCGAAACCAAACAGGGCCAGTGGCTGCACGGCGGCGGTGAGCGGCTCGACATCGGTGCCGGCGTGGCCGGCCACCAGGCCGTCGGCGTGGTAAGGTGCCAGCAGCTTGCCCCAGGCCGCTACTTTGGCCTGGCGGGCGGGCGTGGCTTCGATGGTGAAGCCGCGCGGCGTAAAGCCCCCGCCGTCGCTCTCGATAGCCGCCAGGTGGGTTTCGTGGTTTTGCTTGGCGAGGTCCGCGTAGGCGTTGGCCCCGCGGGTGCCGTTTTCCTCGTTCATAAAAAACACCACCCGCACGGTACGCTCGGGGCGCAGGCCGGCGGCGCGCAGCAGGCGCACGGCTTCGAGGCTCTGCACCACGCCCGTGCCGTCGTCGTGCGCGCCCTGGGCCAGGTCCCAGGAATCGAGGTGGCCACCGACGCTGATAATTTCCTGCGGCAGCGTGGTGCCGCGCAGCTCGCCCACCACGTTGAAGCTCGGCTCGTCGGCCAGCGTCTGGCAGCTCAGGGTGAGCTCAAACTCCAGGCCGGGGTTGGCGGCGAGTAGCTGGCTGAGCTGGTCGGCGGCGAGCGTGCTCAGGGCGGCGGCCGGCACCCGGGGCGCGTCGGCGGGGCCGTAGTCGGTGGCCCCGGTGTGGGGGTAGTCGTCGTGGGCGCTGGTGAGCGAGCGCACGAGCGCGCCCACCGCGCCGCGCCGGCCGGCTTCGGCGGGACCGGCGCGGCGCTGGTCGCCGGCGCGTCCATACGCCTGGCCGGGCTCGATGAGGGCATCGTCGAAGGGCCGGTTGAAAAACACGAACCGGCCGCGCACGGCCGCTTCGGGCAAAGCGCGCAGCTCGGCCAGGCTGCGCACTTCGACCACGCCGGCGCGCAGCGGCTTGGCGCCGGGCGTGGGCACCGAGCCGCCGAGCGCGCACACGGCCGCCGGCAGCCGCTTGCCTTTGTTGCCCAGTATCTGGCCTTTTTCCGGGGCGCCGCGCACCCAGTGCGGCACCAGGCAGGACTGCAGAAACACGCGGTCGAAGCAGCCGGCCTTTTCCATCGTGAGCTTGGCCCAGGCCACGGCCTGCGCCGCCTGCGCCGAGCCCGACAAGCGCGGGCCAATAGTTTCGCAGAGGTAGCGCAGGTTATCGTAGCTCTGGCCCCGTAGCAGGGCCTCGTCGTAGACGCGGCGCAGGGCCAGCGAGTCGGACGGGGCGGCGGCGGGCGCGGCAGTTGCGGGGGCGACGGGCTTGAGTGGGGTAGCACCAGTCGCCGCTCTGGCTGAGCGGCGGCCGGCGCGGTGTTGGGCGGCAGCTGGCAGGGCTCCGGCCAAGGTCAACCCCAGGGCCAATGCCAGGGCCAACCGCAGTGCCGGAATAGCCGCCGTACGGGCTCTCGGGCGAGAAAAATAAAGCTTCATGGCGCAAGTATAAGCCCGACCCGGCCGGCGCTTCATGGGTTTCACAGGGGCGCGTACCGTATGTTGTCCTAAATTCGGCCTTGTTCCTATTTTTTTTGGTCCCGCTATTAGCCCCTTGCCGCCATGCACGTGCTGCTCGTTGAAGATGAAAAAGCCCTCCACCAGGAGATGCGTAAGTTCCTGACCCAGGCTCAGTACCTCGTGGACTCAGCCTACACCTACGCCGAGGGCCACGAAAAACTCTTCGTCAATTCCTACGATTTCGTGCTGCTCGACCTGGGCCTGCCCGGCGGCGATGGCCTGGATTTGCTGCGCGAAGTCAAGGCCAGCGAGAAATCCGAGGCGTCGTTCATCGTCCTTACCGCCCGTGGCGCGCTCAACGACCGCATCCGCGGCCTCGACCTCGGGGCCGACGACTACCTGCCCAAGCCCTTCTCGCTGCTGGAGCTTACCAGCCGGATGCAGGCCATTACCCGGCGCAAGTTTGGGCTCAAGCGGGCCGAAATCAGCTTCGGTGACGGCTTCGTGCTCGACCTCACCGCTCGCACCCTGCGCCACGGCAGCACCCCCGACGCGCCCGGTCCCGAAGTGCCCGTCACCAAAAAAGAATTCGACCTGCTCCACTACCTGCTGCTGCACCGCGGCCGGGTGCTCACCCGCCTGCAGCTCGGTGAGCACCTCTGGGGCAACGTGCTCGAAGACGACGCCGACTCGAACTACATCGACGTCCACATCAAGAACGTGCGCAAAAAGCTGAATGAGTTCGGCTCGGCCGACTTTATCGAAACCGTGCGCGGCATCGGCTACCGGGCAGTGTGAGTAGGGATGAGGGAATAGGGCTTACTCAAAACGTCCGTCATTGCGAGCGCAGCG
>JANXNW010000063.1 GCA_025353905.1 Hymenobacter sp.
GTACACGCCCGTCCGCTCGGCCGCCCGCAGCCGGGGCCGCGCCGCCGCCCGCTGCCGCTGCCAGTAGCCCCAATTACCGTAGAAGCTGAAGTGTGCCCGCAGCACGGCCCAGAAACTGCCCACTTGCCCGGCCGCCAGAAATCGCAGCCCGGCCGCGCCGTCAAGGACGAGGCGCAGCAGCAGCGGCCCGGCCAGCTCCCCGGGGGCGGCGTTTTTGTAGAGCAGGGCCAGGCCGTTGCGGAAGTTGAGAAACGTCTTGCGGGGGCTGCCGGTGGGCAGCGTGCCGCCCCCGACGTGTTCCACGACGCTCGCCCCGCCTGCGTACCAGATGTCGTAGCCCGCGTTCTGGGCGCGCCAGCAAAAATCTATTTCTTCCATGTGGGCGAAAAACGCCGGCTCCAGGCCGCCGAGCGCGCGCCAGGCGCTGGCCCGCACCAGGCAGCAGGCCCCGCTGGCCCAGGCCACGGGGCGCGCGTCGTCGTACTGGCCCGTGTCTCGTTCGAGCGTGTCGAAGAGCCGGCCCCGGCAAAACGGGTACGCCAGCTTATCGAGGTAGCCGCCGCCCGCCCCGGCGTACTCGAAGTGCGTGGGGTCTGTCTGGGCGAGGATTTTGGGCTGGGCGGCGGCGATGCGTGGGTTGTCCGTCAGCAGCCGGAGTAGTGGCGGCAGCCAGCCGGGGCGCACGGCCACGTCCGAATTCAACAGCACGAAATATTCGGCCTCAATCAACTCCAAAGCCCGGTTGTAGCCCCGGCAAAAGCCCAGGTTCTCGGCAAACTCCAGCCGCTCGACCGCCGGAAACTCCCGTCTCAGCAGCGCCCTGGAGTCGTCGGTCGAGGCGTTATCGGCCACGATGACCCGCGCGCCGGCCGCGTGGGCAAGCACACCGGGCAGGAATTGCCGCAGAAAATGCGCCCCGTTGTAGTTGAGGATGACGATGGCGACGGAAGGATTGGGGATTAAGGATGAGGGATGAGGGACGGAAGTCGAAGCACCAGATTCTTGCACAGTCCTTATTCTTTAGTCCCTAATCCTTCATCTTTAATCCTCCTTTACGCCCCAAAACTACTCAAATCCAGGCCCGGCAGGTTGGGCATGAGGCCGCTGGTTTGGCGTTGCAACTCCTGGCGGGCCAGCTCGGCGGCGGCTTCGAGGGCTTTGTTCACGGCGGCCACCACCAGGTCGGGCAGCATGTCGCGGTCTTCGGGTGTGAGCAGCGAAGGGTCGATTTCGAGCTTCAGCAGGGCGCGGTGGCCGTTGGCGGTGGCTTTGACGAGGCCGCCGCCCGCCTCGCCGGTGGCCGTCAGGTGCTGTAGCTCGCCCTGGGCCTGCTGCATCTTCTCTTGCAGCTCCTTCACCTTGCCCATCATGCCCATCATGTCGAGTGCCATAGTCTTTTTATTTTTAGTAACCAGGATTAGGGTAAAAAGTCAGACGTAATTTCCCGCAGAGGTTCGCGGAGGAAAAACGCGGAGGTTCGCAGAGGTGGAATGACAAGCTCTGCGAACCTCCGCGCTTTCCCTCTGCGAACCTCTGCGGGAACTACTCAACCCAAATGTCCTAACGCCCCCGACAATTCCCGCAACACACTTGCCAACCCCGCTTCCGCATCCGGCCCCAGATGCAGGTGCAG